>JALRBS010000108.1 GCA_023262325.1 Ilumatobacteraceae bacterium | reverse complement strand
AGACTGGCCGCAGCACTGAAAATAAAAAAGCCGACCTGCGGGTCGGCTTTTGTCCGAAAGAAGTGGCTTACTTCTTGTCGCCTTCGGGGGCGGCAGGCGCTTTGGGTTCTTCGAACTTGCCGCCGCCGTTGTTGGCCATGTAAGCCACGGCACGGGCGATTTCGACATCGCTGAAGTCGCCACCGGCTTGTGCGCCCATGGCGCCTTTGCCTTTCAGTGCGGAGTTGACCAGGGTGTCAAAGCCCTGCTTGATGCGGGCACCCCAGGCGCCAGCATCGCCAAACTTGGGTGCGCCTGCCGCGCCAGAGCCGTGGCAGGCTGCGCATTGGGCTTTGTAAACTTCTTCGCCAGCCTTGAGGGGGCGATTGGCGTCGCGCACTTCAACAGCGCCGACCTTCTGAATGCGTTCAGCCACGGCGCGTTCGCTGTCGCTGGCACCCGCAGCCTCTTTGTTGGCCGAGGTCACATAAGCCACCAAGCCAATGATGATGAACACAGGAATCACAAAAGCAGCGATGCTGGCCCAGACCAGTTGCTTGGGGGTGGTGATGGGGCCAGTGTGGGCTTCGTGCTGCGCTCCGGCCTGCATGAACTGCAACCGAGACCCGGTGGTTAGTCGTCCGTTCATCACACGTACCGACGACACGACACCTCGATACTGATCGAACTGCGAATCGAATATGAGCGCTTGGAGCGGGGCTGACTCATCACCAACGGGCGCTGGAATGCGCTGAGCGATGGCATCGAGCAGTTCTGGCACACCTTCGCCTGATTTTGCCGAGATGCGCAAAATATCTTCGGCTGCAATTCCGAGCACATTCTCGATCTCCATTGCGTAGCGGTCAGGATCGGCGGCCGGGAGGTCGATCTTGTTGAGACATGCGACAATTTCGAGATCGTTTTCTAACGCGAGATAGCAGTTGGCAAGGGTTTGCGCCTCAATTCCTTGTGCGGCATCAACGACGAGCACAACGCCTTCGCACGCCGCGAGCGATCGGGAAACCTCGTAACCAAAGTCGACATGGCCGGGAGTGTCGATGAGGTGAAAGATGTGACCCTTCCACTCGACACGAACGTTCTGCGCCTTGATCGTGATGCCGCGTTCTCGCTCAAGGTCCATCGAATCGAGATACTGCGCGCGCATGTCGCGTGATTGCACGGCGCCCGTGATCTCAAGGATTCGGTCCGACAACGTCGACTTGCCGTGGTCGATGTGGGCAATGATCGAGAAGTTTCGGATGCGGTCGAGGCCGGAGGGGGTATCCATGGCTGCGATCACGCTACCGCTCTGGCGTTGGGAGTGTTCGCCCTCCCCCGATAGCCTCCCCGTGCTGAACTTCTGCGCTCCCGAGCCTGCGGTTCACGAGGACGAATCGGTGCCAAACATCGAACAACACACCCGAGGTAACAGTGGCGAACATTAAGAGCCAAAAAAAGCGAAACATCACGAATGCGAAGCGAGCCGATCGCAATCGGTCGGTGCGTAGCGAGATCAAGACCCGCGTCAAGAGCGCCACATCGAGCATCGGATCAGGTGATGATGCCGCCGTTACCGCCGCGATCAGCCGCATCGACAGCGCCGTTTCGAAGGGTGTGCTCCATAAGAACACCGCAGCCCGCAAAAAGAGTCGGCTCATGAAGAAGGTAAACGCCGCTTCCTGAGTTTGACCGAGTTACGTGTGCGACCCGGGCCGATGGCTCGGGTCGTTTCGCGTTCGAGAAGCGACTCGGGCCGGACGTTAGCGACGTCCGCTCGGGGCTAACCGCGAGAGTCGAGCGACCAACACCTCAGCGACCGTCATCTCGTCGAGCCCGGTTGATCCGCGCAGATCAAGGTCAGCCGTCGCAAGTAGCCCGAATGCTCGACGTAAACCGTCAGTTCCGAGGCGATGCGATCCTTCGAGCGCCTTCTTCGCCGGATAACCGCTTCGCATGCCGAGCACTGCCGCCGCCGAATCCTGATCGCGCGCCTCACTGCCATCAAGCAGCGCCATCTTCGAATAGTGCCCGTGGAGCAAGGCCATGACCTGCAACGGATGCCGCCCGCCACCATCCACCATGCGATGCAACAACTGAAGCGCCTTTTCGGTGTTGCCCGCATCGATTGCATCGGTGAGATCCCACGGCGGCACTCCTCCTTCATCGCCAAGCAAAGGTTCGACATCCTCAACACGGATTCGCCCGCGACCGACATGCGCAGCGGCGAGCGTGTCAAGTACGCCATCGAGCGCCGCGCTACCTTCGCCGAGCCAATCGACGAGACGCGTAACGGCTCGGTCATCGAGTTCGATTCCCTTCGCCGCTGCGCGCGTATGTACCCAAGTGATTCGGTCCCGACCACGTGTCGCAACCGAGGTACTCCGAACTTCACCCCCAGCAGCCTTCACTGCTTCGACGAACGATTTCGGAATCGCACCGCCACCACCTTCAAGCACGAGATCGGTGGTTTCCAATGGGTGTGCAAGCCATTGGACGATCGGTTCGAGGTCGCCGACGGTAAATCTCCCAACTGCGCGAGCGACAACGATTCGCCGATCCGTCAGAAATGGTGGCGTGTGCGCAGCGTCAGCAACCTGTTGTGCGAGATAGTCGGGTCCGTCGAACTCGTCGACCATCATCGATCGATCCTGCCCACCGAGGCGTTCGGTAACAAGCTCTCGAACCGCGGTTCGCAGCAGAGACTCGTCGTCACCGGTGAGAAGGTAAATCGCCATAGACGACCTCGTGTTTAGCACCCGAGAGCCTGAAACGCCGTCGTGCAAGTGCGATCAGCACCATGAATCCGAGCGCTCCATGAGCAAGAACTCCAGGCAAAGGTGACACCGGCTCAATCATCTCCATTCGTAACGCGACACGATCAATCCACGAGACGGCGAGTTCGACAGGTACGACCGCTGGCATCGCCATTACCGGCACAAGTGCGACGAGCATCGAAATAGGGAGGCCGACGAGCATGACGAGACCTGCAACTGGCGCTGCGAGAAGGTTGGCCGGCAGCGCAACGAGTGGCGATCGACCGAAGACAATCACCGACGGCAGAAATACACCGAGTTGAGCGCCGAGGGTGACTGCCACGATCGTCGCGGCCGGGCCGTCACGGTTCGCTGCTCGCAGGATCGCTGGGCCGATAGCGACAACGCCAAAGGTTGCGCACACCGACAATACGAAGCCCACCGAACCGGCGAGGAGCGGATCGATAAGCAACAACGAAATCGATGTAAGTGCAAGTGCTCGAACCGGAGTCACCCTTCGGCCGAAAGCCGAGGCGCCTAGCGAGAGCGATGCCATCACCCCGGCCCGAACAATCGATGGCTCAGCGCGGGTGAGAACGACAAACCAGCAGATGAGAGCAACAGACAATGCGAGTCGACGCCGCGGGCGAACCTTGTTCAAAAGCGGTGATGCCGCAGCAAGAACAAGCGCGACGTTTTGGCCGGACACCGCAGTGAGGTGTGAGAGCCCGCTTCGGCGAAACGCTGACGCCATGTCGTCTGGTTGGTCTCGGTCGTCGCCGATGACGAGCCCTCGAAACAGCGCTCCCGAGCGCGAACCCATCTGATCGCCGGCTCTCGTGACGAGCGCCCGTATTCGGTTCGAGGCTCGATGGATTGGAGATCCAGGAACGACGTCCCCCAGCCACTCGATGTCGAGTTCTCCACGCACGTGCTGCCAGCGAACCCGCGCCTGCCGCTCATCGGAAAGTGGCGCGATGACACCAGAGGCCATGACAGAGTCCCCGGCCACCAACGTCGCCGACCGCGCACGAAGCGACGTTCGTCGCAGCCAACACTCGTAACGGATGCCGTGTATTTCGACGAGTAAACGTTCGCTCGACGGATAGCGATCCACCTCGCGAACAACGGTCATCCAACCGGTGAAGGCTGTGCCGTCTGCTGCCCATTCCTCGCTATCGGGAACCTCACACCTGACGACGATGAGCACCGCACCGAAGAATGCGAATGCCAGCAATAGACCCCGTCGCACATGAACAGGTGTACGGAAGCAATAGACGATCGCCGCAACCACCGCCACCACGACAATGACCAGACCCCACTGGGCACTCAACCAGAACGCAACAGCAATCGCGACGAATTCCGGGTCTGAAATTGCCGGAGACTCGAGGTGACGATCACACGAAGCCTCTTCGTCGTAGTCTGAGCGCATGGCTCGCATCTCCTCTGCGAATAGTCAGCGGTCTGCCGAACGAGAAGTTGTTGCACCGGTCGTCGGCGGTCCGCGGTGGTACCGCGCGCGACTGCTGGTGATTGGACCACTTGCTGGAGTGGCGCTTCCGGCCATCCTTGGATCGTTCTCATGGATCGTGCTCACCCTCGGCCGAGGACGCCAGAGCGCCGTCCTTGGCCTAATTGGGGCAATTATTTCTGCGCCAGGTCTGTTGCTCGCCGGAGCGCCGATCAGCGGCTCCGAGACATATCCAAAGGCAATTCTCATCAGCGTTGTGTTCTGGTTGATCGTTGGTCTTATTGCGGCCGCTCGTGCGACTCGTCGACCGATTGCCGGATGGCCAGATTTCTGGCGCGAGTACCTCTTACTGTGGATTGCTGTCGCCATCGGTGCGGCAGCGGGACTTGGCATTGCGGTGGCCATGATTGGCAACGCTCTGCTGTAGACCTCACGTTGTTACAAGGTCTCGCAGTCGTTCGAGGGTGGCAGGACCGATGCCTGTGACACGATCGAGATCGTCCACCGAGGCGAACATGCCGTTCCGCTCACGATCTTCAATGATCGCCATCGCGGTTGCTGGTCCGATTCCGGGAAGGCGCTCAAGCTCGTCTGCCTCTGCACGGTTGATGTTGACAACGCCGCCTGTCGCGGACGCGGACGTGTCAGTTGCAACTACGAACGGTTCTCCTTCGAACGGCACTTCAACACGTTGCCCATCGCGAACCAACTCAGCGAGATTGAGCCGGTCGGGCTCGGCACCATCAACCACGCCGCCCGCCCTCATGATCGCATCGGCAACACGATCACCGTCTTGTAGTTCGTACACGCCGGGCCTGAGGACCGCCCCTGCGACGTGCACGTAGACGCTTGCCGCATGCAGTACCGGCGCCAAGGTTGTGTCGTCATCTGCCCCGAAGGCGGCATCGTCAACACGCGGCAACATGGACTCGACCTCGACCGATGGCGAGCGAAATAGCCAGTAACCAACTGCGATCGCAAGCGCGCACGTGACCGAAACTCCAACGAGTCGGACCGTTTGCCGAAGGTCGACTCGCCGATTCGCCGCCTCTCGTGCACGCCGACACAATCGTGAAAACGCTGACTCGTTCGCTGCAACGCTGGACACCATGATGCTCCCTTCGTTACGGGAGGTCGGAGCAAAGAACGTATCGAGCGATGGCGGTTCGCGCGCCAGATCGCGCCGTCAGAACAAACGGGCAGTCAACTGTTTGCGGTAAGCCGCAGTTCGAGGGTCATGCGGACCCATCAGTTCGAGGATGTCAACAAAACGCTGACGTGCGTCATCGTCGAGTTTGACCGTCTCAAGCAATTTCGTGAGCTCTGCATCAAAGTCGTCATCGGGTGCAGCAGACCCAAGCCGCGCAGCCGCCTTAATACGGCGCACTTCGTCAGATTCTGGGATGCGTGCGAGCAGGTCGAGTGCCTCAGTCATCTCGCCTCGTTCCACCAACATTTCTGCGATCACGACGATGACCGCCTCATTCGCCGGCTCGACCTCGAGGACTGCGCGAAGTCCGAGTTCATCACGCGACTCGATGAGACTCCGGATCATGTCTGCACGGGGATCACTCGCGAGTCGCGCAACGAATGCATCGACTTCCGATTTTCCTTGCGCACCGACAAAGCCATCGACAACTTGACCATCGCGAACCGCATACACCGCAGGAATCGATTGGACGCGGAACATCTGCGCAACTGCTGGGTTCTCATCGACATTCACCTTTGCCAGCACGACCTCACCCCCAGTTGCCGCCACTGACTGTTCGAGCAACGGTCCGAGGGTCTTGCACGGACCGCACCACGGCGCCCACAGGTCAACGACCACCGCCTGCCGTTTCGATCTCTCGAGAACCTGTTGCTCAAAATCGGCGTCGGAGACATCGATGACCGCGTGGTTGCTCTGTCCAAACTCGCTCATCCGTTCACCCTACCGACAGGTCGAACGCAAGGTTCCCGAGGGTCATCAGTACGATCGACATGGTGAGTTCAATCGAAGGCGTCAATGTCGAGCGCGTGAGCGAATGGCTCGAGATGCATGTTGGCGGCGCCACCGCCCCTTTCGATTTCGACGTCATCGCTGGAGGACATTCGAATCTCACCTTTCGTGTCACAGATTCGGTCGGAGGTCAGTACGTGTTGCGTCGACCGCCCCTTGCGCACGGGCTTGCTAGCGCACACGACATGGCGCGAGAACATCGCATCATTTCTGCGCTGAACCGATCGAAGGTGCCTGTTCCGGCTGCCCGTGGACTGTGCGAAGACGATTCCGTCAATGGAGCCCCTTTCTATGTGATGGATTTTGTCGATGGTCACGTCCTGCGAACGACCGAGGACGCGAACCGCCATCTCAGTGAAACAGCACGTCGAAGAGCGAGCGAGTCAATCGCAGAAACACTCAGCACGATTCACGCGGTCGACCTTGACAACGTTGGGCTCTCAACTCTCGGGAAGCACGAGGATTACATCGCCCGGCAGCTCAGACGCTGGTACGGGCAATGGCAGCAGCAACGCACGCGAGAACTCCCACTCGTCGATCGAGTGCACGACGAACTCGTTCGACGCATCCCCGCCCAGGGCCCAGCAACGATCGTGCATGGCGATTACCGACTCGACAACACGATGGTGACGAGCGAGGGCGACGTATGTGCAGTGCTCGACTGGGAGATCTGCACTTTGGGTGACCCCCTCGCCGACGTTGCAATGCTTTCCGTTTACTGGACCGGCCCTACGGACACGACAAGCGCGTGGGATGCCGGCGCGACAACTGCTCCTGGGTTCCTCAATCGAGACGACCTGGTCGAACACTATGCCAGCGTGTCGGGCCGCGACCTCGGCGACTTCACGACCTACCTCGCCTTCGCAAATTGGAAACTCGCGTGCATTCTCGAAGGGGTGTACGCACGGTACGTGGGTGGCGCGCTCGGCGAACGATCGATGGAGGAACTTGAACCATTCGCACGACAGGTTGAGGCGGCCGCAGTCGCCGCCGCAGCACTCCTCGATCGATGACCTCGACGATCATGCAATGGAATAACCCACTTCCTGACATCGACAACCCAATTCTCATCGTGCATCTGTCTGGATGGATCGACTCAGGTGGAGCCGCCCAGCTCGCGACCGACACCCTCCTGCGAGAAACAGGCGCTGACCCGATTGCGGTATTCGATGATGACGCGTATCTCGACTACCGAGCGCGACGACCAACGATGCGCCTTGTCGAAGGTCGCAACACGGTGCTCGATTGGCAACACATCACGCTCTCGCATGGACGCGACCAGGTTGGCCGCGACCTCGTCATCCTCCACGGCCCTGAGCCCGATATGCGATGGCATGCCTTCATCGCTGAGGTTGCAGGCGCTGCCGAACGGCTGAACGTGACGTCCTGCGCTCACCTCGGCGCCTACCCGTTTGCGTGCCCGCACACACGACCGTCGAGGCTCTCGGTGACAACCGCCTCTGAGGATCTTCTTACGCGTGTGCCATTTCTCAGAAGCACGCTCGATGTGCCTGCTGGCGTCGGATCCGCGCTCGAGCACGAACTCCATTCGCTCGGTATACCCACACTCGGCATTTGGGCACAGGTTCCGCACTACGCAGCCGGATTGCCATATCCACCATCGGCGGTTGCGTTGCTCGACGGGCTTCGAACATCCTGCGACGTTGTCGTCGATGCCGCCGACCTCCGACGATCAATGGTCGACCACCGCAAGCGCCTCGACGACCTCGTCGCAGCAAACTCAGAGCACGCGTCCATGCTCACCCAGCTCGAGATCGCCCATGATGCAACTCCAGGGCATGCGACAGTCTCTGAGTTACCGAACAGTTCGCTACAACAGGTGTCAGCCGAAGAGCTTGGTGAGGCGGTCGAGCGGTTTCTTCGCGGCGACACCTGAATCGAACCACGCGACAAGCTCGCAGTAGGGTTCGGACATGAAAATTGATGCGACGCTTATGGGTGGGCTTTCCGAGGCAGCAACCTCTGCCAAAGAGCTCGAGGCAGCAGGTTATGACGGCGCATGGACGGCAGAGACCGCCCACGATCCATTTCTTCCGATCGTGCAGGCCGCAGGCGATACGTCCTCGATTGAACTTGGAACATCAATTGCGGTCGCATTTGCCCGAAACCCGATGCTGCTCGCCAACTTAGGTTGGGACTTGCAGGCCTTCTCAAAAGGCCGTTTTATTCTCGGGCTCGGCTCGCAGATCAAACCGCATATCACGAAGCGCTTCTCCATGGAATGGAGCCATCCCGCTCCACGAATGAGAGAGATGATCACCGCGATTCGGTCAATTTGGGACACATGGTTGAACGGCACGAAACTTGACTTCCGCGGTGACTTCTACACGCACACGCTGATGACTCCATTCTTCACCCCAAATGCGAGCGATCTCGACGGGTTTGGTGTGCCAAAGATCTTCATTGCTGCGGTCGGTTCTCTCATGACCGAGGTTGCCGGCGAAACCTGTGATGGCATCATCGTGCACGGATTTACGACCGAGAAGTACATCCGAGAGGTAACGATTCCCGCACTCGAAAAGGGTCGGGCAAAGGTCGGAAAAACGATGGATGGCTTCCAAATCTCGGGGCCTCTGTTTGTGGTGACCGGGAACAACGAAGCGGAGCTTGAGCAGGCTAAGCAGGCAACGAAGCAACAGATTGCGTTCTACGGATCGACACCGGCGTACCGAGGTGTGCTTGAGGTGCACGGTTGGGGTGACATGCAGAATGACCTCAACCGGCTGTCAAAGGCCGGCGAGTGGGTGAAAATGGGAGAAGTCATCGATGACGAAGTGCTCAACACCTTCGCCGTCGTCGGAGAGCCCGAGCACATCGGTCCTGAGCTGACCCGCCGCTATGGAGACATCGTCGATCGGCTCGGCTTCTACGCCCCCTATCGCTCAGATCCGGAGCGATGGCGAAAGGTCATTGACGACCTGCGCGCAGCGTAAGCCATCAGGCCGAATGCAGCGTGACGACGGCGTCAATTCCGCCCATCGCCGATTCTTCGAGCACAACCGTGCCGTCGGCGGCTTCGACAAATTGGCGAACGATCGCGAGCCCAAGACCTGAACCGCCTGGAGTGGAGGAACCGCCTCGCCAGAACCGCTCAAAGGCCTCTTCGCGTTCGGCTACTGATAATCCAGGACCGTTGTCGATGACGTGGAGGTCCCACAGAGAACCTCGTGCCTGCACGGCGAGTTCAATTCGCCCGTCAGGACCGCACACATCAAGCGCATTGTCGACAAGGTTGTCGATGATCTGTTCAACGCTTCCCACGACCGCGAGTGCGCGAGCACTGTCTGGCACCGTCAATGTGATGCTGACATGAGCCTCCTCGGCCAGAGGCAACCAATGAGCCGCTCGGTCGCGCGCGACTGCGGCGATGTCGACCGGAATCGGTGCGATTGCGGTGTCTTCAGCTCGGGTCAGCATGAGAAGGCCTTCGATCATTCGTCGAAGTCGATCAACCTCCGCTATCGCTGCTTCTGCATGTTCGGCGTCGGCCTCGCTTACATGCTGTGCGAGGGTCTCCAGGCGTAGCCGAAGCGCCGTCAACGGGGTGCGAAGTTGATGACTCGCCGTACCGGCGAACGCCCGCTGACGGGCGACGAGTTGTTCGAGTTGTGCAGCCATCGTGTTGAACGAACGGGCTAGGGACCTCATCTCAGAGGGGCCTTCTGCTATCTCTGCTCGTTGTCCGAGATCGCCGTCAGCGAGTCGTTGCGTCGCGACCTTTAAGCGACGCATTGGTCTCGTTACGGTCGACGAAAGCACAAGTGCCGCGATTGCTGCGATGAGCACCGAGATAAGGAGAGCGATCGCCAAACCGGCGAGTCGAGTCTGAACCTCATGCGAAATGAGCGAAGCCGGCGCTGAAATTCGAATTGCACCGACAACGTCTGGTCCGGACAGCACGGGGACCGCAACATAAAAGAGGTCACCACCAAGAGTTTCCGAGGATCGATCTCCAGTCGTCGGACGACCGCTCAGAGCCTCAACGATTTCGGGTCGATTCGTAAAATTTTCGCCGACATCAAACGATGTGCCGACGACGGCGAGGCCGTCGACGTCGACAACAACGACGCTCACGCCCTCTGCTTCCTCGTATCGCGCAACGATTCCTTCGAGCGTTGGGTCTTCGGTTCCTTCGCTGAGTTGATCCTCGGAACGTCCGGCGAGAATGAATGCGTCTCGTTCCAACTTTGTCGTGAGTCGGTCGCGCTCAACCGTGCGCAGATGAGACACGAGTGGGATGTCCTGCACGAGCAGGACAAGCGCAACAACGCCCACCATCACGGCGAGCAGTCGCCACCTCACACCACGCCCCCGCTTGGAATTTCGAGGCGGAAGCCGACGCCGCGTACGGCGACAATCCAGCGTTGATCGCCCAGTTTCTTTCGCAGTGACGCAACGTGCGCGTCGACTGTCTTCGTCGGACCGAACCAGTTGGAGTCCCACACATGTTCGATGATGTCAGTACGCGTTCGTACGGCACCTGGGTCTTCACTCAAGAAGGCGAGCAAATCAAACTCTTTTGGCGTAAGCGCAAGTTCTTCCTCATGGAGGAACGCACGATGTGTCCGAAGGTCGATTCGCAATGCTCCCGCGCTGAGTGAATCGGCATCACCACCGTCGGGAGTTGTGCCGGTGGCACCGGACTTCGAACGGCGCAATACCGCCCGAATTCGTGCAACAAGTTCACGGGTACCGAGCGGTTTCACCATGTAGTCATCGGCACCGAGCTCAAGTCCGAGCACTCGATCGAACTCGTCACTTCGTGCTGTCACCACGATGATTGGCACTGCCGAGACCGCACGCATCGCTCTACACACGTCATATCCATCGACATCAGGGAGCCCGAGGTCAAGCAACACAATGTCAGGATCGCCCGATGCACCCGACACCGCAGCGATTGCGGCCGCACCTGTGGCGACGTGACGGGGCCGTAATCCAGATTCACGCAGTGCCGCAATGAGGGACTCTGCAATCGAGCGGTCATCTTCAACAATGAGCACGTCCACGGGTCGATTGTTTCATGTCCTGACCCTAAAACGGTCCGTTTCGGGCTCGCCTTCCAATTCTCAACAACTTCTTGGACGTTTCTTGGACGTTCTCGGGCTCACTCCTGCCGCGCCACCCGTACGTTGGGCATCGTCCTCGAATGACGACCAAAGGAGACACATATGAAAACAACACTTGCAACTGCGCTCTCGTTGATTGGCGTTATTGGAGCCGGCTCTGCGGCTGCGCTGGTGAATACCTCGATATTCGATTCATCAACAAATGACGCCGCCGCATCCGAAGTGATTGTGCCCGAGGCCGTAATTGTCGAGCTCACCCTTCCACAGCCGCAACCTGGTGCGCCGAGTGCATCGAGTAACCAGTTCGACTCGTTGTTATCGGGTGGAAGCCAGTCGGAGGAGCCGTCGACCCCCCAGCAATCCTCGCCTTCAGAACCAGACGCGGCTCCGGCACCATCCAGCGCAACATCGCAGGCAACGCCGTCCGTCACTCAGCCCGCCTCGACGCCAGCATCACCTGCAACGAAGACAACTGTCGCTGCCGCCGCAGTGACTGACACCACCTCGCCAGCAAACTCGACTCCCCAAACAACGATCGCGTCACCGTCGACGACAACACCCCCTGCGTCATCGGCCGTGACGTACAAGATTGACACGGCCGGAACGGTCACCGTTGAGGTCGTCAATGGCAGTTTGAAGGTCATCGAAACGACAAAGAACGCAGGATGGTCGATTTCTTGGCGGACGCAAAATCCAGACACGAACACAGTCGGCGTCCAATTTGTCTCAACAACCATGGAAGTCGATTTCACCGCTGTATACGCCAACGGTGTCATCACCCCGACACTCACGTCCCGAACGATCGGCGGCGGCTACGACGACGATCACGACGACGATGACGATCACGACGACGACGACGATCACGAGTACGAAGAACACGACGACGATCACGACGAGTGGGACGACGACTGAATCGCCATGGCCAACGACCAACAATCGACCGAGGATCGGCTCGCTGCGTTGCGAGCACGGCGAGGGCAATTTGACGCACCGATTGCGGAAACCCGTCGATCGCCCTCCCCGCCGCGAGCGATAGACGAACCTTCGGCGCCACATCAGACACAGCGACGCTCTCCCGCACGGTCCGCAAAAATTATGACCGTAGGCGTGTCAACGACCGCCGTCATCGGGCTGATGGGCGCCTACGGCAAGGCGGCGAACTCGCCGTCGATCGTGCCTGCAACCGAGGTCACCGAGACCACACTCGCACCAGGGGCCGTTCGCGTCGAACCCCAGACACCGACGATTCAAGTTGCCGCCGACTCGAGTGTCGTCGTTGTTGTCGTGGATGAATTTGGTCGCCCTATAGATCTCAAGTCGATGGCGTCAGTTTCCGAACTTGCCGCATTCCTGCAACAAGCAGAGCCGATTGTGCCGGTGTGGACGACCGCAATCGCCGAACCGGCAACGGCAACTGCCATCGCCAGCCTGCCAACGTCACCTTCATCGGTGAGTGGCGGAACTGCGTCAACAACTGCGGTCGCACCGCCGCAGATCGCAGACCAATCGCAGAGTGCAGCACCAACTGTGGCGACTCAGGCAACGCAATCAACTGTCGCACCTGTCGCTACACCAGCGACGACAACATCGCCTGCACCGGCAGCCGTAGCAGCACCCGAAACCACCACCGCACCTGCACCTGCACCTGCACCGACGGTGCCGGTCGCCCAACCAGCCCCGATCGAACTCAGCCTGCCGGCGCCTGCTCCAACCGGGAACTCTGGTGGCAGCTGACACGCTCGCGACGACCGCCTTTCGCGCCATGGGGTCCTCATGCTCCATTGTCGCTGCACCGCATCTCATCGAAGACGGACAACGACGCGTCGAAGCGCTCGAGCAACGCTGGAGCCGCTTCATCTCGACAAGCGATATCTCGAAGTTAAACATGGCAGGCGGGCAACCGGTTGCGGTCGATGAATCGACCCTCACGCTTCTTGAACACTCGGTTCGCGCCTGGCAGGCGACAGATGGGTACTTCGATCCGACCCTGCTGCCCGCCCTACTCAAATTCGGGTATGTGGCAAGTCGTGATGAGCCTCGGCGACAGACCTCGCTGCCATCCTCGGCCGTCGCCGGTGGAAATCCTGCAGGAATAGTTGTTGATCGAACTTCGAACAAGGTTGCGCTGCCGTTCGCCATGACGATCGACCCGGGAGGAATCGGCAAGGGACTCGCCGCAGACATCGTTGTACGTGAACTCGTTGCGTCATTCCCCGAATGTGGCGCCCTTGTCGAAATCGGCGGAGATCTCAGCGTGCTCGGTCCAGCGCCCGAAGGTGCGTGGCACGTCGATGTGTGGAATGCCGATCGAACGCAAGCCCTTCACAGAGTCGTGCTCCGAGAAGGCGGTATTGCGACGTCAACTCGAAAGTTACGAACCTGGATCACCGACGAAGGAGAACCTGCCCATCATCTCGTCGACCCGGTCACCCACACACCAACCCGTAACGGCGTCGCCGCCTGCACGGTGATCGCCGGCACCTGCGGTTGGGCGGAAGCCTTCACCAAGGTCGCATTCGCAGCCCATTCGACCGACGACGCGATCGAACGACTCGAACATCGATCGCTAGCCGCGTTAGTCACGAACGACGATGGGCACGAATTTGCGACCACAAACTGGAAGACTTTTGCACGATGAGTGAACACTTCTGGTGGTACCTGTCGAGATCGACCGGCATTGTCGGGCTGGTACTACTCATCCTCTCTTTCGCCTGGGGCATATTTCTCTCGACCCGCGCGCTCAAAGGCGTTGACCGCCCAGCCTGGCTACTCGGCACACACTCTTGGCTTGCCGGTACAGCCCTCGTCATGACTGCCCTTCACGTCATCAGCCTCATGCTCGATTCGTGGGTGCGATTCACGCTGAGCGACATCCTCATTCCGGGGTCTGCAACCTGGGAGGGCGCGACACGCACCGCAGAAATTGGTACCGCAATTGGCGTACTCTCGCTCTACCTCGTGGTGCTCATTCAGGTGACGTCGTATCTCAGGCGACGAATGCCGCGATCGGTATGGATTGGCATTCACCGACTGAGCTTCCCCGTTGTGTTTGCGTTGCTCGTTCACGCCGGGTGGACTGGAACGGACACGTCAAATCGCGTCTACCAAGTTGGGGCCGTGATGCTTGCGATGACAACTGCCGCTGCCACCATCATTCGAATCATTATCCCAACCCGCGGCCGACGAAGCGCACAGCCCTCCTAACACCGTTACTCGGTCGTGGCGGGATGAATTCCCTATGATGCCGGTGCAGGCTGCGCGGGCCCCTCTGGCTGCACGGCGCCGCTCGTCCGAACACCTACCCGCCGGTGGGTCACATCACTTCAGGAGGCCTCCATGACGAAGCTCGGTTATCAGATTCCCTCGTTCACCTACCCCGACACTGGACCGGCGGAACTCTTTGCGGCGGTCGCGCGTCAGGCGAAAGAAGCAGAGGACTCAGGATTCGACACCGTGATGGTGATGGATCACTTCTACCAGCTCCCAATGATCGGCTCGCCGGACTCGTACATGCTCGAGTGCTACACCTTGCTTGCAGCCCTCGCCCGAGAAACCTCCCGGGTCCGGCTGTCATCGCTTGTCACTGGCAACACATATCGGAACCCTGCGGTGCTCGCGAAAATCATTACAACACTCGATGTCGTATCGAACGGTCGGGCCCAACTCGGCATTGGGGCAGGCTGGTTTGAGCTCGAGCACTCGGCGTTCGGCATTGAATTCGGGACGTTTACCGACCGGTTTGAGAAGTTAGATGAGGCGTTGCAAATCATCCTGCCAATGTTGCACGGCGAACGACCAACGCTGGATGGCAAGTGGTACCAAGTAGTGGACGCGATGAATGAGCCACCCCCGGTCAATCGAATTCCAGTGATGATCGGTGGCGGCGGCGAACAGAAAACCTTAAAGTTCGTTGCTCGCTATGCGGACGACTCAAATCTCATCTGCCCCGTAGGCGAAATTTCTCGAAAGCTCGCTGTCCTTGACGAACATTGCGGAGCCGAGCATCGCGATCGCTCGACAATCACCGTGACCCGCCAACAACCAGTGTGCGTCGCGCCGACTCACGACGAGGCAGTCGCCGAATTTGATGCCGCTCTAGAACGGCGTGGTCTCACCGGTGCTCTAGCCGACTACGCGCGTGCAAGCATCATTTGCGGCGATCCAAGCGAAGTTGCTGAACAGCTTCAAGCCCAACTTGACCTTGGACTCGACGGATTCACAATCAACGCGATTGCCAACTGTCATATACCAGGTCGTGTCGCCCTCATCGGTGAAACCGTTGCGCCAATGCTGAGGTAACGGCACCTGTGGTCTGGGAACCAACCGCGTACCTCGCATACAACGACGAGCGCAGCCTTCCAACGCGGGACCTCATCAACGCGGTACGGACCACTCGCCCGTCATCGATTGTTGATCTCGGCTGCGGCACGGGCAATTCGACCGCACTGTTGCGCGAGCAGTGGCCGGACGCTGACCTCACCGGAGTCGACTCCTCGTTCGAAATGCTCGAGCAAGCGCGGCGCAGTCCAATAGACGCTCGATGGGAAACTGCCGACATTGAAGATTGGACGCCGTCGTCGCCCGTCGACCTCATTTTCTCGAACGCAGCACTTCACTGGCTTAACCACCACGAGGAGTTGTTGCCGCGTCTGGCGGCATTGTTGTCGCACGACGGTGCGCTTGCGATCCAAATGCCGTCAAACTTTCATCGCCCGTCACATACCGCAATTATCGAAGTTGCATCCCGCGTTCGTTGGAAATCGAAGCTTGAGCGGTTGCTACGGCCCCAACCAGTGTCACCACCAGAGCGCTACCTCGACATCCTCGGTGAACACGTGCGACAGATTCGAGTGTGGACGACCACATATGTGCATGTGCTCCACGGCGAGCATGCCGTTGCCAACTGGACAGGTGGCGCAACGCTACGGCCAATCCTCGGGGCGCTCGGCGACGAAGGAGCAGACTTCCTCGCCGAGTATCAAACGATGCTCAGCGAGGCGTACCCGCGGCGGGACGACGGCACCACGCTGTTTGACTTCACACGATTGTTCATCGTCGCAAGCAACCGCGTCAGTTGAGTTCAAGTTGTTCGGCGAGGTACAGCTCTCGGCACTTCGCTCGCTGCAACTTGCCTGACGAAGTTTTTGGGAGGGTGCTCGGTTTCACCAGCATGACGTCACGCGGTGGTAGCCCACATACCTCAAGCGTTCGTTGATGAATTGCTGAACGGACGGAATCACCGTCGTCAGAGCGGCTCTCAGCGACGACGACGACCGATTCCTTGCCCTTGTACCCCTCGATACCAAAAGCAATGACGTTGCCAGCGCGGACTCCTTCAAGTTCGCCAACCGCTCGCTCAATATCTTCCGGAAATACGTTTCGCCCACCGACGATGATGACATCTTTGATACGCCCGCACAGCACGAGCTCCCCATCGAGCACATACGCAAGATCGCCGGTGCAGAGCCACCCGTCGTGGAAGAGCTCAGCGGTTGCGTCATCACGCTTGTAGTAACCGGGCGTGACGGAGGTACCGCGTAACAGCAGCTCTCCAACTTCGCGCTCCTTCAACTCTTCGCGCGTCTCGGGATCAACGACTTTCATTTCAAGCCCCGGCACCGCAGTGCCCAACTTTGGAAGTTGGCGACCCCGTCGCGCCAACTCATCCGGATCTTCGCTCACGAGCGGGCGCGCCACGCGTTCGCGTTCCAGCACCTCACGGTCGACCGTGTCCCATCGAAGACCTGAGCCTCGCTGTGGGAAGGTGCCAGCGATTGCGACTTCCGCCATGCCGAACGCAGGAAAGACGGCATGCTGGTCGAAGCCGTGCGGTGCTGCTGCGGTGCAGAAAGCCTCCATCGCCTTCGGATCAACCGGCTCGGCTCCACTCAGCGCCAATGTCAACGAGCTGAGATCGAGTTGTTCCGAGCGACGGAGCGCGCGAGTTGCGAGTACCCAGGCAAAGTTTGGTCCGGCAGTCGCCGTTCCGTGCCAGGTCGAAATCCACTCCATCCAGCTTGCCGGATGCGCCATGAAATCTTGGGGTGCTGCTTGCACGAGGTCGACGCCGGTCGACATTGGAATGGCGAGGAACCCGACGAGACCCATGTCGTGATACAGCGGCAACCACGACACCATCACTTCGTCATCACGCAGGCTCGCCGCTTCACATGCAGCGTCGATGTTTGCCGTGAGCACGCGATCGGGAATCATCACACCCTTGGGTTCACTTGTTGACCCGCTCGTGTACTGCAAGATGACAAGGCGTTCCGGGTCATCGGCGGGACTCTCAAGCCGATCACTCGAGGGGTTTCCTGCAGCACCGGGGAGAACCGAACTCATCGACACGATTGGCGGGTCGCCTTCAGCCGCCTCGTAAAACGGCGCCAACTGCGCGTCGATCAACACCAACTTTGCGTCACCATGTCGAATTCGGGCGCGTGTCGAAGAGACGAATTCCTCGAGCGAGCCCATGCGCATCGGCAGCGGTAACACCATCGATGCAATACCCGCAAGCCAGCAGCCTCGAACAATCGTCATCAGCTCTCGACTCGTCGGTCCGAGCACCGCAACGTGATCGCCCGCTCCAAGTCCACGGGACTGAAGCGCAGCACCCACCGCTCGCGCCTCGTCGTGGAGTTGGCGCCACGGCACAAATGTGGGGCCATCGGGAGCGACCGACTTTCCGACGAAGCGAACGCCACCTTCGCGATCAGCAGCTGCTTCGAGGCGCGCGATCATCGACATGTGGGGGCGAGCGGCATTCACGGCGACGACGTTAGTTCGACAATCACGCGCTCACGATCCTCAGGGCGGGAATCATCCCCGTAGGCTGTCGAATCGTTATGCACGACAACGGGGAATCCACCATCGACGCAGGCCTGCCGTACCGGTACACAGCAGCGCTTGCGGGCGAGATTGAACAACGCTGGCAAGACCAGTGGGATGTTGATGGCACGTTTGAGTCACCAAACCCCGCCGGTCCGCTCGCCGACCCCGACCGTCTCGCTCAGCTCGGCGAGAAGTTATTTGTGCTCGACATGTTTCCGTACCCCTCGGGAGCTGGCCTGCATGTCGGACACCCATTGGGGTACATCGGAACTGACGTGTATTCGCGATTCAAGCGAATGACGGGGCACAACGTGCTGTACTCGATGGGATTTGACGCATTCGGGCTTCCCGCCGAGCAATACGCAGTGCAGACCGGTCAGCATCCGGCAATCACGACTGACGCCAACGTTGCCAACATGCGACGCCAGTTACGGCGCCTCGGGTTGAGTCACGATCGCCGTCGATCGATTTCTACGACAGACCCCGAGTACTACCGATGGACTCAGTGGATCTTCACGCAAATTTTCAACTCGTGGTACGACAGCGACCTAGAAAGGGCGCGTCCGATCGACGAACTCGTCGCCGAGTTCGAGTCTGGGTCTCGTCAAGTCGCCGATGGCAGATCATGGTCGTCACTGAGCGAGCACGAACGCCGCAACATCGTCGACGGGCACCGACTGGCGTACGTCAGCGAGGCTCCGGTGAATTGGTGCCCCGGCCTTGGAACGGTCGTCGCAAACGAGGAAGTCACCTCGGACGGACGAAGTGACCGCGGCAACTTCCCAGTATTCAAGCGAAATATGCGCCAATGGATGATGCGCATCACCGCCTACGCCGATCGTCTCATCGACGACCTCGATCTCCTCGACTGGTCCGACGCGATCAAGACGATGCAACGCAATTGGATCGGACGCAGTCATGGCGCTCGAGTGAACTTCGCGTCACCCGCCGGCGACATCACCGTATTCACCACGAGACCCGACACGCTTTTCGGCGCATCGTTCATGGTGCTCGCCCCCGAGCATCCACTTGTCGCATCCCTCACGTCTGCTGAACAATCACACGCGGTCGAGGAATACATTCGCGTCGCCGGGTTGCGCAGTGACATCGACCGCCAAGACGAGACACGTGAGAAGTCGGGCGTGTTCACAGGGTCGTACGCGACCAATCCGCTAACCGGTGATGACATCCCAGTGTGGATCGCCGACTACGTGCTCATCGGTTACGGAACTGGCGCCATCATGGCGGTGCCGTGTGGCGACCAACGTGACTTCGACTTCGCCCGAGTGTTCGACCTGCCGATACCAGCGATTCAACAGCCGCCCGCCGAATGGTTCGAGGGACATGCAATTGACCCGTCACTCGATACGGCGACGTGGCCTGAGGCGTTCGTTGGAAATGCTCCGTACGTGAACTCGTCGAATGCGTCGTTAAGCCTCAACGGTGTTGCCAACGTTGCCGATGGCGTCGCTACAACGAATGCTTGGCTTGAGGCGAACGGACATGGCGAGGCCACGATCAACTACAAGCTTCGTGACTGGCTCTTTAGCCGTCAGCGGTATTGGGGTGAACCATTTCCGGTTGTCTACGACGAGCACGGAAGTCCACACACGCTTCCAGATGAACTGCTTCCAGTCGAGCTCCCCGAGACGGATTCATTCAGCCCGCGCACCTTCGATCCTGACGATGAGCACAGCAACCCAGAAAGTCCGCTCGACCGACTTGGCGACTGGGTTGAAGTGACGCTCGATCTCGGCGACGGACCAAAGGCCTACCGACGAGACACGAACGTGATGCCACAGTGGGCAGGTTCATGCTGGTACGAAATGCGTTACCTCGACCCAACGAACACTGAACAGTTCGTTCATCCGGAGGTCGAACAGTATTGGATGGGTCCACGAACTGATCTGCGGCCAGATCACCCGGGCGGTGTCGACCTTTACGTCGGCGGCGTCGAACATGCGGTGCTGCACCTGCTGTACGCCCGGTTCTGGCACAAGGTGCTGTTCGACCTCGGTCACGTGTCGTCGAAAGAACCGTATGCGCGACTGTTCAACCAGGGATACATCCTCGCAAACGCGTTTAAGGACGACCGAGGTATCTACGTCGATGCTTTCAATGTCGAAGAACGCGACGGCGCGTTTTACTTCGACGGCGAACCGGTCCTGCGCGAGTGGGGCAAGATGGGTAAGAGTCTGAAAAATGCCGTGTCGCCTGACGAAATGTACGACACCTACGGTGCCGACACGCTCCGGTTGTACGAAATGGCGATGGGTCCGCTCGATGCAAGTCGTCCGTGGGAAACCCGAGACGTCGTCGGCATGTTCCGGTTCTTGCAGCGACTGTGGCGAACGATGATTGACGAGTCAACTGGCGGATGCCTCGTGAATGACGATCCTGCCGATGATGAAACGCTTCGACTGCTCCACCGCACGATCGACGTCGTTCGAACCGAAATGGACGCTCTCCGATTCAACACTGCCATCGCAAAACTCATTGAGCTCAACAACCACGTCACGAAGTACGTGTCGTCCTCGGGTTCGATCCCGCGCGAGATTGCCGAGCCGATCGTGCTTATGGTCGCACCGCTCGTTCCCCATGTCGCCGAAGAGTTGTGGTTGCGACTCGGGCACGATGAGACGATCACCTATGTGCCGTTCCCTCACCCAAACGCTGCGCTGCTGGTCGATGACGAGGTCGAAATGCCGGTCCAGATTCGAGGCAAAGTTCGTGCCCGAGTCATGGTTCCTGCCGATGCAGACGAGGCGCTCATCACCTCGATCGTGTTGGCGCACCCAGCAGTGCTCGCCGCGTTAGAAGGTGCCGACCCGGCAACCCTCAAAAAGGTGATCGTCGTGCCGGGCAGAATGGTAAACCTCGTTCCGTAACGCTCTCACCCATCGCTCAACGAGTCCCACAAGGTGGCTCGTTACTAGGTTGTTGAGATGGCTGGACGACGTTTTCTCATCACCGGCGCCTCGCGAGGCATCGGATATGCAACCGCAACCCGAATGGCACGCAACGGTGACACCCCAGTCGGGCTCGCCCGGACCAAGCCAGGCGACTTTCCTGGCGAGTTCTTCACGGTTGACATGTCTGACCGAGAAGCAACACAGCACGCTCTTGACGCCGTACTTGCTGCGGGCCCGATCGACGGCGTCCTGAACAACTTAAAAAGATGCACATAGACCCATCTCTAGCAGATGCGTTTAATGAAACATTTGATAGATTTGGAATTAGTACACCTGTTCAGCAAG
>JALRBS010000103.1 GCA_023262325.1 Ilumatobacteraceae bacterium | reverse complement strand
GCGCACGATCTGGACGAACTCATGCGGCTCGTCGAAACGCTCGCTGAGTAGCGCACGACTCAGTAACACTCGACTCAACTTCGAGGGGTGCCGAACAGCCTGTCGCCCGCGTCGCCAAGACCGGGCACGATATACGCGTGTTCGTTCAGTCGTTCATCCATCGCTCCAGTGAAGATGTCGATTTCGACAGAATCCCCGTAGCGGTCGGTGATCACGGCTACACCTTCAGGAGCTGAGATTGCGCAGACGACGATGATGCGACCGGTTGCGCCACAATCGAGAACCAGCCGAATCACGTCGTCAAGCGAGCCGCCGGTGGCAAGCATCGGGTCAACAATGATGACCGGTCGATCGCCGATGGTCTGTGGCAACTTGTTTGCGTACACCTCGGGTTCGAAGGTTGCTTCGTTTCGAGTCACACCAACGAAACCAAGATCGACATCGTGAAATAACTGCTGCACGGCACTCACGAATCCGAGTCCGGCGCGCAATACAGGTACGACAAGAGGCGTATCGCTGAGCACATGACCTGTCGTCGTCGTTAGCGGCGTTGTCACACTGATCTCGGAGGTCGGTAATGACCGTGTCGCTTCCGCGAGGAGCACGATGCCGAGCCGGTCGAGATGTCCGCGAAACTCAGCGTTTGAGGTCGACGTCGAACGCATTCCTGCGAGCGCGTCTGATGCAATCGGATGTTGTACAACGGTGACGCGAACGCTCATGGTGTCCTCTTTCAGTGGTCGTTACGAATTCGTGCGTAGCCGGGCTTGATGATGTCGTTGATGATGCGCAGCCGCTCTGGAAACTCAATGAATGCGCTCTTCATTGCGTTGATCGTAAGCCATTGCATGTCATCAAGATCAAAGTGAAAGGCGTCGGCGAGCGAGACGAACTCATTCGACATCGATGTGTCGGACATGAGGCGATTGTCGGTGTTGACGGTCACGCGAAACCGAAGTTCGCGAAGCAGGCCAATCGGATGGTCTGCGATTGTTGCGCAGACTCCGGTATTCACGTTGGACGTCGGGCAAAGCTCAAGCGGCACGCGTCGGTCACGAACGTATTGTGCGAGCCGACCCAGTTCGGCGCCGTTATCACCCACATGGATGTCATCGATAATTCGCACGCCGTGACCAAGTCGTGCCGCGCCGCAATATTGGAGCGCCTCCCAAATACTCGGAATTCCAAACGCCTCACCGGCGTGAATCGTTGAGTGAAAATTTTCTCGCATGACGTACTGGAAGGCGTCAAGGTGTCGTGATGGCGGATGCCCTGCCTCCGCTCCGGCAATGTCGAATCCAACGACCCCGGCATCGCGCCACTTCACGGCGAGATGCGCGATGTCGAGACTGTGTGCCGCCGTCCGCATTGCCGAGAGAATGACCCTGATCCTGATTGGAAATTCGCTCTCGGCACGACCAAATCCGCGCAGCGCCGCGGCGACAACCTCGTCAAGTTCGAGACCCGCCTCCCGGTGAAGTTCCGGCGCGAATCGAATCTCGGCGTAGACGACACCGTCGGTGGCGAGGTCGGCGCCGCATTCGTAGGCCACACGTTCGAGGGCATCGGCATGCTGCATGACGCCAACCGTGTGCGCAAACGTTTCAAGGTATAAGACGAGATCATTGCGTTTTGCGCCACGGTTGAACCACACCTGAAGGTCGTGTGAATTGGTTGTTGGAAGCGCGCGATAGCCGTACTCCGATGCGAGTTCGACAACGGTCGCGATTCGCAGTCCGCCGTCAAGATGGTCATGCAGCAGGACTTTCGGTGCTTGCTGCGCGATCGCAGGGTTCACGGCGAGAGTCAGCGGTCGCTCCTGTCGAGTCGCCGTAACGGCAGGTCGGCGGGTCGGTGAAGCCAGTTCCAGTCTGGGTAACTCGCCTGCTCGGAGATGCAATGGAGCGAGTATGCGTGTCTGCTCTTTGGTGATCGGTTGACATCGCTCCAATGGGGCAACCGTCCGTCGAGAATGATCATGGTTCCTGCCGGCACTTCGAGCGGCACGAGGTCATCGGGTGGTGCCGGTAATGGCGTGTCATCAAGCACATCGAAGGTTGTACCTGCGTCATCGTCTCCAACGCGCTGGAAGACCTTGCGGAGTGGTGCGGTGTGCGCCCCTGGTGCGGCCCACAGGCAACCGTTCTCAAGCGTCGCGTCTTCGAGGGCAAACCAGAAGCCGGTCACCGTAATTGGATCTGTGTAGAGGAACGTTGCGTCTTGGTGGCAACTCACCTCACCGCCGATTCCTGGCTGCTTGAAGATGTACATGCTTTGGAGTGCGAGGGCATCGGCGAGTCCGATATCTCGGGCGACACCAGCGAGGTCATCTGTGTATGTCGCTGCTTCAAACACCGAGTCAAGGTCATGTTGCGCATGGCCGATTTTGTTGATGCTGAGTTCCTTCGATTGTCGAAGCGAGCCATCCCGGTCAAATGCCTCTTCTTCAAAGAAGCACCAAATCTTGCCGCCTGACGATAGAAACTCGGCGTTTGACACGCGCT
>JALRBS010000022.1 GCA_023262325.1 Ilumatobacteraceae bacterium | reverse complement strand
GACGGTTGCGATAGTTTGGCGTCTATGGGACAACTTGTCGGTGTCGTCGAACAGCCTGCAGCGCGAAGCGGTGTCATTCGATTCGAATTGAACCGGACGTTGTCAGGTCAGGGCCACGAACGTTTCGCTTCGGTTGCCGATGCTCGTGGTGATCGCCCGAGCGCAGTGCTCGCTCGGCGACTCTTCGACCATGGTGGCGTCGCGGCGGTGCACGTGTACTCGAATATCGTGTCGGTCACGTTGACGGCAGGTTCGACTGGCGCAGGGCTGTCGAACATTGTCGAGCATCTGTACCAGTACTGGTTGCCCGGTGTGGAACCGCCAGTGTTTGAGGATCTTGAGCCAGAAGCCGCGGCCCCAGCAACCTCTGAAGGGGGAGTCGAGCTCTCCGAGGCTGCAAAGAAGATTCCGCCACATCTCCTCGAACGAAGCCAAGCCGCGAAGGCTCGCTGGGACGCAAAAAAGGGTTAACAAAACTTCGCCGCACGGTCACGCAGTGAGTTGCGTGGCTTCGTAGCGTCTGCAAAGTGAGCGAAGTGTTGTCGCTGCATGAAGCAGCGGCTGAGTTGGGGGTCCACTACATGACGGCGTATCGCTACGTCCGTCAGGGCCAGTTAGGCGCGCAACGAGGAGCGTCAGGTTGGCGCGTGCCGCGTAGCGCGATCGACGCATTCCGATCCGGCGCACACGAACCAGCGGCGCGCGGTTTGGCGGGTCGAGCCTCACGGTCAGCACCTTGGAGCAAACGTCTCGAGGCACGGCTCATCGTTGGCGATGTGTCGGGAGCTTGGGGTGTTGTCGAGTCAGCGCTTGCGGCCGGTTCGACCGTTGAACAGGTCTACACCGATCACATTGCGACTGCGATGGCATCGATTGGTAGTCGCTGGGCGGCAGGAGAACTCGAGGTCGCCGACGAGCATCGCGCCACCGTTGTCGTGCAACGTCTACTTGGACGACTCGGTCCGCAGATGAGTCGGCCAGGTCGGCCGCGTGGGACCGTCATTGTTGGAGCACCGCACGGCGAACATCACTCGATTCCGAGCGCTGTCGTTGCCGACCTGATTCGCGCCGATGGTTGGAACGTCATCGACCTTGGTGCTGATTCTCCCCCCGCGTCGTTTCTTCGTGTGATCGGGGAGTTCGACGCAGTCGCAATTGTGTTGTCCGTTTCTAATGCGTCGTGCCTGAGTGCTGCTGATGAGGTCTGCGAGGTGGTGCTCGATCGTTATCCCGATATGACGACCATCGTCGGTGGTCGAGCACTCGATGATGGACGTGCGTCGTCGCTCGCTCATGTGTCGCACCTTGTTCGTGAGGTGCCCGAACTCCTGCGGGTGCTCAGTGACGGTCGAGCGACATCTCGTACCGCCTAGCCGTCCGATGCAAGTTCCCAGTCGACGCCTTCAGTGGTGTCGCGCACTTCGATTCCGATCGCATCGAGATGGTCACGAATGAGATCAGAGATATCGAAGCGTCGTTCGCTCCGTGCGACGGCGCGGATCTCAAGCAGGGCATTGACGAATGGTGAATAAAGATCGCGGCGGTCAACAAGGCCGTGCGCAGCCGCATGGCCGAGCCGCGTGATCATTGACCGAAGAGCGGCGCGGGCGCGGTCGGCATCATCGCTTTGCAAGGTGTCAGCCGACCATGCGGTAATCGCATGTTCAAGTTCAAGCGCGGCTCGAGTGGCAGTTTCGGCATCGTTGTGGTCGATTGCATCGCCGAACTGTTTGCTGCACCGATCGGTCGTTGCGCCGAGCGATGTGTCAGCGCCTGTCGATGGAGTCGTGGTTGATCCTGGTGCTGTGGCGTCCGTTGTAGCGTCGCTGCCTGTCGCTGCAGCGCGAGATTGCGGTGCGTTGATGTGCTCAGGGTCGACGAGTTGTTCGAGAGCAATCCGTGTGCCACTCGAAAATGTTTGCGATTGTCCATCGATACGGATCGTCACGTTGCTGTTGCCGACAACGTCAGCGGTGCCATTGATGAGGTCGATGACAAGTCCGGTGTGCTCGTCGATGCCGAGGACCCACTCATTTGGCTGAAGTGAGCGCTCGAGCTCTGCGAGTCGCCGCTCGCCGAGGTAGCAGAACCGCGTGTCGTGGTGGCCGCCCTCGGTGTTGTTGTAGTGCGGGATGACGACTGCGTTGATGCCGAACGGGGTGAGGATGCTGAGTCCGTCGAGCCAGTACGGGTCGCTCCCACATTTATAGATCTCGTAGACGGGAACCGTGCGGGTGCCGAGCGTGAGCGCAGCCGCCGAGGCGAAGACGACGATGCCTCCGGTGGTGAGCTTGGACGAAATGATCGATGGCACATCGGTATCGGCCCATTCGCGTAGCGCGTAGGTTGGGGATCCGGGACCGGCGAAGATGTAGTCACTTGACCGTAAGAGATTGAGTCCGCGTTCGACCTGAAGTGGGTCCCCGTCAGAGAGTCGAGTGAGTCCGGTCACCGCGAGATTGACGTCGATCGATTCTGAGAAATAGTTCACCGCTCGTTCGGCGAGTTCGCTTGCATTTTCTTGAAATCCGTATGGGGTATCGAGAAGGGCCGCTCGGACGAGTGAACGCACGGTTGCTGGCCCATTTGCGAGGAGGCCGGCGAGTTGCCGGTGCGTCCCCACCATGGTTGGTGCGGTTTCACCCGACCCCATGATGGCGAGAGTGCGCGGCAATGGCCGTGGAGTGTCGGTCACCTCCCCAGTTTGGCCGCAGCGTGGCGGCAAAGGGAAGACGACCGTGGAGAACCCCCATTCGAGTATCGAACACCTGTTCGATACGATGAACAGCGTGTCGGTTGCTCTCGAAACATATTCAATACGACCGGCGGCACTCGTCGCCCGTTCTGCTTCGGTGTTGCCGGTCGCCGAAGAGATGGCAGCGCTCTTTCCCGAAGGTGGCCTGATGCGCGGGCAAACGGTGCTCACTCGAGGCCCAGCATCTCGCTCGCTTGCGTTGGCTGTGGTCGCTCGGGGGGTTGCTATCGGTGCTTGGCTCGCTGTACTCGATATGCCTGAGCTTTCACCTGAGGCACTTCATGAAATCGGGGTACCGCTCCATCGTGTTGTTGCGGTGTCAACAGGAACACAACCTGCGGATGTGCTTGCGGCGGTGTTTGACGGGTTTGAGGTCGTCATCATGCCGGCCCTGCTGTATCGAGGAGCGCTCGCACGTCGAGTTGCACAGCGCATTCGGGCAAAAGGTGTGTGCCTTGTTCTTGTTGATACGTCAGACGTTGGCGCAGCATCTGGAAGTACTGAGGGCATCGACGCCGAGCTCAACACCTCTGAGATCCATTGGAGAGGTATTGGGTGGGGAACAGGGCGGCTGATGGCTCGACACCTCGTCGTGCATCGGTCGGGTCGCCGAATGCCTCGACCGGTGACGACAACCGTTCAACTTCCTGCGGATATGTCTAGAGAAGACCACGATCTTTCTGCACACGAATCGGCCACAGAATGTCATCTTCAGATGCTGTAGAAATCGTTCAGCCTCGGATGCTCACCTTGTGGTGTGCCGATTGGCCAGTTCGCGCCGTGCCCTCTGCCGATGGTGTTCCCATCATCGTCATGGAGCGTCATCGTGTTGTTGCAGCGTGTCCTCTTGCTCGACAGGCCGGGGTTCGTGTTGCTGATCGCCGACGCACTGCGTTGCGGGCATGTCCATCGGCGCTGATTGCTGAACGTGATCACACCGCCGAGATGCGGGCGTTTGATGCTGTTGTTTCAGCAGTGATTGCGGTTGTGCCGCGCCTTGAGTTGCTGAATCCTGGAAGCTTGTGTTTCGACCTTCGAGGGCCGACAACATATTTCGGTGGCGAAGAGGCGGTCGTCGAACGGATCAGCACCGATGTCGCCGTAGCAATAGGTGATGGGTCACCAATAGGTATCGGCATTGCAGAGGGTCGTGCCGCCTCTGCAATCGCTGCACATCGATCAGGTGCAACTGGTGAGCCGATCATTACTCCTCCAGGAGAAACGGTTGCATCGTTGGCGCCACTGAGTTTGAAATGGCTGCAGGTTGTCGATGAGATTCCAGCCGAAGTGGTTGATCTCTTTCTTCGACTCGGGGTGCGCACGATCGGTGACCTTGCGTTGCTCGATGAACGAGATGTGCTGACGCGTTTTGGCCTCGTTGGTCAGCGAGCACACCAGATTGCAACAGGCGTTGATCATCGACCTGTGTCATCGATATCGCCGACGCAGTTTCCTGAAGTGGAGCGATGGTTTGATGACCCGGTGGTGACGATGACTCCGGTTGTCTTCAGTTCGCGCGAACTTGCTGAGCAGCTTGTGCAGGGGCTCGCCGCCGAGGGTCTTATCTGTACCCGGCTCACCGTGACAGCCGAGACCGATCACTCCGAGCGGAACGAACGTCACTGGTATCGAGCGGAAGGATTGACTGCGACTGCAATCGTCGACCGTGTTCGGTGGCAACTCGATGCGTGGAGTCGAGATGCGGTGGCGGTGACGGCGGGTGTCATTGTGTTGCGTCTGACGGTCACCGACGTTCGAGCCGATGATGGAACCCAACATGGGTTCTGGGGTGGGGCGAGCGAGGCTGATGGGCGAGCTGCTCGGGCGGTGACCCGCCTTGTCACGTTGCGCGGCGTGGAAGAGGTTCGCGTTCCGGTTGCGGCGGGTGGTCGGTTGCCTGAGGATCGCTACGAATGGGTTGCTGCTTCATTTGTTGATGATGGCGAGCGTGACTATGTTCCGGCGTGGCCGGGTGCGGTGGTGAAACCTGCTCCTGTGGCAATCCCGGTGGTTGATGTGACGGTCGAGGTCGTCGATGCGCATGGTGCCCCTGTTGGAGTAACGGGGCGCGGTGAGATCACCGCAGACCCTGCGGTCGTGGTCATCAATGGTCGTTCTCAACGTGTGGTCGCGTGGGCAGGTCCGTGGCCATTAATCGATCGATGGTGGGATGAGCGTCGACGCCGTCGTCTGGCTCGGCTTCAGATTGTTCTCGAAGATGGAAGTGCGCATCTTCTTGCCATTGAGCATCGTCGGTGGCATCTCATGGGAAGCCATGCGTGATGGCAACTACGGTGTCATTGATGTCGCAGTTTCCTGTTGCTGCTGTTGTCGAGATGGTGCGAGCGCATCATCCGGCAGATGCCGATGAAGAGCAGTCGATACGTCGGTTCATCGCTGAGGTTGATCGCCTAGTTGGCGCGGGTGCTGATCCGTTTGATGAGCGTTGTGATGCGGTTCATATCACCGGCTCAGCAATCGTCGTTGGTCCCCGCGGGACGGTGTTGTTGCACCATCGGCGGCTCGGAATGTGGTTGCAGCCCGGAGGTCATGTCGATCCGGGTGAGTCTCCGTGGGATGCGGCTCGACGGGAGGCGAGAGAAGAAACCGGGCTTGATGTGATGTTCACGAGTGAACCACCGCGGCTGGTGCACGTCGATGTTCATGCTGGTGGTCGCGGTCACACTCACCTTGATCTTCGCTATCTCCTCGATGGGGGCGATGCGGATCCATCTCCACCTCCTGACGAAAGCCAGGATGTCGCATGGTTCGACTGGGATGCGGCGGTCGCCCAGGCGGGTGACCCTCGACTGGCGGCACTTCTCCGTCGAATTGGTGACGAACTGTCCTAAAAACTTCGTGCCAACCTCTTGCGCAAATCGAACATATGTTCGATACTCGCGGATGTGGGATTTACGAACCCTCAGTGGACGTGGAATGAACTTGAGGCGCATCTCTCCGGTCGCGCCTCCGAACGCGGTCGTGATGGGCGTGCCCCTGGAACGCCAGCATGGAACGCAGGGGGAGATGCCCCTGCGTGGAGTCGTCGACGTCAGCCTTTCGAACCTCCAAGAGATCAACGGGCAGCCTCGGGCGTTCGCATCCCGTACGCCGAGTTACACGCTCGTTCAAATTTTTCATTTCTTGAAGGAGCAAGCCACCCAGAAGCACTCGCCAGTGAGGCATCTCGGCTCGGACTTGATGCTCTTGCGCTCTGCGATCGCGATGGCTTCCAAGGGGTTGTCCGTTTCGCTGAAGCAGCACGCGCACTCGACCTACCAACGGTGATCGGAACCGAACTCACCCGCGTTGGAGGTGCGAGCAAAGCCGGCGACCGAATTGTTCTGCTCGCCGATGGTCCTGTCGGATACGCGCGTCTTGCCCGTGCTCTTTCATACGGGCTGCTTGCCGGAGCGAAGGGTGAACCTCAGCACCATCTTGAAAATATCGCTGAACAGGTGCGAGGCGTCTCTTGGGTACTGACAGGAGACGATGCTGGTGTTGTGCCAGCCACGCTGTGCGCTGCGGGTCCAACCGCTGCTCGTCGCGAACTCGAGCGCTATGTCGACCTTTTTGGGCGCGACCGGGTGCTCGTTGAACTGTGGGATCACGGTGACCCTCTCGACCATCATCGCAATGACGCACTCGTCGAACTCGCGCATCGAGTGGGGGTTGAATGTGTTGCGACGAATGCTGTCACACATGCAACTCCAGCCGATGGTGATCTCGCCATGGCGGTTGCAGCGATCGGAGCCCGTTCCGGTCTCGGCGGGGTAGAGCACGAACTTGTCGCACATGGTGCTGCACATTTGCGGTCGGGCGCAGAACAACTCCGGCGTTTTCGTCGATATCCGGGGGTTGTCGAACGCAGCGTCGAAATTGCTCGAGCGATCGCATTTGATCTTGCACTCGTCGCACCCTCGTTGCCTCCGTATCCGTGCCCTGATGGGCTCAATGAAATGGGGTTGTTACGGCGGCTTGCCGCCGAAGGTGCGTGCCGACGATATGGGGAACGGCCATCAGTTGTTGAAGACATGACGTTGAGAGCACGTGCATGGGCAACGATCGATCGCGAACTCGATCTCATCGAACAGTTGGGTTTTGCTGGGTACTTCCTCGTTGTCTGGGACATCGTTGAGTTTTGCCATCGCAATGACATTTATTGCCAAGGGCGGGGGAGCGCTGCCAATTCGGCTGTGTGTTACGCGCTTGGTATCACCGCAGCGGATGCGGTATCACTCGGTCTGTTATTTGAACGCTTCCTTTCTCCACACCGCGATGGGCCACCTGATATCGACCTCGACATCGAGTCGGGACGTCGAGAAGAAGTCATCCAGTACGTCTATTCGCGGTATGGCCGCCATCACACGGCACAAGTTGCCAACGTCATCACCTACCGAGCTCGTTCGGCGATTCGCGATGCAGCACGCGCCCTCGGTCACGACCCCGGGCGTCAAGATGCATGGTCGAGGCGTGTCGACGGATGGGGCAGGGTGCTGAAGACGGCGAACCAAGTTGACTGCGATATTCCTCGAGATGTCATCGACCTTGCGCTACGTCTCGAAGATGCACCGCGACATCTCGGTGTGCATTCCGGCGGCATGGTGATCTGTGACCGACCGGTGATCGAGGTCTGCCCGGTCGAATGGGCCCGAGCAGAGGGACGCTCTGTTTTGCAGTGGGATAAAGATGATTGCGCCGCTGCTGGGCTTGTGAAATTCGATCTCCTCGGACTCGGCATGTTGTCTGCGCTACACCTTGCCGTTGATCTCATCGCTGAACATCGGGGCTACACCATCGACTTGGCAACGATCCCTCAAGAAGATGAGGTGTACGCAATGTTGTGTCGTGCCGACACCGTCGGAGTATTCCAAGTTGAGTCGCGAGCACAAATGGCGACCCTGCCTCGTTTAAAGCCGAGGCGCTTCTATGACCTTGTCGTTGAAGTTGCGCTGATTCGTCCCGGACCAATACAGGGCGGCTCGGTTCATCCGTATATCAGACGCCGAAACGGTCTGGAGCCGGTCACGTACCTTCATCCCCTGCTTGAACATTCACTTGGGAAAACGCTTGGGGTGCCGTTATTCCAAGAACAGCTCATGCAGATGGCGATTGATGTGGCTGGGTTCAGCGCTGCTGAGGCTGACGAACTTCGGCAGGCGATGGGCTCGAAGCGTTCGGCGGCTCGAATGGAGCGGCTACGAGAACGTTTTTATGCGGGGATGGCACAACGGGGAATCACCGGTGACATCGCTGATGAGGTGTACACAAAAATGAAAGCCTTCGCGAACTACGGGTTCCCAGAGTCGCACTCGGTTTCGTTTGCGTATCTCGTCTATGCATCTGCATGGATCAAATATCACGAGCCGGCCGCGTTTTGCGCTGCGTTGTTGAATGCGCAACCGATGGGGTTTTGGTCGCCACATACGCTGGTGAGAGACGCCCGACGTCACGGGGTTGTTGTGAGAGGTGTTGATCTCGCGGCATCGGCAGCCGATACAACGCTTGAAGAGCATGGTGCGGTCATCCGACTCGGTTTGTCATCGGTGCGCGGTCTCGGACGTGATCTTGCACGGGACATCGTTGCTGAGCGTGCCCATGGCATGTTCGCCTCACCAGAAGATCTTGTTCGCAGGGTTCCCGAAGTGAATGTTGCTCATCTTGAGGCACTTGCCACGGCGGGAGCATTCGAAAACTGTCTT
>JALRBS010000138.1 GCA_023262325.1 Ilumatobacteraceae bacterium | reverse complement strand
GATTGCGAAAACTGCTCCTCTTGGACGTTCGGCAACCGCTGAAGACTGCGCTGAAGCAACGTTGGGCCTCGTTCGCTCGAAGTATGTCACCGGCGCAATTCTCGTTGTCGACGGTGGCACGACCCTGCGAATCTAGAGGCGAGATCCCGCCGTTTTCAGGCCGTTATAGGCCAAGAGATTTCGAAATAATTGTCTTCATAATTTCGTTGGTGCCACCATAGATGGACGTCACCCTCGCGTCGGCGTAGTTCCGGGCTATCGGGTACTCAACGGTGTATCCGTACCCGCCGAACAATTGCAGGCAACGGTGAGCAGCCTCCTGCTGGAGGTCAGTGCACCAATACTTTGCCTGCGCGGCCTCGGCCGGCGTCAGTGTGCCTGCATTCAACGCGACGACCGATTGGTCGACGTACGCCTGAGCAATTTCGACGGCCGTTTTTACCTCAGCGAGCACAAATTTCGTGTTCTGGAATTCACTGATCGACTTGCCGAATGCCTGTCGCTCTTTCACGTAGGCGACTGTCGTGTCGAGCGCAGCCCGAGCGGATGCGACACCGGTAATCGCGATCGAAAGTCGCTCCTGCGCAAGATTTGATGACAGGTAACGAAACGCCTCGCCCTCGTTGCCCAATCGGTTCGACGCAGGAATTCTCACATCGTCAAAGAAGAGTTCTGCAGTGTCCTGCGAATGATTCCCGATCTTTTCGAGATTGCGACCTCGTTCGAAACCCTCCATACCGCGCTCGGCAACAAGCAACGTCATGCCGGCGTGGCGCGCTGTTGGATCTGTCTTCACGACGACGATGACGAGATCGGAGTTGATGCCGTTGGTAATGAAGGTCTTCGATCCGTTCACGACATAGACGTCACCGTCTCGAACCGCCGTCGTGCCGACACTCGCGAGGTCAGAGCCGGTGCCCGGTTCCGTCATTGCAATTGCGGTGATGAGCTCGCCCGATGCAATGCCCGGCAACCAGCGTGTTCGCTGTTCGTCATTTGCAAGTTCGAGGTAGTAGGGAGTGGTGATGTCGTTGTGAAGCGTGATACCCAGCCCAGCGCCACCGATGCCGGCGTAAGCAAATTCTTCAGCGATGATCTGGTTGAATCGAAAGTCCGTCGACCCGCCGCCGCCGTATTCCTCTGGAATTTGCATTCCAAGAAATCCGTTCGACCCGGCCGATGTGAAAATTTCTCGTGGCGCGATGCCCTCCCGTTCCCATTCGAGATAACTCGGGCTCATCTCTTTCGCGACCCACGAGGCGAAAGACCTCCGAAAGTCGTCGTGCACATCGTCAAAGATCGTTCGCATGTGGTCAGCCTAGAAACCGCTGTCGAAGAAGGTGAAGTCGACCTCAACAGGCTCATCTTCACGCATACTTGAGGAGTGACCAATCGGCCCGAAACGTTCAACGAGGACTTTGTTCGTGAAATGGTGCGCGCCGACCTTGCGCGGGCAACCTTCGGTGGTCGGATTCAGACTCGTTTCCCACCGGAACCAAACGGATATCTCCATATCGGTCACGCGAAAGCGATCACCCTCGATTTCGAACTCGCCTCCGAATTTGGTGGAATCTGCAATCTTCGATTCGACGACACAAATCCCGATACTGAGGACACCGTGTTCGTCGAGGGGATCATTGAAGACCTCGAATGGCTTGGGTACACCTCGGCCGGTGAGCCCTTGTATGCAAGCGATTACTTCGAGCAGCTCTACGAATGGGCCGAGTTGCTCATCACTCGCGGTCTCGCCTACGTCGACGATCAAGACGCCGAGACCATTTCACAGCAGCGCGGTGGCTATGGGCAGCCGGGTGTCGAGAGCCCGTTTCGAAACCGGACGCCTGAGGAGAATCTTGACCTCTTCCGCCTGATGCGTGCTGGTGAATGCGCCGAAGGGTCACGGGTGCTTCGTGCCCGCATCGACATGCAACACGAGAACATGCAATTGCGTGATCCGGTCATGTACCGCATTCGGCATGAGCATCACCACCGCACCGGCGATGCATGGCACATCTACCCGACGTATGACTGGGCGCATGGGCAAAGTGACGCAATTGAGGGTGTGACCCATTCACTGTGCACACTCGAATTCGATAGCCATCGGCCGCTCTACGACTGGTACCTCTCACAACTGCCACTGACGATGGATGCGCCGCGTCAAACTGAATTTGCACGACTCGAACTCACCCATACGGTCACCTCGAAGCGTCGACTCGCGACACTTGTTGCCGATGGCATAGTCGACGGTTGGGATGATCCACGGATGCCAACGTTGCGAGGACTTCGCCGACGTGGGTACCCGGCTGAAGCGATCCGAGAATTTTGCACATATATCGGAGTCTCGAGGACGAATAGTCGGCACCAAATCGAATTGCTTGAGTCGTTCGTGCGACAACATCTCAATGCGAATGCGCCACGCAAGATGGCCGTCACGAATCCGATCAAACTTGTCATTACAAATTGGCCTGCCGACACCGTCGAGTACGTGGAGGTTGTCAATAACCCCGAACGCGAATCCGATGGCACGCGACAGGTGCCGTTTAGCGGCGAGCTCTTTATCGAGGCAGAGGACTTCATGGCGGAGCCTCCGCCAAAGTATTTCCGTCTCACACCCGGCCGAGAGGTTCGGTTACGAAGCGCCTACTTCGTCACCTGCACCGGCTACGAACATGACGCTGACGGCAACGTATCGACAGTGTTCGCAACCTATGACCCTGAGACGCGTGGGGGCAACGCGCCTGACGGCCGCAAGGTGAAATCGACAATGCACTGGGTGTCAGCGGCACACGCAATTTCTGGTTCTGCAGCGTTCTACGACCGATTGTTTTCCGCCGAGGTACCGGGTGCTGAGACTGGGGATGTCATGGACGATGTCAACTCCAACTCAAAAACGCTGCTCGCAGGGTGCAAATTCGAACCGTCGATGCTCGATGTCGCTCCGGGCGAGGTCGTTCAGTTCGAGCGGCTCGGATATTTCGCACACGACCCACGGGAGTCGATGTTGTTCCACCGCACGGTCGGTCTACGCGATGAGTGGGCTCGAGTGAAGGATGCGAAGAACTAACAGTTGCGCTTAGGGCGCTAGATGCGTCCAAGGTGCCGCCTGCTCAAGTTGCGCAGCGAGGCTGATGAGCAGATCGTCCCGCCCGTAGTCGGCAACAAATTGGACGCCAACTGGCAGGCCGTTTGACGAGGTGTGAAGCGGCAGGCTGATCGCTGGCTGACCCGTTGTGTTGAAAGGTGGCGTGAAGACGACCCACTCGGCGGCCCGGCGCATCGGGTCCATCGGACTTGCCGGGTTGTTCTGGTGCTCGCCGATCCGAGGCGGAGCCTCGGCGAGCACTGGAGAGACAAGGATGTCGTAGCCGCTCGCCCACCACCCAAGGCAGTCGCGGCGATATTGGGCAACTGCGGCCAAAGCGGAGGCATAGTCGACACCGGACATGTGGTGAGCGAATTCAGCCTGTGCCCAGTTCATCGGCTCGACATCGGCCGCCGTGATTTCGCGGCCAAGCAGTTCAGAGAATGACTTCACGTTGAGCGCTACCCCGACTGCCCACAGCGC
>JALRBS010000133.1 GCA_023262325.1 Ilumatobacteraceae bacterium | reverse complement strand
GCGAGCCCGAGTGGCTCACGGAACCAGCACCGAGGAACAACGCGCACTTGAAGAATGCGTGCGTGAAGATGTGGAACACCGCCGGCAACCACGCGCCGACGCCGAGTCCGAGCATCATGTAGCCGAGCTGCGACACCGTTGAGTACGCAAGAACCTTCTTGATGTCGTCCTGCACGAATGCGAGCGCAGCAGCGATGATGATCGTGATGCCACCAATGATCGTGATGAGGTTTACCGAGGTGTCGAGGATGTCGAATCCAACGAAAAACACCGGGTAGAGACGGGCGACTAGGAAGACGCCGGCGACGACCATGGTCGACGAGTGCAACAGCGACGAGACCGGCGTCGGACCGGCCATGGCGTCTGGCAGCCAGGTGTGCAACGGGAATTGACCAGATTTGCCAATTGCCGCAATGAACAGCGCTACGCCGGCCCAGAACAGCACGCTGTGAGAGGCTTCACCGGACAATGCCCATGCTGCAATTGCGCGAATCGAAAAACCGTTCGACCCGTGTGCCACCGCCCAGTCATTCGCCCCGAAGAAGATGATCGCAGTACCGACGAGCAGTCCGACGTCACCGACTCGAACGGTGAAGAACGCTTTGAGTGCAGCCCGTGAGTTTGCTTGTTCTTCCCACCAGTGCCCGATCAGCATGAACGAACACAAGCCCATGATTTCCCAGCCGAGAATGAGCTGCAACATGTTCTCTGCGAGCACCATCACGAGCATTCCTGCGGAGAACAAGGTGAGCGCAGCAAAGAAATGGGTGTATCGGCGATCGCCTGCGACGTACTCGGTTGAGTAGATCTGTACAAGCAGCGAAATAAACGTGACGAGCAACAGCAGCATGATCGCAAGACCATCGATGTGCTGACCGATGCCAAACTCAAGACCGCCCGATTGCCACCAGGTCCATGTGCGAATTACGGGCTCAACGAACGCTTCAGCGTGTGTCGACTCTGTGGCCGACGGAACGAGCGAACGAAGCGAACCGAAGAACCCGCCGAGCGCATGTTCAGAACTTGCACCCGCCGAATTCACCCGTTGAATCCACTGGAATGTTGCACCCGCTGCGATGACAAATGACGCAGCGATCGACACGATGCCGAATTCACTTCCGCCCTGTGGCATGCGCCGACCAAACAGAATGATGAACGCAAAACCAATCGCTGGAATGAGAGGAATGAGCCACGCATTTTCGAGGAACCAACCACTGGAGAGAGTTGCTGCAACCATCGTTCGATCAGCCCTTCATCGCCGAGAGTTCATCAAGGGCGATCGAACGCCGATTTCGATAGATCATGAGAACCATTGCGAGACCCACGCCAACCTCCGCAGCCGCAACGGCGATGACGTAAAGCGCAAAGACGTGACCCTCAGGCGAACCGTTCATCATTGCGAAGGCAATGAGATTGAGGTTCACCGAGTTGAGAATGAGTTCGATCGACATGAGCACCATCACCGCATTGCGGCGCGCGATGACACCAAACACCCCAAGTGCAAACAACACTGCTGCGAGGACGAGGAAGTTCACCGCAAACATGTCAGTCCTTCCTCGCCAGCACGATGGCCCCAATAGCGGCTGCGAGCAGCACGAAGGACAGCGCAAGGAACGGCACAAGTCCTTCACGAAGGAACACATCAGAAATGGCTTCAGTCGGCATTGGGGCGTCCGGTGCCTCAAGAACGCTGCCGCGATACTCGTCGACGATGACCCAGATCATCGTCGCCCCGAGCAGCACCGCTACCGGAATGCCGATTTTCCAATTCGTATTATTGAGGTCCGCCTCGGCACCAATCGTTGCTCGTGTGAGCATGATGCCGAAGAGGAAGAGCACCATGACCGCACCGATGTAGACCATCACTTGCGAGATCGCCACAAACTCGGCGGCTGCCAACACGTATTGGGCGGCGACGCCACCGAGCACGACCACGAGCCACAACGCAGCGTGAACAACGTTGCTTCCAGTGACGACGCGGAACGCACCGAACACCATGACGGCAGCAATGATGTAAAAACCAACGTTCTGAGCAACGTTGACATCAGCAGCGAGAAGCGCGCTCATTTCTTCTTCTCCGCTCCCGCCTCAAGTTCGGGGGCCTCCGGCACGGTTTCCATCCATTCGCCGAGCTTCGCCTTGTCGTGCAGCAGGTCGGCGATTCGCGGCTCCGAGTACTCATACTCGGGGCTCCAGAACAGGGCGTCGAATGGACACACCTCGACGCAAATACCGCAGTACATGCAGAGTGCGTAATCGATATCAAATCGGTCGAGGTGGTTGACCTGACGCGGCTTACCGCCGGCGCGTCGGGGCGGCGCGAGTTGTTTGTGCGCCTCAATGTAAATGCACCAATCAGGGCATGACCGCGCACACAACATGCACGATGTGCAGTTGTCTTCGCGCAACGCAATGACACCACGCGCACGAATTGGTGGAGCCTCTTTCGCGTGCGGATACTGCACGGTGTCAGCACCTTCGGTCACGGTTCGGAACATCGTTCCCATCGTGACCCCGAGGCCTTTGACTAGTCCTGGAAGTTTCGGCATCAGATCGCAACCTTCAAAATGGCAGTGACCGCAATATTCGCAAGGGACAGCGGGATAAGAACTTTCCACGCAAACCGTTGCAACTGGTCCTCACGGAATCGGGGGTAGGAGAAGCGCACCCACATGATGATGCCGGTGAGCACGAGCATCTTCGTCAACATGACAACAGGACCAACAACGTTCATCCAGTTATCGACCGAGTCAATCGTGTCCCACCCGAACCATGCGAACGGGATACCCCATCCACCGAGGAACAAGATCGACGCAATGAATGCGAACACTCCGGCGGTCGCGAATTCGCCGATGAAGAAGATGAGGAAACGGAAACCCGAATACTCGGTCATGTAACCCGATACCAATTCCGATTCGGCAATTGGCATGTCGAAAGG
>JALRBS010000116.1 GCA_023262325.1 Ilumatobacteraceae bacterium | reverse complement strand
CGAGCAGCGAGCGATGACGATGCGCACACTGTGAACCTAGACGGCGCGGGTGCGCCGAGTGCGGTCGACGTGTGCCTTCATTCTTCGCTGGATGATCTCTCGACGTTGTTGTAGTTCACGGTACGTGAGCCGCTCGGTGGCGAGGTCAACTCCGAGTCCGACTTTGACACTGTCGAGATCGACCTGAAGGCGCGCCGCATCGATTCCGATTTCGGTCATCAGCCGCTCGCCGTGACGTTGGGCAAAGAGCATCGAAATATTTGCGACTTCGGCAAGGAGATCGAGGTCTGGTGCGAGCTGAGAAATTGCGCCATCGAGAAACACCATGTTCTTCACATAGAGCATGAGTTCTTTTGGCAGACGTGCCCCATACGAGAGCAGCGCCTTCACAACCCGTTGCACCTCGGCAACCATTTCTTCGCCAGTGAGCGTCGTTGGATCAACGGGTGCTTCGTCGAGGCGGAGGTCGTGAACGACCGCCTTGAGGTCAGTATCAAACGGAAGGGCGCCGAGATCTCGAAGTGCTGCCATTTGCCCGAGTACGTCGTTCGTTGTTGCCGTCATCATGAGCCGCAGAAATGCTCGTCGACGTTCGTCATCAAGCCGAGCTGTGATGCCGAAGTCGAGAAGCGCGGTCCGACCATCTGCGAGGACGAACAGGTTTCCGCCATGAAGGTCGCCGTGGAAAATTCCGTGAATCAGCGCGCCTTCCATGAATGCGATCATTCCGGTACGAATGACCGCCTCGGTGTCGATACCCGCCGACTGCATGCCATTGACGTCGTCAAACTTGAACCCCTCCATTCGCTGCATGACGAGCGTTCTCCTCGTCACAAGAGTCGGATGCGGGCGCGGAACGACATAGCCGTCTTGATTAAGGTCTCGCAGCACACGCGCGACATCGATCATGTTCGCCGCCTCGAGTCTGAAATCAAGTTCCTCGACAATCGTTTCAGCAAACAGCTCCACGAGCGCGGGCGGATTCGCAAGTGCGGCGACGGGAATGCGACCGACGAGATGCGGCGCGAGCCACGACATCACCCGCAGGTCGGTGCGAACCAGCGAAGCGACCGAAGGTCGTTGCACCTTGATGACGACTTCGGTGCCATCAAGAAGCGTCGCTTCGTGAACCTGTGCGATCGACGCCGCCGCAAGTGCACGTTCGTCGATTCGGGAGAAGACCTCGTCAAGTGGTCGCCCGAAATCTTGCTCGATCGTTGCGCGAATGACGGAGAACGGCTCGGCTGGAACTTGATCGCGACAGCGCTTGAATTCACCGACGAGTTCAGCGGGGAAGAGACCGTCGCCCGAGGAGATGATTTGTGCGAGCTTGATGTATGTCGCACCGAGGCGTTCGATTGCGAGTCTCAGGCGACGGGAGAGGTCGGCTCGTGAGGCTTCGGCCGATTCGAATCGGTTGAATCGCTTACGAACCCACCAGGCGGCGACCGCCCATCCGAACCGAACAGTGACCGATGTCATCCGAGCGATGTTCGGCAGACGTCCTGGTTTCGTCAGGACTGGCACCTCGGCGCGCGCTCGATCACGAATGTGAGCAATGCCATGCTGCCAATGGAGCGAACCGTCGAGGAGGTGCCATGGGCCCGACTCAGTGAATGCTCCCCATTCGAGATCGGCGCTCGCCGCTAACCCCGTTGCGTCGGTTTGCTCTGTATCGGTCAGTGTCACCTCCCAAGTCTCGCAACGAACTCGGCCAGGTTCACATCGTGCTCAAAAGTTTGGGGGTCGGCGCTCGAGAAAGGCAGCGATTCCCTCGCGATATTCCGCGGACCCCATCGCACGATCGAGAAGATGTTTCGAGTCGCGCACTGACGCGGCGGGATTGTTCCGCAAGAGGTCCTCGTACAGCTGCTGTTTCGTTGTCGCTACGGCGTGCGGGCCTGTCGTTGACGCCAGAAGATCCGCATAACGCAGTGCGGAATCGAGTGTCGTTTCCGCATCGGGGCACACCTCATTCCATAGACCCCAGTCGGCTGTTTCGGCCACGGTGACAACTCGACCCGACATGAGAAGATCCGCGGCGCGCGTCACCCCGATGATCCGCGGCAAGACCCACGACAATCCGTATTCGGCAGGCAATCCGAGCTTTGGTGCGGCCGTTGTCAACTTTGCTGAGGCAGCACCAAAACGAAGATCACAAAGACAGACGAGTGCGAGGCTGACGCCTGCCACTGCTCCGTTGACTGCAGCGATCACTGGCAGCCGATAGCCAAGAAGCCACGTGAGGTCATCATCAAACTCGGGTCGTAGGTTCGTCCCCGGTCGAACTTCGTCCTCGGAAAGACCTGTGTCGTATGAACCTCGCTCCGCGTGGTCGTCAAGGGCTTGTGAATCTCCGCCGACGCTGAAGGCGGGCCCCTCGCCGGTGATGACAACGGCGCGCAACCCGGGTAAGTGCTCGAGACCCGCCATGACGTGGAGAAGTTCTCGATGCATTGTTCCGTTCCACGCGTTGGCGCGGTGCGGTCGGGAAAGCGTGACAAGTGCGGTGGAGCCGGATATCTCGTAGCGAAGTGCTCGCAACGCGTTGGGCTCGGGAAGATCAACCGCGGATGTCATTCCCACAAGGCTCGCAGAACTGGTTCGGCGAGTTCGGGTCGGCAGACGAGCAGGTCCGGCAGCCACGGGTCACGTTCGTTGTAGATAAGGGGAGAACCATCGATGCGGCTGATGTGACACCCCGATGCCGCAGCGACTGCAACTGGTGCCGCTGAATCCCATTGGTACATCCCGCCGTCGTGCACATAGATGTCTGCGGTGCCGTTGACGACAGCCATCGTTTTGGCACCTGCCGAACCAAGTCGAACGGCGTCGCAGTCGAGCCCTCGGGCTACCCAGTGAGCCGACGGCGGTGCCTGGTTGCGCGAGGTGATGAGAACCGGGCGGTGGCGTGTCACTGTTGGCAGCGGGGTCGGGGGAGACATAGAGAACACTTTGTCGAGTGCCGGAAGCGACACAGCCGCAGCAACGAAGTGGTCGTCCTCCCAGAGCGCAATGTGCACCGCCCAGTCGACGCGCCCTTGTTCAGCGAATTCGCGCGTGCCATCGAGTGGATCGATAATCCACACGCGACCGCCGTTGAGCCGCCTCGGGTCTTCCCGACCTTCCTCGGAGAGCACCGCGTCATCGGCTCGAACCTGTGTGAGCTCGTTCATAATGAAGTGCTGGGCCGCCGCGTCACCGGCATCCTTAATCGACCAGTAGTTCAGACCTCTCGCAAATGATTCTTTTCGAACGTCGACGAGCAGACGACCGGCGTCGACCGCGAGGCGACGCGCAAGTTCGTGGTCTGACTCGATGGGTTCCGCCATTAGGCAAGTTTCTTGTATTTGATGCGGTGGGGTTGATCGACGGCGACGCCAAGTTCACGCCGTCGATACTCCTCGTACTCGGTGAAGTTTCCTTCGAACCAGCGAACCTGGCTGTCGCCTTCGAACGCAAGCACGTGTGTCGCAATGCGGTCGAGAAACCATCGGTCGTGGGAGATCACAACCGCGCAGCCCGGGAACGACTCGAGCCCAGCTTCGAGCGCCCGAAGTGTGTCGACGTCGAGGTCGTTCGTGGGTTCGTCGAGCAACAGCACGTTGCCTCCCGACTTCAACAGTTTGGCAAGGTGCACACGGTTCCGTTCGCCGCCTGAAAGCTTGCCGACGGGTTTCTGCTGGTCGGTACCTTTGAAATTAAAACTCGCAACGTAGGCACGGCCGTGGACTTCTCGATTTCCGACCTTCACGTGCTCATCTCCGCCCGTGATCTCCTCGTAGACGGTGTGATTCGGGTCAAGATCGTCGCGATTCTGGTCGACGTAACTCAGTTGAACAGTCGAACCGATCGTCACCGTGCCCGCATCCGGTGCCTCCTGACCGGCAAGCATCTTGAAGAGCGTCGTCTTACCTGCACCGTTCGGACCGATGATGCCAACGATGCCCGCAGGCGGCAGCGAGAACGAAAGGTTTTCGATGAGCAACCGGTCGCCGAAACCTTTCGAGAGGCCATCGACCTCAATAACTGTGTCGCCGAGTCGTTGACCGGGTGGAATTGCGATTTCGAGTCGATTCGAGGTGTCACGTTCGGCTTCGGCTTCAGCATGCAGTTTCTCGTAAGCGGCAAGTCTCGCCTTGCCTTTTGCCTGACGAGCCTTCGGAGCCATTCGCACCCACTCGAGTTCTCGTTCCAACGTGCGCCGCCGCGCCTCGTTCGACTTTTCTTCCTGCGCAAGGCGAGCCTGTTTTTGCTCGAGCCAACTTGAATAATTCCCTTCGAACGGGAACCCGCGACCTCGGTCAAGTTCGAGAATCCATTGGGCGACATTGTCGAGGAAGTAGCGATCGTGGGTGATGGCGACGACGGTGCCCGCGTAGTCCTGTAGGAAGCGCTCGAGCCAGTAGACGCTCTCCGCATCGAGGTGGTTCGTTGGCTCGTCGAGTAGAAGGAGATCGGGCCGGCTGAGCAACAGCCGACAGAGCGCCACCCGTCGACGTTCACCACCCGACAATGTGGTGACATCAGCGTCATCGGGCGGGCACCGCAGAGCATCCATTGCGATCTCGACATTGCGATCGAGGCTCCATGCATCGGCGGCCGCGATCCGATCCTCGAGCTCTGCCTGTTCCTTGCCGATTTTGTCGTAGTCCGCATCAGGGTCGGCCCACTTTGCCATTACTGCGTTGTAGCGGTCGATGAGACCCTGCACCTCGGCGACTCCGTCCATGACGTTGCCACGAACATCTTTTGACGGATCGAGTTCTGGTTCTTGAGCGAGATAGCCGACGGTGAACCCCGGGGTAAGGCGAGCCTCTCCTGAATAGCCGTCATCGAGACCTGCCATGATGCGCAGGAGGCTCGTCTTGCCGGAACCATTTGAGCCGATGACACCGATCTTGGCGCCCGGGTAGAACGAGAGCGAGATGTTTTCGAGAACGGTGCGATCCGGTGGATAGTGACGCGCAAGTTTGTAACAGGTGTAGATGAACTCGTGGGCCATGCACCGTTGAGGCTAACGCCCGAGGTGGAAAGGGTTTCATTTCTCGGCGTCACTGCCACTACGCAATTGCGGTAAAAAGTTCTACGCTTCACCTATGACTCCAGATGTCATCGACTTCACGAGCGAGGATGCGCCAGCACGATTCACCGAAAGCCTCCGAACGACTGGCTTTGCGGTAGTGACGAATCATCCTCTGTCATGGGAACTCGTGCAGAGCATTTATCGCGAATGGGAAGCATTCTTCGTGAGCGGCGCGGCCGACGCGTACACCGTGGGTCCAGATCACCAGGAAGGTTTCTTTCCTGCGAAGATCGCAGAGACGGCCAAAGGTCGCACCGTTCGGGATCTCAAGGAGTTCTTTCACGTGTACCCGTGGAGCGAGAAGTATCCGACGGAGGTGTCACGCGATGCCTTGGAGTTTCGCGATGCTGCAACCGAGGTCGCGTCCACGTTGCTGAATTGGGTCGACTCCGAACTTCCCGCCGAGGTGAGCGAACGCTTGTCGATGCCGGTTGCGGCGATGCTCGAAGGCAGTGGGCGAACGCTTCTTCGAATTCTTCGCTACCCGCCGCTTGAGGGTGAGGTTCCCGATGGTGCGGTTCGCGCAGCGGCGCACGAGGACATCAACCTGTTGACGGTGTTACCGGCAAGCAACGAATCCGGGCTCGAACTGCTCGGCGCTGATGGTGAGTGGTACGCGGTTCCGTGTGACCCGGGTTCGATTGCCGTGAACTGTGGTGAGATGCTCGATCGTGCAACCGGCGGTTACCTTCCGGCGACCACCCACCGAGTGGTGAACCCAGCGGGTGAAGCTGCGAATCGTTCGCGAATGTCGATGCCGCTCTTTCTGCAGGCAGCAGACGAGGTGATCATCGCCGACGGTCGCACCGCCGCCGAGTTACTCGCGGAACGAATTGCCGAGTTGCGCAGCCAAGACCCCGCCGACTGAGCACGACCTCCAGTACGCTCCAGACCGTGTCCGACACGCAGTCACAATCCTTTGGCGCGAACTCCTGGTTGGTCGAGGAGATGTACGAACGGTTCTGCGCGGACCCTGATTCGGTCGGCGAGTCGTGGAAAGAATTCTTTCAGGATTTTCAATCGGTCGTACCGGTTGCTGACGTCGTCGCCGAGCACAAATCGAATGGTGCGGTAGTGACCCCGACGACGGAGACGGATGGTGCATCCGCGGCCTCGCCAACCCCGCCGCACATTGCTCCGCCAACCGCGCAGCCGGCCTCTCGTGGAACCGAATCAGCCGCGGCAAACGGCGTTGCTGACTCGTCAGCCGAGGTCGGCGCACCGATTCGAGGCGTCGCAGCAAAGATCGTTGAAAACATGGAGAACAGCCTGTCGGTTCCGACAGCGACGAGCTTCCGAAATGTGCCGGCGAAACTTCTTGAGGTCAACCGCAAGGTGATCAACGGTTACCGGGAACGTTCAGGTCAGGGCAAGGTGAGTTTCACGCACCTCATCGGGTACGCAGTTGTTCGTGCGATTGCCGACCACGTGCCAAATATGTGCAACGGTTTCGCCGAGGGTGCCGATGGCAAACCCCGACTGATTACCTCTGACAGCGTCAACATGGGTCTTGCAGTCGACATCGACAAAGGCGACGGCACGCGCTCGCTCGTCGTGCCGGTGCTGCGTGGCGCTGATCGGCTCGATTTTGCGGGATTTCTTGCTGCCTACGAGGACGTCATTCGCAAGGTTCGCCAGAACAAATTGACGGTTGACGACTTCCAAGGCGCGAACGTCACGCTGACAAACCCCGGAACGATTGGCACAGTCCAATCGGTTCCGCGCCTCATGCCAGGTCAGGGGGTCATCGTCGGAGTCGGCAACATCGACTATCCCGCCGAATTTGAAGGCGCTGACCGTACCAATCTCTCGTCGCTGGGAATTTCGAAGGTCGTCACGGTCACAAGCACCTACGACCACCGAATTATTCAGGGCGCTGAGTCGGGCCTGTTCCTCAAGCATGTGCACGAACTGTTGCTCGGCGATCACGGCTTCTACGAAAAGGTCTTCCAATCCCTTGACGTCCCGTACGAGGCGGTGAAGTGGCGACCGGACACGAACCCCATCGACCGCGAAGAGGCGATGCTTGCGAAGCAGATGTCGGTCGCAAAACTCATTCGTGTTCATCGAGTGCGTGGACACCTCATCGCCGACCTCGACCCGCTCCATTGGAAGGAACCGCTCACCCCGAAGGAACTTGACCCGGCGACATACGGGTTGACCATCTGGGACCTCGATCGCGAGTTTCTGACCGACAACGTAGCCGGGCAGCCAAAGATGCGTCTTGGTGACCTGCTCGGCGTGCTCCGCGATGCCTACTGCCGCACCATCGGTGTGGAGTACATGCACATTCAAAACACTGAAGAGCAGGAATGGATTCAGGCGCGCGTCGAAGGCAAGCAACATGACTTCGGGCAGGACGAGAAACTTCGGATTCTTGAGCGTCTCAACGCGGCAGAGGCGTTCGAACGTTTCCTCGCGACGAAGTACGTCGGTACCAAAAGGTTTGGAATTGAGGGTGCCGAGAGCGCGATACCGATTCTCGATGAAATTCTGTCAAAGTCAGCCGAGGCTGGACTTCATGGTGCAGTCATCGGAATGGCGCACCGTGGACGTCTCAATGTGCTGTCCAATGTGATGGGCAAGAGCCACGAAGCAATCTTCGCTGAGTTTGAAGGGCACGTTGACCCGACCACAGTGCAAGGTTCAGGCGACGTGAAATATCACCTCGGAGCGACGGGTCGGTACACAAGTCCGACCGGCGCCACCATCGACGTTGAGCTCGCCGCAAATCCGAGTCACCTTGAGACGGTGAACCCGATCGTCATGGGTATCGCGCGGGCGCGCCAAGACATGATTGACCCGCCGCTGTCGTATTCGGTGCTTCCGATTCTTGTTCATGGTGACGCAGCCTTCGCCGGCCAAGGTGTCGTTGCTGAGTGCCTCGCGATGAGCGACATCAGTGGCTACCGGGTTGGCGGAACGATTCACCTCATCATCAACAATCAAATTGGATTCACCACGGCACCGCAGTTCGCTCGTTCGTCGCTGTATTGCTCAGATGTTGCAAAGTCGATTCAGGTTCCCATTTTCCATGTAAACGGTGACGATCCTGAGGCCTGCGCAAGGGTTGCACGTATTGCGTGGGAGTACCGGCAGACATTCCATAAAGACGTCGTCATCGACATGGTGTGCTACCGCCGCCATGGACACAATGAAGGCGACGATCCCAGTTACACCCAGCCGCTCATGTACCGTGCGATCGGCGAACGCCGGAGCGTCAGAAAGCTGTATGTCGAGACACTCGTGAAACGTGGCGATATTGGCGTCGACGAGGCCGAGCAGGCGCTGTCAGACTTTCAGGTAAAACTTCAAGAGGCGCTTGATACAACTCGATCGAAAGTTGCTGAACCGTTCAAGGCGCCGCGACCGCCGAAGCCGATTGGTGTGCTGCCTCCGGTGCCGACCGGTGTCGCTCGTGAGACGCTGACAAAGATTTTTGATCGCCTCACCGAGTACCCCGACGAGTTCACCGTGCATCCGAAACTCGGTAAACAGTTCGAATCACGCGCCGAACTCTTCAATTCGTCATCAGAAGTTGAGTGGGCAACGGCCGAGGCGCTTGCGATTGGCTCGCTGTTGCTTGAGGGTCACCCGGTTCGTCTCGCCGGTGAGGATTCGCGCCGTGGCACCTTCAGCCAGCGGCACGCCGCGCTTGTTGACTACGAGACCGGAGAGTCGTGGATGCCCCTTTCGACACTCGGTAGCGACGCGAATCGATTCTGGGTGTACGACTCGTTGCTCAGCGAATACGCGGCCCTCGGATACGAGTACGGGTACGCCCACGTACGACCCGAAGCGCTTGTCATGTGGGAAGCGCAATTCGGTGACTTCATCAACGGAGCGCAGATTGTGATCGATCAGTATCTCGTCGCTGCCGAAGACAAGTGGGGTCAGCGAAATGGCCTGGTGTTATTGCTGCCGCACGGGTTCGAAGGGCAAGGCCCCGAGCATTCATCGGCTCGCATAGAACGTTTCCTCATTCTTGCCGCCGAGGACAACATTCAGCTCTGCAACGCAACGACCGCCTCGCAGTATTTCCACCTGTTGCGGCGCCAGGTGCACACCGAACGACGAACCCCGCTCGTCATCTTCACACCGAAACAAGGTCTGCGAATGAAGCAGACACGTTCGCATCTCGATGAGTTCACGAGCGGATCATTCCGCGAGGTACTCGATGATCCCGGCGTGACCGACAAGAGTGCCGTGCAACGCATTGTGTTCTGCTCCGGCAAGGTCGCCTGGGATGCGATGGCTGAACGTGATGCTCGAAACGCTCCCGTTGCCGTAGTGCGCGTCGAGCAGCTCTACCCGCTACCGACCGAGCAAATGTTTGGCGTGCTCGAGTTCTACCCGAACGCCCGCGAGGTTGTGTGGCTTCAGGAGGAGCCAGAGAACATGGGGGCGTGGAAGTTCATTGAGCATCGCTTCTGGCGCGTGAAAGAACGTGGATACGAGTTCCGGCACGTGGCGCGAGTTGAGTCGGGAAGCCCTGCGACCGGCTCAAAGACGGTGCACGACCAAGAACTCGCCGACCTCATGGACGACACGTTCATCGGGTTCTAACCGAGGTCAGCGGGAATCGTTCATAGCCCGCTGACTAGCGTGGCGATGATGGAATCTGTCCTTCGACGTATCGAAGCGGTGGCGGGCTGCCAATGAATCTTCGGTCGACGCTTGTGTCCGCTGTGCAGGACGCCGATCGCGATGGATCTTCTGATGCAAAGTGCAACGCACTGCTCGCCGTTGATGCAAGCGAACTTGATGCGCTCTTGCATGCCAGCCTGAACCTTGGCGGCGACGTCGCACCGATCGCAGTGGGAACGGGCGCCTCTCCCGGAGCGTGCACTGGTGCTGTCGTGTTCTCCGCAGAGGAGGCTCTTGCCGCAGCCGAACGTGGCGAGAAGGTCGTGCTTGTGCGACCAGAGACGACGCCAGACGATGTGCTCGGAATGCAGGCGAGTGTCGGCATCATCACGGCCCGAGGCGGATTGGCAAGTCATGCGGCAGTGGTTGCACGCGGCTGGGGGATTCCGGCGGTCGTTGGGCTGAGCACACTTTCGTTTACATCCAACTCGATCACTATCGGCGACCTTGTGCTCTCGCAAGGCGAACAGATCACGATTGATGGGCGCTCTGGAGCGGTCTTCCTTGGAGCGCTTGATATCGGGAACACCGACATTCCAAGTGAACTCGACACCTTGCTGGCATGGGCCGATGCGGTCGCCGACGGAAAGGTGACGGTCCGCGCGAACGCCGATACCGCTCACGATGCGCGACGTGCGCGAGAGGCTGGCGCGAGAGGTATCGGCCTATGTCGAACGGAGCATATGTTTCTCGCCGCTGACCGCTTACCGATCATGCGATCAGTGATTATGACGACGGACGCCGTCGCACGAGAACGCTCGCTTGACGAACTTGAGCGCGTCCAAACCGACGACTTCGTTGCGTTGTTCAGCGAGCTGGGTGGTGATCCGGTCACCGTGCGTCTACTCGACCCTCCGTTGCACGAGTTTTTACCCAACATCAACGAACTCACTGTTCGCGAACTCAATGGCTCGATAACCGAGGAGGAACGAGCG
>JALRBS010000101.1 GCA_023262325.1 Ilumatobacteraceae bacterium | reverse complement strand
GCCGATGAAGAAGATGAGGAAACGGAAACCCGAATACTCGGTCATGTAACCCGACACGAGTTCCGACTCTGCGATCGGCATGTCGAACGGCACCTGTGTGAGTTCCGCCTGCACGGCGATCATGAAGATGAGAAAGCCGAGAAATTGCGTGAGTACAAACGGGAATCCGACACCATCCCAGCCAAAGATCGCACCTGAGTTTTGGGCGACGACAATGTCCTGCAGGTTCATTGAGCCTGCCTGAATGACGACACCGACCACGGCAAGCACCATTGGAAGTTCGTACGCAATGAGCTGCCCTGCCGCACGCAAACCGCCAAGCAGCGAATACTTGTTTGCGCTCGACCAACCGGCGACGAGAATTCCGATGACCGACACTGAACCAATGGCGAGCGCGTAGAAGACGCCGGCCGAGAAGTTTGTGAACCAAGCGTCGGGGCCGAACGGAACGACGACGACGAGGAGGAAGGTCGATACGAGAACGATGATCGGCGCAATTTTGTAGATCTTTGCGTCGGCGTTCTCCGGAATGATGTCTTCTTTCTGAAGCCACTTGCCAACCTCAGCGAGCAACTGCATCGATCCGTACGGACCGGCTTCCATCGGTCCGAGGCGGCTCTGCATGAAGGACATCATCTTGAAGAGGAACAGGTACACGATCGTTCCCGCGGGCAGAAGCACCGCAGCGATACCACCGAGTACGCGGAGCAGCGACTGTCCCCAATAGGGAATCTCAAGCGCAAGGTGCATCATCAGCGATCAATATCTCCGAGAATGAAATAGAGGCTCGCAAGAATCGTGATGATGTCGGGAACGTAAACACCCTTCAACACCCACGGAGTGATCGAAATATTGTTGAACGAGGCCGAGCGAATTTTCACTCGGAACGGACCGAGATCGCCTTTGGAAACGACGTAGTACCCCATCTCGCCAAGAGGATTCTCCGTCGATACCCACGCTTCGCCCTCGGGCACCTTGATAATGCGAGGAACCTTCGTCATGACTGGTCCCGATGGCAACGTCTGAATGAGTTGATCGACGATCTTCGTCGCCTCGCGAACCTCTTGCAGGCGAATCCAGCAACGCGCCCACGAGTCACCATCGGGGTGGGTCCACACTTTGAAATCGACTTTGTCGTAGGCGAGAGGCAATTGCTGGTCGCGACGAAGATCCCAGTCGACGCCGGACGCCCGCAAGTTTGCGCCGGAGAGGCCGTACTGCTTCGCAGTATCGGCAGGAATGACGCCGACACCTCGGGTGCGACTTTGGAAAATTTCGTTGCCGAAGAGCAAGTCTTCAATCTCGTCACAGAAGTTTCGAAGCTTCTTCATGACCTGGCGAGTTTCGTCAAGCCAGCCTTTCGGAAGGTCGTCCTTAAGACCGCCAATTCGGTCAAAGTTCGGGTGGAAGCGCCCACCAGTGGCGCCCTCGATGAGGTTAAGCACATACTCGCGGTCTCTGAACGCCATGAAGACCGGCGTTACTGCGCCCATCTGCACGCCAAGGTCACCTAGGAACAGGCTGACATTCGCAATTCGAGAAAGTTCGAAGAGAATCGTTCGAATGTGCTGGGCACGCGGCGTTGCCTCAATGCCCATGAGTTGTTCGGCAGCGAGAATGAACGGAACCTCATTGGCAAATGAGCCGAGCCAGTCAATTCGATTAATGAGCGCTGTCACTTGTGGGAACGTGCGAACTTCAGTGAGTTTTTCGTATCCGCGGTGCATGTATCCCGCCGACGGCTCCGCCCACACAACCTGCTCACCGTCGAGACGGGCGATGATGCGAAGCGTGCCGTGCGTTGCAGGGTGCTGCGGCCCGATGTTGAGGGTCATGCCCTCGGTTTCGAGTTCGACGTTAAGTCGCGCATCGGCGGCCTGTGCCGCGATGTACGACAACTGCTGTCGTTCGGAGAGCATCGTCACGACTCGTCTCCTTCGTCACCTTCAGATGCGGGCATCGGCTCGACATCGACAATTCCTGGCCACGGCTTCACCATTCGCGCGAGCAACGGAAAGTCTTTGCGCAGGGGGAAACCCTCAAAGTCACCCGGCAAGTACATGTTGCGAAGGTCGGGATGACCATTGAACGAGATACCGAACATCTCACGGGTCTCACGCTCATGCCAATTTGCTCCGGCGTACACCGGAATCCACGAGTCGACCGACATCTCGCCGTCGGGTCCTTCAGCAAGATCTGCTTTCAACGTGATGCCGACATGGCGTTTGATATCAGCCACCCGGGCGAGCATTTGAAAACGCGTCACCCCACCGGCATAGCCCTGTGTCATCTCTGCGCTGGGAGCATCGTCTTCAACTTCAACAGATGGATCATCTTCGCCTCGCCCATAGGGACTTGGCAGCCAGTCCATCGCTGAGATAAACGAGAAGTACTCGAACCCTTGCGCTTTCAACGACGTGCCTGCCGCCAGCCATGACTCAGCGGTCACACGAACCCAAAGATCAACTCCAGGAACGAGGTGCACATCGAGGACGGCATCGCCAAGATCGGCGCGCAACCGCTCAACGATTGATTCTCGGAGGGTGTCGACAACGACCTCAGCGGCTTCGGTGGTTTCGGTGGCATCACTCAATTGGGCCACCCCCCACCACAATCGGGTCCTCGCCACGCTGCAACGGTTTGTATCCCTCTCCCCGCCAACGTGCCGCCATGTCCTCTTGCTTGATGCGCTGCTGCAACAACACGACGCCTTCAAGCAGTGCCTCGGGGCGTGGTGGGCAACCAGGAACGTAGACATCAACCGGAATGATCTGATCGACACCCTTCGTTACCGAATACGAATCCCAATATGGACCGCCGCAGTT
>JALRBS010000012.1 GCA_023262325.1 Ilumatobacteraceae bacterium | reverse complement strand
CTCGAAGGTCCAGCCGGCGCGATCGATCTGCCGTAGTTCTCATGGGGTTCATGTCGACTGTCGTCCTTGCAGTGGTCGCGCTGCTTGCGTTGTCGGTTGCCCGCAAGCGCCACCGAGATAATGCAGCAGGCACCCGGGTCGACTCAGACCGTTCAACGAATGTGGACTAGGCCGAGCAACTCAGTGGCTTGCCGCCGTTATACGCCACCATCTCGGTAATTGCGGTCACGAGATCGATCGGCGCTCCATGCTCGGCGCCGTTCATTTCGAACATTGCTCGATGCAAGTTGCCAACGATGCGTTCGGAGTCGGTGAGTTCAGCAAATTCACCGAGATCGGTGTCACGGGCGGCATCGAGGGCGGATACCCCTGCGTCGATCGCTCGGCGAGCAAGGTCGAGCACGAATTCGTCGTAGCGTCGAAGTCGGTCAAGTACGGAGAGATCACAGACCGGTCCGTGGCCCGGAACGATGACCTCGGCATCGAACTCGGCGAGTCGGTCCAATGCGGCGAGAGATCCTTCGACGGAACCCATGACCATGAACGGTGTGCCGCCGTTAAAGACGAGGTCACCCGTGAACAGCACACGTCGTTCAGGAATCCAGACGACGATGTCGTTCGTTGTGTGGGCGGGCGCGCCGATGTAATGAAGTTCGCCATGAATATCACCGCAATGCACATCGATGCGATCGTCAAATGTCACCATCGGTGGTTCGAGCTCAATGTCGCCCCAATCAACAGGTTCGAAGACCCCCGCAAAATGGGGGAGTCCGGACGCGATGATCGACTCTCGGCAGCGGCGGTGACCGATTACCGCGGCCGGTCGCGTAAGCCAATTTCCGTGAGTGTGATCTCCGTGGTGGTGCGTGTTGACGACGGCGCGCACGGGTCCGTGGGTAACACGCTCGACGTTTTCGAGAAAGAGTCGAGTTCGGCGCTCGGTCGAACAGGTGTCGACAAGAACAGCGTCATCGGCTCCCGCAAGGATGCCGCAGTTGTTGATCCACCAGGTGCCATCGGGCTGGATGTATGCGTAGATACCGGTATCAATGTCAACGAGTTGTGGCGTTTCGATATGTCCGTGATCGTGTCCGTGGTGTCGACTCATAGGTGAACCGTACGGAACTTGCGCGGTTCCGGTCAATGGACTGCGACAATGGAACCATGAGTGACCTCGAGCAGCACGTCATCGCTGCGGCCTCGGCTGCAGGAGCGTTCGAACGTGTCGAATGCGATCCTGAACTTGCCGACACGGCTGCCTTTTGTGCGCACTACGGCTTTTTGCCTTCGAATTCGGCGAACACGATTGTCGTTGCAACGAAGTCGGATGAGCCGCAGTACGCAGCCTGCGTCGTGCTCGCGACACATCGGCTCGACGTCAACGGAACCGTTCGCCGCCGCCTTGGTGCACGAAAGGTTTCCTTCGCCCCGCCCGAGGCGACCGCTGCGGTGACAGGAATGGTGATGGGCGGCGTGACGCCGTTTGGGCTTCCCGTCGATCTGCCGCTGTGGATAGATGCAGATGTTGCGCAGCGCACCGAACTCATCGTCGGGGGTGGCAGCCGTTCGTTGAAATTGCTCGTCCCACCGGCGACATTGCTTGCACTTCCCAACGCAGAGCTCGTTGAAGGACTTGCCCGACCAATCGAATAACCGGCGTCGGCACGTTGGCGACAATGTTGCTATGCAACGATGGAGCGATGAGCGACAATCAATCTGTCTTAACTGAAATTCGCGGGCGAGTGCTCCTCATTACTCTGAACCGTCCCGATCAGATGAATGCGGTCAACACCGACCTCGCGCAAGGACTTGTCGCTGCCGTGCGACAACTCGACGACGACCCGAATTTGACCGCGGGAGTCCTCACTGGGGCTGGTCGAGGGTTCTGTGCGGGAAT
>JALRBS010000210.1 GCA_023262325.1 Ilumatobacteraceae bacterium | reverse complement strand
AGGTGGCACCCGAGCGTTTCGTAGCCGACGACCCCGTCTCGAGCACCGAGCACGTCGCCGTACCGAAGACCTGTTCCCTCGAGCATCCAATGGTCCTGGCGATAGACGACAAATCCGCCAATTCCACGCGGAGTCGCCTGGCCGAACCGGTGGTACAGCCCCCATGCGCTGCCGGCTCCCAAAATTGAGGCTTCTGGTCGATTGATTAATGGGTCAGCCCACATCCCTGACATGAGCTGAGGGTTTCCGTCGGCACCGGCGGTGTCGTCGAGATGCGCTCGATATTTGTGGCAGATCATCGAGGATGTTGAGTCGGCGAGCCGTACGTGCCAGAACATCGTGTTGCCCGAAAAACTTGCAAGGTTTCCACCACGTTCAATGAACGACTCGACGGCGTTTCTCTGCCCGAGCGACCAGTATTCGTCGTGACCGACCGAGACGATGAGCGAGTGTCCGTCAAGCATCGTTGGATCACGGTCGAGGTCCGCTGACGTCGCGTAATCGAATTGCCATCCGGCGCGTTCCGCCCACTCAACAAAGCGTCGTTCGTGAATGAACCAACCCGACGATCCAATCGCGGCCGGGTAGGCGTGCTCGCCACGAAACGCTTGGTAGATCTCGCCATCAGGATCAGGAGTTTCACCCCATCGAACCGGCCTGGCCTTTCGATCATCGCGTTCGCTGTCGATCCGACAGAGCAGACCGCGTGTAAATGGACGTGCAAAAGAAACTTCATGACCGCCGGTGTAGAGCGAACATCCACCCCAGGTGTTGTATGCATTCCAAGTATTCGTGCCGAGCACCAGCAGAGGGTTGCCCGTCGAGTGCGACGACCTCACGACGAAGCACGCATGAGCAACCTCGCGACCAGGATCCGCGCCATCGGCGGTCAACGTGATGAGGTAAAACCCGCTTGGCCAGTCCGCGCCGACAGGCACCTCAAGCGAGACCGGCCAGTTGCAACCGTGAGAATCGGCGTCTGCGGGTGGCGGTGTGTAGGTACCGGCAATCGGTGCGTTCGACCGCCACATCTCGACACGTGCCGCCCCCCACCGTTCAACAACGGCGTGAACCAGCGCTCGTCGTGTCGACACGTGCACCGAAACGGTCTCACCTTGCGCGCAACTTAACGGGGTGCAATACGCCTCGATGTCGTCGTAGAAAGTGAGATCGTCGATGACTGTGGTCATCTTCTGATCGTAGAACGATTCACCGATCGCCTAGACGTCGATGATGTCGGACCGGTCGGCGACCATCTTTGCGATCTTTCGTCTGCGCATCGCTCGGCGCACTCGAAGGACGAGCCAGATGACGAGAAACCCCACAATGATCTGCGTTGGACGCGTTGCACTCGTGGGGAGCAGCGCCGTTCCGATCGCACCGGCGATTGCCCAGACGACAAACACCACCCCGCCGATGATGAGCAGCGGGATGGCGGCAATGAGACAGCCGATTGTTCCTGCCCGTCGACCACCTGCGACTCGGATCTCGTTCACTCGTTCACCCTAGGGGTCGTTGTTGTTCGCCGCCACGTGGCACGCTGACATTGTGGAGGCACAGGGGAACGAAGTCGCTGGGTTTGACACCGATGTCATCGACGCGTGGTTGCCATCAGTCACCGATGTGACGCCGCCGTTTCGATGGACCCGACTCCCCGGCGGACATTCAAACCTCACCTACCTCATCGAGGACGCGAATGGTCGCGAACTCGTCATTCGGCGACCGCCGCAAGGTGAGTTGCTGCCGAAGGCTCATGACATGTGGCGTGAGTACCGGATTATCGATGGCTTGTGGCCAACTCCGGTGCCGGTTGCCGAACCGATTGCGTATAACGACGACCGTGCACTGTGCACCACTCATTTTTATGTGATGGGCAAGGTCGAGGGGAGAGCCTTGTACACCGGTGAGGAGGTCGCCGCGTGGCTCGACGTCAATGCTCGGCGCCGCGCCGGTGAAGCATTCATCGACACCTTGGCAGCACTCCACTCAATCGAACCCGGCGACGTGGGACTCGGCGATCTTGGCCGACCGGACGGGTATGTGAGTCGCCAGCTCAAGACTTGGTACGGCTCGTGGACTGCGTCGGTCGCCGATGCTGACCTTGACGATGACCGTACGCATCAGTTGCACGGACTGCTCGAGTCAAAGATCCCCCAACAAGGCGTTGGACGAGTTGTCCACGGAGACTTCGGGCCGCACAACTGCTTGTTCAATGAACAAGGTTCGCTCACCGCGGTGCTCGACTGGGAGATCGCGACACTTGGCGACCCCCTTGCAGACCTTGCCTACTCGATTAATGCCTGGACTGAACCTGGTGATCGAATCGCCGACGGTGTCGACGCCCCAACGGTGCTTGACGGTTTTCCCTCACGAGCCTCTCTCATCGAACGCTACGCGAAGAGCACGGGAGCTGACGTGTCGCTCATGCCGTACTACCGAGCGTTCAACTGGTTCAAGACAGCGTGCATCATTCACGGCGTGTACGCACGGTATTGCGCTGGAAAGAAGAGCACGGAAGGGGTCGACCTCGACCTTCTTCGAACGCGGATTGGGCTTGCCCTCGACAACGCGGCAACGATGGCAGCAGACATTTCCTGACTGCAGGGCTGTGACAGGGCGCCATCAACCTTGCGACGCTCAGCGCCCGCTGGGTTTAGTCAAGGAGCGCGAGTGCGTCGTTGATGACGTTGACGCCGGTGGTTGCTTCGTCGGTTGGCGTGTTACATGGCGGCACGACGTGCACACGATTGCCAGCAATAAATGGCCACACGCCGTTCGCTTTGCAATGGGCTGCGACGCGTTGCATGTCGTCCGCCGAGCGAGGGGCCTTCGTCGTGCGATCCTCAACAAGTTCAATCGCCCAGAACGTGCCGAGACCGCGCACCTCGCCAACGGCGCCGCGCTGTTCTGCCATATCGGCGAGCGCTGGTCCGATGACCTCAGCACCCAGCCGGCGACTGTGTTCAAGCACCTTTTCATCCTCCATGATGTGGATGCTTTCGACCGCCGCTGCGCACGCAAGCGGATGACCCGAGTAGGTCAGACCGCCCTGGTACACGCGTGAGTCAAATGTTGCTGCAATGGCATCTGAAATGATGACGCCGCCGAGCGGGATGTACCCCGAATTCACACCCTTGGCGAAGGTGATGAGATCTGGAGTGACGTTCCAGTTGTTGACTGCAAACCATTCACCGCATCGAGCGAAACCCGCCATCACCTCGTCGCAGATCATCATGATGCCGTACTCGTCACAGATCGTTCGCACACCTGCGAGGTATCCATCGGGTGGAACGAGGATGCCGTTCGTGCCGACCACCGATTCGAGAATGATCGCGGCGACGCGGTCAACCCCTTCGCCTTGAACGACGGCGCGCAAGTGCGCAAGCGCCCGCTCACATTCTTCGGTGGCGTCAGCTGCGTGAAATGCGGATCGATAGGGATACGGACCAAAGAACTTCACCGCGCCCGGCAGACCTGGTTCGTTGTCGAGTCGTCGAGCCTCGCCGGTCAGCGAAATCGCGCCGACCGTGCTGCCGTGATAACTGCGATAGGCCGAGAGCACCTTCATGCGTCCGGTGTGCATCTTTGCCATGCGAATCGCGTTTTCGACCGCCTCGGCACCACCATTGGTGAAGAACACCCGATTGAGCGTGCCAGGTGCACGTTCGGCGATAAGCCTCGCTGCTTCGCCTCGCACGTCATTCGCAATGCTCGGAGCGATCGTGCAGAGTCGGGCAGCCTGTGCGCTAATCGCCTCAATCATTCGAGGATGCTGGTGGCCAATGTTGACGTTGACGAGCTGGCTCGCAAAGTCAATCCATTCGTTGCCTTTGTCATCCCATATTCGAGAGCCTTGCGCGCCGGCGATGACGACAGGCGCGAGCGCGCCCTGCGCCGACCAAGAGTGAAAGACATGTTTGCGGTCGTTGTCGTATGCGCTTGCGAGAAGTTCATCGAAGCGGCCTGAAATATCGACGGTGGTCATAATGCGAGAGTAGCGAAAGTTCTCATCGCGCACCACCGCGGGTGCGTGTGCTGTGTCGGAACCAGTCGTGGCACGAACTGCAGTCGTTCTAGGATTCGCTTGATGCCCCGGGTGCCTGAACTCATTGCTGGACCTGGTGCGTGATGGGAGACGACTCGACCGACGGTCTCACATTTTCGGGACGAGACGAACTCGAATCGCTGCTTCGTGATCTGCTTCCGAGCGGTTGGTTCGATGCAGTCCGCGACGCCAACGAAGGCGCGCTTACTCAACTGAAATCGGGGGTGCATAACCCCGCGATCGTTGAGGCGCTTGGCGCGGCGGGATGGGTTGCGCCGCATTATGACCGCGCTCATGGCGGACGTGGACTCACCATCAACGAGGCGCGTGCTGCGCTCACACTTCTTGCCGCGTGGGAGGTGCCGCACGTGCCACGCGGCTCCGGTTTGCCGCTCGCAGCGCCAACCATCCAACAGTGGGCTTCGGAGGAGACGAAACGCCGCCTACTTCCTCCGTTGTTGCGCGGCGCCGAACGTTGGTGTCAACTTTTCTCTGAGCCCGGCGCCGGTTCTGATATGGCGTCGCTGGCAACGAACGCAGTACGTGACGGCGACGAATGGATTGTGAACGGCCAGAAGGTGTGGACCACGTTCGGTCATGAAGCCGAACGAGCCATGCTCATCGCTCGCACCGATCCGAGCGCGCCAAAACATGCGGGTATCACCTACTTCGGACTCGACATGCGTGCCGACGGGGTTGAGGTGCGACAACTCATCAACATCGCAGGTCAAGTCGAGTTCAACGAGGTGTTCCTGACGAACGTTCGCGTTGCCGACATCGACCGAATTTCACCGGTTGGTGACGGCTGGAAAGCGGCGATGACCACCTTGGGGGCTGAACGTCACGCACTTTCGGGGGTGCGCAAGAAAAGAAAATCAAGTGACGAAATTCTGGGTGGAAAACCATTCGCTGAGATCTTGGCGATGGCATCAGCGAAGGGTCTGACCACTGATCCGCGGGTACGTGATGCGCTCATGCAGGCCTACACCGCCGATCGATTGTTGACGTGGACCGCGCAACGTGCACGAGATCGATCACGCGCCGGACAGCCGGTCGGTCCCGAAGGTTCGATCACGAAAATCGCCAAGGCAGCAACGAATCAACGCCTTCAAGAGTTAGCGATCGCCTTGCGTGGAGCGGCCGCAATTGGCTGGGAACCCGGCGATGACGACGCTGCGGAATGGGTGACGCAATTTCTGCGAACGCGAGCAAACTCGATTGAGGGTGGCACGAGCGAAATTCAGCGGAACATCGTCGGTGAACGTGTCCTTGGTCTACCGCGTGAGCCTGATCTGTATCAGGGCATGGCATGGCGTGACGTGCCGCGCAGTTAACCACTGACTCGTCGCGGTCGTCGCTAGCAGTCTGCGGCTCTGCTCAACGAAAGGGTGATGACTACCGTCAGCGATGTGACGTGGGAGCCCGAACTCGAGGAACTTCGCGAACGCGAGCGGCTCGCCGAACAACTCGGCGGCGTCGACAAGGTCGAACGCCAGCATCACTTCGGCAAGCTCACAATTCGTGAACGAATTGACGCAATCGTCGACGAGAAAAGTTTCTGGGAGCTCGGTAAAACCGCAGGTGTTGCCACCTACGACGAGCAGGGAAACCTCATAAGTTTCATGCCGTCAAACTTCGTGTTCGGTATCGCAACCCTCGACGGTCGGCCGGCGGTCGTGTCGGGCGACGATTTCACGGTGCGTGGCGGTTCCAACGACGCGTCAATTTCGGCGAAACGCGAAGCCTCGGAGTCGATTGCCGTTGAAATGCGACTGCCGCATGTTCGATTGCTCGACGGCATGTCGGGCGGGGGATCGGTGAAAACCATCGAACAAGCCGGCCGAACGTATATCCCAGTGCTTCCCGGGTGGCACACCGTGTGTGACCACCTCAACATTGCGCCGTCGGTGTCCCTCGTCCTTGGTTCTGTCGCCGGCTTTGGTGCCGCTCGAGCGGTTGCGTCTCACTATTCGGTCATGGTGCGTGACACCTCGCAGATGATGATCGCTGGGCCAGCGCTCGTCGAGCAGGCCGGCCTCGGGTCGGTCTCGAAGTACGAGTTGGGTCACGCCGATATTCACACTCGAAATGGCGCGATCGACGACGCAGTGGACAGCGAAGCCGAGGCCTTCGATCGAGCGCTTCAGTTCCTGTCGTATCTTCCGTCGTCGATCGATGAACTACCCCCGGTTGATGATTGGGGTGATGACCCCGGACGACGAGACGAATGGCTCGTCGACGTTGTACCGCGCAACCCGCGTCAGACCTACGACATGAAGCGAATCCTGTCGACCATCGTTGATACGGACAGTTTTTTTGAGATTGGTGCGGACTGGGGTACATCAATCATTGGCGGTCTCGCCCGGCTCGATGGCATTCCCGTTGCGATCTACGCCGAGAACCCGATGATGTACGGAGGTGGGTGGACCGCCGACTCGTGTAGAAAACTCACCCGGCTCGTCGACCTCGCGTCGATGTTCAAACTGCCGATGATTCACCTTGAGGACTGTCCTGGTTTTCTCATCGGTAAAGAATCGGAAGAGAGCGCGACGATTCGGTACGGAACCGAAGCGCTCGTCGCGCTCCGTGAGGCACAGATGCCGTATTGCACAGTCGTCATTCGCAAAGCATTCGGTGTCGCAGGGGCCGCCAATCGCAAACCGGGAAGCGAATCGTTCAGGCTCGCATGGCCGTCAGGTGACTGGGGGTCACTTCCGATCGAAGGCGGTCTCGAGGTGGCGTACAAAGCCGAACTTGAGGCAAGCGATGCTCCCGAACAACTGAAAGCCGAGATCACCGAGCGATTGAACAGTGTGCGATCCCCACATCGATCCGCTGAGTTTTACGAAATTGAGCAGATCATCGACCCGCGCGACACCCGGGCAATGCTGTGCGACTGGGTACAACTTGCTCGACGGACAATGAAGCCGTCTGGTCCGTCCTGGGGATACCGGCCGTAACCGGTGGCTCTCATTGCGGGGTCCTACAGATTCCAATTATGCTCGGATACCTCGTGCCACGCATGGGGGTGTGGCACACCTCATCGCACCGATATCTGATGAGGCAAACGCCTGAAGGAGATTAGGGATGTCAAATATCGTTCGAGCAGCGTTGTTGCAGACCGATTGGACCGGGGACAAAGAGTCGATGATCGACAAGCACGAGGAGGCAGCGCGCGAAGCGGCGGCCCAAGACGTGCAAATTATGTGCTTCCAAGAGCTGTTCTACGGACCATATTTCTGTCAGGTTCAGGACTCTGCGTACTACGAGTACACCGAGGCGATTCCTGACGGCCCGACGACGAAGCGATTCCAGTCGGTTGCGAAAGAGCTCGGCATGGTGCTCATCCTTCCAATGTTTGAAAAGGCGCAGGAAGGTCTGTTCTACAACACCGCT
>JALRBS010000206.1 GCA_023262325.1 Ilumatobacteraceae bacterium | reverse complement strand
CTGAGTTCGTGGAGGGCTTCGGTAAGCGCCTGTTGATTTGTCAGTTTGATTTGCGCCGTAATTTCGTCGAGTGTTGGCCCCGAGGGGTTGGTCTCGGGGGGGAGGGCTCGACCACTCGCATCTCGGGAACGACGAGATGTGATCGACAGGACAATGAGCGCGCCAGCCAGCGCACCAATAATGACGAGCGGGACCGAATTCATATACATGAACCTAAACGGAGCGTGTCACAGACGGTGTGATCGTCGCAGTCGCCTGATCGGTCTCGTTTGCGCCTAGACGCGACTGTGCCCGGCCTTGCGGGCCGGGCACAGGTCGTTGTTCGTGAGTCGTGCGGAGCGTCAGGCTGCTTCGTGAACGACGAGCTTGCCGATCATTCCTGCGGAGAGGTGACCCTCAAGCGCACAGATGACCTGGTATTCACCTGGCTCATCGATTGTGAATGACTCGGAAATTGTGGTGCCTGGCGGCTGCTTCTCGAGTTCGGTGAGCACTAAGTCCTCCTCAAACTCCTCGTCCGTCGAGATGCTTACGCCCTGGTTGAGAATTGCCCATTCGTGCTCCATTGCCGCACTTTCGTTGTGGAATGTGAGCGTGAAGGTGCCGGCGTAGACGTGCCACTCTGCCGGTCCGAATTTGAAATCTTCGGCCGTGACTTCAATGCTGTCGCTTGGTGTCGCCGATGGGCCGTCGTTGCCGCAGGCGGCGAGCAGTGGCGTCGTCACAAGTACCGACGCCGCAATGAGTTTCTTCATGAATCCCCCAATCTTTGTGCCACGAAATTGAGCACATGCTTCATGAATATTCAGTCGAATATTCAATAATGATGTTAGTTCTCGCGGTGAATTCCCACAAATTGAGAATTCCGATCACCGCAGACTGAGCACGAATCGGTCGTTGAGATGGGGTTTTGTAAAGCATGATTAACAGTATTTTGGAGAAATGTAAAGTTTACTTTACACCTTTTCGGTAAATTGTTAATGGTGCTTAACATCAAATGTGTACGGGCACATAGACTGATTACATCAGGTTGTGTTCACTGCATCGGTCGACATTCCGAGCGGACAACGAGTCATTAGGGGCAACCGAGATCGGCACCGGCCGCGCAGTCACGGCATAACGCAACTCGCCCAGCCGACGTGTCGAAAACGGTGATGACCTCGAACCCGCACCCGCGACACGACAGGTTGATGTCGGTCTCCCTTTCAGGTGGCTGATTGGCATGTTCCTGCTCAGTCGTCACGCATACGCAAACGTACCCGAGTCAGTTCATCGTTGGTGACTCTGCGAAACTGCGGTCGTGCCAGATCAGGACGCACGCGCAGACGTTGCGGTGAAACACCTCGACTGGCCGGTTGATGTGCTTGGACTGCTCACGATCGCCGTGTACGGGTCGTGGTACTACGGCTTCGGTGTGCTCATTGACGACATCGGGGCAGCCCTCTCAATAGGACGTGCGCAACTCGGCGTGGCATTTGGGTGTGCGCAACTACTCCTCGGGTTGTTGTCAGTGGTCACCGGTCGAGCGTTGGATCGGTTCGGTCCTGTGCTCGTTCTCAGCGTTGTTGGTCCCATTGGAGCGCTACTAATCGCTCTGTCCGGCCGAGCGCAGACGCCAGCCGCTTTTATTTTGTGCTTTTCGATCGGCGGAGGTCTTGCAGCCTCGGCCGGGTTTTACGGGATGACACAGTCGATCATCGTTCGCCTCGACCAGGGCGCGGCAACACATCGCATCATTCGACTCACGATTTGGGGAGCGTTTGCTTCGCCCGTTGCGATTCCTGCAACCGAGGCGCTGCGCCGAAATTTTGACTGGCGAGTTGCGATTCAGGTTCCCGCCGTCATTGCCCTTCTCTCATTCGTGGTGAGCGCCACCGTGCTACGCCACACGACGATCGCTCCTACAGCGTCGGCGACTCCGCAGTGGTCGCGTGCGCTTCGGTCGGCGTTCGAATCGGCAGCGATTCGGTGGCACGCAGCGGGTGTGTTCCTCGCCTTCATGGCGATGTCAACCCTGCTTGTCTTTCAGTTGTCGATTCTTCGATGGGCAGGTCTGTCGGCTGGCGTTGCAGCGGGCTTCGCCGGCGCGCGTGGACTGCTTCAACTGCTTGGTCGGCTTCCGCTTCGTCGCGCCCTCGCCCGTTTTGGTCATTGGGGGTTGCTCTTTGCCGCCCGTGGTTGCGTTGGCCTCGCGTGTCTCATCATCGTGCTAAGTGGTCGGCCGATCATCGCGGCGGTGTACGTCGTTGTTGCTGGCGTCGGCATTGGTGCGATCAGTGCGCTCGACGGCATCGTTGCGCGAGAGGTGATACCGGTTCAAGATTTTGGGGCGATCTCTGGTGTCATTACGTTGCTCGGCGCGATCGGCGGGGGCGTGGCACCGATTCTTGCGGGCCGGCTGATCGATGCGTCAGGTTCGCCGGCTTCGGCATCAGTTCTCGCGGCGTGTGCGGCGGTCGGCGCGATGTACGCGGTCATCGCAACGAACCGGAATCACGCACGCCGGCGATGAGGCGCGCATCGCCGGTGCCGACGAAGAGCCTCGATGACGAAGAGCCTCGATTAGGAGGTTAAGACCGCTTGGGTCTGAGTGGTTCGTGAGACGACTTTGCCGGCCGGGTTCACGACATCGGTCACCACAGTGATTGTTCGACGACCAGCCATGACGAGCGACGATCGAATTTCGTACACACCTTCGGGTGCTGGACGAAGGAAGTTGGTTGATGACGAAATCGTTGAGGTTCCCGCACCTTCGGGAAGATGTTGCACCGCGAGCCAAGCGCCGACCGCATCAGCAAGCGTCATGAGAAATCCTCCGTGAAGGTTGCCGTTCACCGTGCAGAATTTCTCCTGCCACGCGACACGCCCGAGAACCTCGTCCTTCGAATATCGATCAATGACGATCTCGCAGAGGTTCGTGAACGGCGTCGCCGTCCGCATCCATTCGGTCGTCTCAGGATCTCCGGCAACAAGGGGTTCATCGTGCGACACGAACCGATCGTAGGTAATCGTGAGTTGTGGTTCTGCGTTGGAACCAAGTGTTCAATGATCCTCAGGTGTGACGCGATGTCATTCCGCCGTCCACCGGAAGGATGACACCGTTCATGTAGCCAGATGCGGGAAGCACGAGGTTGAGCATGCCGTGAGCGATCTCTTCAGGTTGACCGTAACGACGTAGCGGAACCCGTCGTTTCGCAAATATCTCTTTGTGCTCGGCAGGAATATTTGCCGTCATGCCAGTGACGATCGGGCCGGGGCACACCGCATTTGCGGTAATGCCATGTCGTCCGAGCTCGACTGCGAGCGAACGAACGAGACCGATGACCGCATGTTTTGAGGCGTTGTACGCCGGAATGCCGCCGGTTGCGCCGAGTCCTTCAGTCGACGAGGTACAGACGACGCGAGCAGCGTCGCTCTTCATGAGATGGGGGAGGGCGGCTCGGGTAAGTCGGGCGTACGAAGTGACGTTGATCTCGAGCGTGGTATCCCAGGCCTCGTCGAACACGTCCGATGTCGTCGTCATATCGGCGTTCATTGCGACCCCAGCGTTGTTGATGAGAATGTCGAGTGCGCCAAAGTGTGCGACGACAGCATCAGGCAGCGCATCAACGTCGCTGCGAATACTGAGGTCGAGCGTCCACCCGTGAACACGATTCGCACCATGTGCGTCGGCGATTTCTCCGACCGTTTGTGCAACACCTTCACCATTTCGGTCGACTACGGCGACGTTGGCTCCTTCATCGGCGAATAGATGGGCGGTCGCCCGACCAATTCCTGATCCAGCGCCCGTCACGATCGCCGTTCGACCTGCGATTGATCGGTTTCCGACGGTGAGACGTTGTTGAGCCATATGAAGAACGTACCGATCTCGGTATTCGACCTTACGAGCGGAGCGTTCGCTTCGGCGGTGGCTCGAACGTTCAGGTTTCTTGTGGCACAGGTACCCTTCCCGTATGGGCAACCCGTGGTTCGAATCGATCGCAGTCGCGCAGCGCCGTGCAAAGAAAATTCTGCCGCGCCACGTCTACGACGCCCTCATTGCCGGCAGTGAGGCCGGGTTGACGCTCGACGATAACCAGGCCGCGTTTCGTGAAATTGGGTTTCAACCGGTAATTGCGAATCGACCGTCGGAGCGACACCTCAGCCGAAATGTGCTCGGCATTGATCTCTCGATGCCAGTCATCATTTCCCCGACTGGCGTGCAGGCGGTACATCCGCAGGGCGAACTCGCCGTGGCTCGTGCCGCAGCAGCGCGTGGTACGGCCGTCGGCCTGTCATCTTTCGGGTCGAAGCCGATGGAGGAGGTCATTGCGGCGAACGAGCACCTGCTGTTCCAGATGTACTGGATTGGCGGCCGCGATTGGGTTGCCGCGCAGATGGACCGTGCCCGTGCCGCCGGTGTGAAAACGGTCATCCTCACCCTTGATTGGTCGTATAGCCACAGCCGCGATTGGGGTAGCCCCGAGTTGCCTGATGGCATCGATATTCGAACGATGATCAAGTACGCGCCGGCGGTGCTTGCGCGTCCTCGATGGCTCGGGCGATACCTGCGGTCGGGGCATCTGCCCACGTTGACGGCGCCGAATATGTCGGTCGATGGTTCACCGGCCCCGACGTTCTTCGGGGCGTATGGACAATGGATGGGTTCCCCACAGCCGACTTGGGAAGACCTCGAATGGTTCGTTCAGGAGTGGGGCGGCACCTGTGTCGTGAAAGGTGTCATGCGAGTGGATGACGCTCGTCGCGCCCGTGATGCCGGGTTTAGTGCGTTGTCGGTGTCGAATCACGGCGGCAACAACCTCGACGGCACGCCGTCACCCTTGCGTGCGTTACCAGCGATCGCCGAAGCGGTCGGCGCTGACATGGAGGTGCTGCTCGATGGTGGAATTCGGCGAGGCAGTGATGTGGTGAAGGCGCTTGCGCTCGGCGCAAAGGCAGTGATGATCGGTCGGGCGTATCTCTGGGGGCTTGCAGCAAACGGTCAGGCTGGGGTTGAAAACGTGCTCGACGTGTTACGGATGGGTATCGATTCGGCGATGCTCGGCATGGGAGTCGGACATGTCGATGAGTTGCGTCGCGACCAACTGGTCGTGCCCGACACATTCGACCGACCGTTGGGAATCTCCGCCAGCTCCTAGGCAAACGCGTCACCCAGTCGAGCGACTACACCCAGGTCGCCCACTCATCGAGCGGTAGACGGTCAGCGACGAGATCGTTGACCGGAGCATTCGGATCTCGGTAGCCGATTGACATGCCACAGAAGAGCATCTCGTCGGCGGGTGCTCCGATGAACTCGGTGACCGCTCCATGTCGACTCGACCAGTACTCCTGCGCGCAGGTATCAAGCCCTGCCTCGACGGCAAGCAACATGAATGTCTGAAGAAACATGCCGAGATCGGACCACTGCGGCTGGTTGAATCGACGATCAAGAGTGATGAAAAATGCGGCTGGCGCGTCGAAGAATCGTGCATTCCGAGCGAACTGGCGAAGCCGACCCGCCTTGTCTTCGCGGGGCACGCCAAGTAACTCGTACATCTGCTCACCGAGCTCAAACCGTGCGGTGCGGTGCGGGTCCCACAAACCCGCGGGGTAGACGTCGTACTCCGACTCTTCGACGGGTGGCGCTGACTCTAAGTAGCGAAGAAATTCACTCGTGCGCTCACCGTTGAGCACGTACACCTTCCATGGCTGCACGTTTCCGCCCGATGGTGCACGCGATGCTTTCTCGAGCAACTCGCGAAGCAGATCATCGGGCACCGGAGTCGAAAGGAATGCTCGTATTGAACGTCGGGCAGCAACTGCTTCTGAAACTCGCATGAGTGCAGTTTGTCAGTCGAGTGATGAGCCGACCCCGTCGGGGGTTGCCTTTCGCGAATGCAGCACTTTTCGTGCGACCTCGATGGCGATGTTGACGACAAGAGCGGTACCAAAGGCGATGAGGAATGCCGCAGTGTGATTGTCCTGTAACGCACGTCCGAACACAGCGCCGAGTACGGCCGCGTAGGTCGCCCAGATGGTGACCGCGATCGCAACCCATCCTGTAAACCATCGACGCGGTTGTCGAGTGAGTCCGCACGAAACTGTGAGTGCAGTTCGACCGCCCGGAATGAAGCGCGCAGTCACGAGCAGCAGCCCACCGCGCTCGTGCACCTGATCGGAGGCCCAGTCGAGGCGCTGCCGTGTCTTCGGTCTCCGTTCGGCTCGTCGGGCGATTCGTTGATGAAACAGTTGTCCGATTGAGTAGGCGAGGTTGTCACCGATAAACGCCCCGATCGCGCCAGCGGCGATGACGAGGAGTAGCTGTTGATCGCCGGCGCCGGCTGCGACCCCACCGATGATGACAGTGGTTTCACTCGGCACGATCGGCACAACCGAGTCGAGCAGGGCGATCACCGCGATGACAAGGATGAACCACCATGCGCCAGACATGTCGGACAGCCATGAGGTGAGACGCGAAAAGACGCCCTCAGAAGTTGCGGCGATCATTGCGAGGAGCACGACAAGCCATGGTACCGAGTGCATCAATCTGTGTCGAAGGTCACAATGGGATCGATGCTGAGACGTTTTCGCGTGTAACGTCCCAGCTATGCGAATCGTTGTAGATGCAGACAAGTGCCAAGGCCACAACCGATGCTTTGCGCTCGCCCCCGAGTTATTTGATGTCGATGATTACGGCACGGCTATTGCGCTCAACGACGGCGAGGTTCCAGCGGAACTCGAAGAAAAAGCACGTTTGGCGGCGGCGAATTGCCCCGAGTTCGCCATCACGCTTGAAGACTGACCGATTCACGACTAAAGCAGAGAGACGCCATGACAAGCATGTACGGCAAGGTCACCGACTGGGCGACCGACTTCGATCACGCCGACCCTGAGTACAACGAACGCGCGCACGAGATCTGGGCAGAATTTCAGTCATCAGGGTGTCCGGTCGCGCACAGCGACCGCTACGACGGACTTTGGGCGCCGTTCTCGCACGAACTTGTGCATGAAATTGCCTACGACACCGATCACTTCACTTCGCAAGGGGTCGTCGTCAACACCGGTCGTCCGATTGCGCCCCCACCGGTTGGTCCTGCACCACCGATTACCAGCGACCCGCCGTTTCACAACATCGCTCGTCGACTGCTGCTCCCGCCCTTCTCGCCGAAGGTGATCGCTGCCTGGGAACCCGAGGTTCGACGACTCTGCAATGAACTGCTTGACCGCATGGGCGACATCACCGATGGTGAGTCGATTGTGGACGGCGCCGTTCAGTATGCGCAGAGCATTCCGGTCAATGTCATCGCTCGCATGCTCGGATTTCCACCCGCCGACGAAGAACTGTTTCGCACGTTCGTGCATAACGTCCTCGAACGAATTAACGAGCCGCAGGAAGATCGTGCAGCGTTCATGGAACCGCTCGGCGACTACCTGCGCGCACAGATCGAAGATCATCGAGCCAATCCGCGTGAGGATCTCACGAGCTACCTCCTCAATGTCGAGATCGGTGGGAACAAGCTCACCGATGACCATGTCGCTGGGTCAATTCTCTTGCTGCTCGTCGCCGGCATTGACACGACGTGGTCGGCGATTGGATCATCGCTGTGGCACCTTGGCACGCATCCCGACGACCTCAAGCGACTCGTCGACGAACCTGAGGTCATGATGTTCGCGCTCGAGGAATTTCTTCGGGCATATGCACCGGTCACAATGGCGCGACTTGTGAAAGAGGACTACGACTTTCACGGCTGCCCGATGAAAGCGAACGACTGGGTGCTGCTGCCATTCCCGGCGGCGAATCGTGACCCAGAACAGTTTGAGAACGCGACGGACTTCATCATCGACCGTCAAGAAAATCGCCACGGCGCGTTCGGCCTTGGAATTCATCGCTGTCTCGGATCCAATCTCGCGCGACTCGAACTCAAGGTGGCCGTCGAAGAATTTGTTCGACGGTTCCCGAAATTCGAGGTTTCAGGCGAGACGCGTTGGAGTGTCGGTCAGATCCGCGGTCCACGTGAGTTGCCGCTTCGAGTACTCGAAACTGCCTGACGCCGTCGTTAGTTGACAGACGTCGTCGTGACGCGAACTGTGTGGTGACGTTGCGACTCGTAAATTGAGGGTCGACCAGACGCGAGTGCAGCTGCCGCGCACACGATGCCAATTGGTAACACAGCGGATGCCCCAAACAGCTCGAGTCCCATGACGGCGCAGGCGAGTGGCGCGTTCGCGGCGGCACCAAATGTGGCGACCATGCCGGTCGCTGCCGCGAGCGGAACGGGCAGGTTGAGCAACGGGGCGAGGCCCGCGCCAAGTGTCCCGCCGATGACGAAGAGTGGAGTGACCTCACCACCAGGAAATCCCGTACCGATCGTGACCGCAGTGAAGACGATTTTCAGTGCGAAGACTGACAATGCCATCGACGTTCCGGCGATCGCGGCATCGAGTAGTGGGAGTGAGAGACCGAGGTAGTCGCGTCCAGTGAGGGACAACAAGATCAACACACCACACGCGCCGATGACTGGTCGAAATGTTGGTGATGGCAGCAGCCGAACAATCGTGCGCCTCACGAGGTGCGTTGCAACGACAAATCCACGCGCGGCGATACCACCACCGATGCCAACCACAACGAGGCAGAGAGCAGTCATCAGCGAAATCGATCCGCTGAGGAGTGGTCGATCGGTGTGGTGGTATCCGAGGGCGAGCACCGTCGTGTGACCGATGAATGATGAGACGAGTGCGGGCAGAAATGCACGAAGGTTTAGGCGTCCAACGGTTGGTACTTCGAGAGCGAATATCGCGCCCGCAAATGGCACCCCGAAGACTGACCCGAAGCCGCCACCGAGCGCAGCCGAGAGCATGATTTTTCGATCCTCGGCTGTGAGGCCGACGATCCGACCTACCGCGTCGGAAAGACTGCCCGACATCTGCAACGCTGTGCCTTCTCGTCCTGCGGATCCGCCAAAGAGATGTGTTGTCCATGTGCCGACGAGCACGAGTGGTGCCATCCGTCGCGGAACCCACGTTGTTGGCGAATGAATTTCGTCGATGAGAAGCGCGTTGCCGCGAGTTGCGCCTCCTGCAAGGAATCGATTCGAGAGACCGATTGCAAGACCCGCACCCGGCAGGAAAAACACAAGTGCTCGATGAGAGGTTTGTGTGTCGGTTACCCAGTGAAGACCCTCGAGAAATACGTAGGACGCGACTCCAGCGAGTACGCCAGAAACAGCGCCAAGCACGGTCCACCGAAGGCCGCTGCGTATGAGCCGCGCAGGTTGTAGAGAAAGATTTTTCCCGCTCATGCTCATCATTCTCACCAGATGCTTACCGCGTTCTGGTGTACTCGTTATATGACCGAGCCGCAATTGCGAGTCTTGTTAGCCGAGGATGACCGGGCCGTGCGCGAATCGCTCACCCGTGCGATGACACTTGAGGGCTATGAGGTCGACGCGGTCAGCGATGGTGCTGCGGCGCTTGAACGACTTCGGGTTGGCGCAGATCGCATCCAGCCCGACATCGTCGTACTTGATGTGTCGATGCCCGTTGTTGACGGTCTCACCGTGTGCAGGGTGTTGCGTGCGGAGGGAAGTCGCCTTCCTATTCTCATGTTGACAGCACGCACTGAACCGAGCGATCGAATTGCCGGACTCGACGCTGGTGCCGACGATTACGTGCCGAAACCATTCGACCTCGGCGAACTTTTCGCGCGACTGCGAGCGCTCGTTCGACGCGCAACCCCTGACGTCGTTGGTTCGCAGACCGCAGGCGCCGACCCGATTGCGCTTGGCGATCTCGTCATTGAACCTTCGGGGCGTCGCGTGCGTCGAGGTACCCGTGACATTGAAATGTCAAAGACCGAGTTCGATCTCCTCGAATTACTCGTTCGCAATGCTGGAATAGTGCTCGACCACTCGACCATTTATGAACGAATTTGGAATTACGACTTCGGTCCAGACTCAAAAAATCTCGCCGTGTACATCGGGTACTTGCGTCGTAAAACCGAAGAAGGCGGTGAACCTCGTATCGTCCACACCGTACGCGGCGTTGGTTACACAGCGAGGCTGGATTCATGAGTTTGCGATTACGTATTGCGTTGTTGATGGCAGTGCTCACTGCGGGCGCAACGGTCGCGGTCGGGGTTGTCTCGTATCGAAGCACCTCGGGTCGCCTCATGGAAGCCGTTGATGACTCGTTGGTTGAGGTGACGGCCGTGGTGACGGCCCGTCGTTTCGACGAGCGACTCTTTGAGTCGGGTCCATTCGACGGGTTCGTGCTGCAGGCGGTACTCGCAGATGGATCGGTCGTGCGAACGAATTTCCCAGGTGGGCTTGAACCGGCGCACGGTGAACTCGACCTTGTCGGTCGCCAAGGCGTTACGTCGTTTCGATCGGTGAAGATTGATCGTCAGCGATATCGAATTCGATCGATCGGATTTGACGATGGCATCATCCAAATTGGGCGACCTTTGCGCGAGACCGACGCAGTTCTCGCAAGTTTGAGAATGCGCACCTTGCTACTCGTGGTCGCAGTCACCATCGTCGCAGGAGGTGTCGGTGCACTCACCGCCGGACGAATGACGCGCAGGTTGCGCCGACTCACCGATGCTGCGACGGAGATTGAGACGACTGGACGTCTCGACGTCGAGCTTCAGAGCGAGTCAGGTCGTCGAGACGAAGTCGGGTTGCTGTCGAATGCATTCGCTCGGATGGTTGCCACGTTGTCCCGGTCGCAGGCCGATCAACGTCGACTTGTGCAGGATGCGGGGCACGAACTGCGCACACCAGTGACGGCTATTCGCACGAGCGTTGAAACGCTCGGCCGATACCCCGATATGTCCCCCGAATCCCGACTCGACATCATTGAAACGATGCGCGCCGAAACGGCAGAACTCACCGCTCTTGTCAACGAAGTTGTTCAGGTCGCGAGCGGCGAACTCGACGATGTCGATCCCGAGCTCGTCTCGCTTCACGAAGTGGTTGAAAGTGCGGCACGACGTGTGACCCGGCGAAGCGGGCGCGAGATTTCGATTGAGTCGGATTCGAGCCGGGTCGTGGTGAGAAGAGATGCGGTTGAGCGCTCGGTGTCAAACCTGCTCGACAATGCGGTGAAATTCGATGCATCGAATGAACCGATACAGGTTGAGGTGGTCGATGGTCGAGTCTCGGTATGTGATCGTGGGCCCGGCGTTGCGGATGACGACAAGCCGCTCATTTTTGACCGCTTTCATCGTGCGGCATCTGCACGCACGCTTCCTGGATCGGGCCTCGGTCTTTCGATGGTGGCCCAAATGGCTCGAACCGCGGGGGGAGACGTATTCGTCACCGACCGCGAGGGTGGCGGCTCGGTGATCGGATTTTGGATACCAGCCGAAGTGGGTTGGGCACCCCCCACTACCTAAGGCACGGTTCTCACCACACCTTTACCTTCATCATGTGTACTTCTTGCAGTGATGAACGATTCTGAAGACATATCGAGCAGGACCCCCGGCTCGAACCTCAGAAAGGACAAAGTTATGGCAAAGAAGCACACGATCGCAGCGGTCTCTGCGGGACTTCTGGTAGGCACTGCGGCAGGGTTCGCATTTGGGCTCCCAGGTCTGACAAGCGCCGCCTCTGACACGGGCGCAGATACGTCGGCAACCGAAGAGTCGACGGTTGCCGGCTCGATTGACCTCGGTGGCACCGACGTCGACGGCGACGAACACCAGAATGGTCAACACGTCGACGGCCGCGGTCGCGGTCCACGCGGCGGTGGCCTCGGGTCGCCCGAAGTACTTGCTGACGTCCTCGGCGTTGACGCAGCGACGCTCCAAAGCGAATTTGCAGCCGGAAAGTCGGTTGCCGATATTGCGGCCGCGCAGGGTGTTGACATCGCGACGGTCGTCGATGCGTTGATCGCTGACCTTGAAACTCACCTGAGCGAGCACGTTGCGGATGGCTCGCTCACGCAGGACGAGGCGGATAGTCGCCTCGCGGATGCGGAAACGATGATTACCGATCGACTTGACGACGTTCCTCAGGCGTTCGGTGGCCACGGAATGCGCGGAGCACCTGGCAAGCCAATTTCTGATGCGGTCCTCGAGTTGCTCGGAATTGACGCTGCGACGCTTCGAGAAGCATTTTCGGCAGGTAAGTCGATTGCCGATGTTGCCGCCGAGCAAGGCGTCGACCTGAACACGGTGATCGACACGATGGTCGCCGAAGTGGAGACCCACCTCAGCGAACACGTCGCCGATGGATCACTCACTCAGGAAGAGGCGGACGCACGTCTTGCTGACGCCGAAACGATGGTCACTGAACGAGTGAACACCGTGCCACCTGCTGGTGGACCCGGAATGGGTGACGGTGGCCCGATGGGAGGCCCAATGGGTGGTCGGGGCCACGGCGACCGAGGCCATCATGGTGGTGACTTCGACGGTGATGGTGGAGCCGACGTTGATCAAGACGGACATGTTGATGACGGCACCGGTGCGACGCCGGCTGACGGAACAGGCACCGGGTTCGACACGCTGCTGAACTCAGACGCCTGATCACGTTGTGGCACTGCTCGGTCCCCCAACCGAGTAGCGACCGACAGTAATGATGCGCCCGGCGACTGCCGGGCGCATCATCGCGTTCCGATCAACCAATGTCAGTCGGTTCTTTCGGTTCGCCGCGCACCCCAGCCGTACACTTGATCGAGATGTCTGATCGTCCGCACCCGTCGAGCCGTTTTCTCGAGGGTCTCAACCCCGATCAATACGATGCCGTCGTTCACGAGGGCGGCCCGCTGCTTGTGGTGGCGGGTGCTGGTTCCGGCAAGACGCGGGTGCTCACACATCGCATTGCGTACCTCATCGAAAGCGGCGTGCACCCGTCGAGCATTCTGGCGATTACCTTCACGAACAAGGCGGCAGCCGAAATGCGTGATCGTGTCGCTGACCTTGTCGGGCCTGTCGTTCGATCGATGTGGGTGAGTACGTTTCACTCGGCCTGTGTTCGAATTCTTCGAGTTCACGCTGCACGTGTTGGGTTACCCCGCACCTTTTCGATTTATGACCAGTCGGATGCGGTGCGACTCACCGGCTACGTCATTCGTGACATGGGTCTCGATCCGAAGAGGTTCAATTCCCGGGCGGTTCATGCACACATTTCGTTACTGAAAAATGAGCTCATCGATCCTGGTGAAGCGATCGATCGTGCCGAAGATATTTTTGCTCGTCGGCATGCTGAGATTTACCGCGAGTACCAGCTTCGGCTCGAACGAGCTGGTTCCGCAGATTTCGACGATCTTTTGACGCAGACGGTTCGTTTATTGCGCGAGTGCCCCGATGTGCTGACCGAGTACCAACGGCGTTTTGAACATTTACTCGTTGACGAGTTTCAAGACACGAACATGGCACAGAACGAAATCGTGCTTTCGTTGAGTGGAGCAAGCGATCCGACGCATGCACACAACGTTTGTGTCGTTGGTGACAGCGATCAGAGCGTGTATCGGTTCCGCGGCGCAGACCTGCGCAACATCATTCAATTTGAGGATGCATTCGACGACGTCACGACGATCGTGCTGGATCAGAACTACCGCTCAACGCAGACGATTCTCGATGCCGCAAACGCGGTCATTGTGAACAACCCGGGTCGGCAGCCGAAGCATTTGTGGACCGACGTCGGCGGCGGAGCGCAGATCGTTCGTTACGAAGCGTCTGACGAAGGTGACGAGGCGACGTGGATTGCATCAACGCTTCGCCAGATCACTCGCGAGTCGGGGAGTACGTGGCGAGATACGGCGGTGTTGTACCGGACCAATGCGCAGAGCCGAGTCATTGAAGAGGCGTGTATGCGCCTCAGCGTGCCGTACCAAGTGGTCGGTGGAACGCGGTTTTATGATCGGCGCGAGATTCGTGACGCGCTTGCGTACATTCGCACGGTTGCGAATCCCTCCGATGAGGTGAGCGTAAAACGCGTACTCAATGTTCCTAAACGTGGTGTCGGAGATTCGAGCGTGGCACGCCTTGATGAGTTCGCAGCCGCTGAAGGTATCTCGTTTTTTGACGCGGCGTGTCGCGCAACCGAAGCCGGGTTGACCGGTCGCGCCGCACGTGGCGTTGCGCAGTTTTGCGATGTGATTGTGGGCGCTCGCGCCATGCTTGACGACGACACCGGTGATGTCGCCGATGCAACCCCTGGTGATGTGCTGCAACACGTACTTGACGCTTCGGGATACCTGACGGAGCTCGAGAGTGAGGACACCGTCGAAGCACATGGACGAATCGAGAATCTCGGTGAGTTCGTCGGCTCGGCGCGCGAGTTCACGAGGCTCGATGAATTTCTTGAGCAGGTTGCGCTCGTCGCCGATACCGATGATCTTGGTGACGACGATCGCGTCGTGCTGATGACCCTTCATGCGGCGAAGGGTCTCGAATTTCCCCATGTCGTCCTCGCTGGTGTCGAAGAAGGGGTGTTCCCTCATCATCGTGCCCTCGCCGATCCAGACGAGATGGAAGAGGAGCGGCGCCTTGCCTACGTTGGCATTACCAGGGCGATGGAGCGCCTCTACATCACGCATTCCTGGAGTCGCATGCTGTTCGGGACCACGCAATACAACCCTCCCTCCCGTTTTCTTGACGAGATTCCGCAGCAACTATTCGAGATGGTGGGTGGATCCCAACGGAACCGTTCCCGAGGTCGATATGGCGCTGACGATCGGTATTCGCCGCCTTCATACCGTCGCAGAGCAATCGATGCTGACATCGACGCCGAGCACCGTGAACGCGTCGTTGACTCCAGGAGCTTCGGGTCGATAGGACCACCAGTGGAGATGAGATCTGGAACCTGGGCATTGATGAACCCGATCACAGCACGGCGAATGTCAGGACGTTGTGAGAGAAAAATGCCGGTGAGACTAAACCCCACCCAAATTGCCGCGAACGTGGCAAAGACGGCCTGGAAGGACATTCCCGCAGCTAACAGATTGCCGCCAGCCGCGGAATACGACTTATAGACGCGGTAGGGGAGAAGTCCTCTCGCCCAGGCCAGCATCTTCTTCATACCTGTCAGCTTAAAGGGAAAGGCCCGTGGATTCCTGACGGAACCCACGGGCCAAAGAGCCCCGCTAACTATTAGTCAGCGTCGAGGTCAGATGTGAGCAGGCTAGCCAGCTCGTCGGCAACAACCTCAGCGTTGTCGCCTTCGACATCGAGCACGATTTCTTCACCGTGTCCGACAGCGAGAGCGAGCACCGAGAGGATGCTGGCACCATCTGCGTTGTCACCGTTTGGCTTAGTAATCGTGACGTCGTGACCGGTAGCTCCTACAGCCTGCACAAAAGTGCTGGCTGGACGAGCGTGAAGTCCA
>JALRBS010000126.1 GCA_023262325.1 Ilumatobacteraceae bacterium | reverse complement strand
CTCGTGTTGCGCGCTAGCGGCCTCCACCATCGATAACGCCTCTCTCGACTTCGAACACATTGGGTTGTGGAAGAACCGGAATGAGGGCACGTCCCCCGACGGTACCGGATCATTCAGCGCAGCAACGTGCGCAACACCGTTCTGGCACACTCGATTCACTCGCCATTGCGCCTCAGATTCTCGAAAGGAAATGACGTTGCACCGGCGAGCCAACCCCATACTCGATGTCAACGAGCTGATCTCAGCGCCGTACAGCCAACTCATCGAAACCTTCACCCATCGTCGCCCTCCACGTGCGCACATCGACCGTCTCGACGATCCCGTCGATCGCCTGCACGCGATGTTGCTCGTCCTGGAGCGCTCCACCCCGTCGCTCATCGGTCTCCTTATCGACCGCGACGGTTGTGGTGATGCACTCGTCGTCGTGCGCGAAACCTCATCGGTTGCGGTCGAAATCGACGCAGTGACACGTGTTGTTCAATCGGTGACCTCCGATCAAACGATGCGCACGATTGTGTCGATGAGTGTGTTGACGACAAATGGTTTTGGTGCGTGTGAGCACTCGGCTCCTCCCCACGACCGCGAGACGCAGTTGCGACGCAACGCGATGCGCTCGATCGCTGAGATGGGAATTGACATGCTCGAGTGGTTCGCGCTCGATGATGTACTTCGTGTCACCGAGCCTGACGACGTTGTTCAGGGCTGAGACGCAACCCTGCCGCGCGCAGGCGCCTCGCGAGTTCTCGGCTGCCAACGACGACCGCCCCCGCCGCAATGAGGTCCTCGCGGCGGTCCTCCGGAATGTCGTAATGATCACCTTGAAATGCCCTTCGATCGATTCCGTGTGCATCGGCGAACGCAACGAGTTCCTCAATTGACACGTCACTGACGAGGTGACACCACTTGCGACCACGAAACCACCAGCGAGCCTCGTCAATCAAGATCACTTGTCGTCACTCACTACTCGGCACGTCGGCGAGCGAGTCCCTCGTCGATCGCTGCCCGCGAGACTGCAGCCGCAACAATGTCCGCAATACCTGCGTCAAATGCCCCCGGAATAATCCGGTCGGGCGTCGGTGCGTCAACCATCGCAGCAAGTGCCATCGCTGCGGCACGCTTAACGCCCATTGTCGCTCGCGTTGCCCGAACATCAAGGAGACCTCGAAACACGCCCGGAAATGCGAGCACATTGTTGATCTGATTCGGATAGTCGCTTCGGCCCGTCGCAATGACCGCCACATTGTCTGGCATGACCTCCGGCATGATTTCGGGAACGGGATTTGCGAGTGCAAATACGATCGCTCGGTCTGACATCGCTCCCACCCATTCGGGGTCGATGATGCCGGGTCCGGAAAGACCGATAAGCACGTCGGCCCCTTCGAGTGCTTCTCGTGCCCCACCGGAGCAATTCGACGTATTGCCGACGTCAACAAACCATTGCTTGCTCGAATGAAGGTTGCTTCGATTCGAATCGAGCACACCCTTCGAGTCGACGCCGATGATGTTGCCCACTCCAAGTTCATGCAGCAGGTGCGCACAGGCAACGCCGGCGGCACCGGTACCGATGATCGAAACGGTCATTTCGCCGAGTTCGCGGCCGACAACTTTTGCTGCGTTCAACAAGGCGGCAGCAACGACAATCGCCGTTCCGTGCTGATCGTCGTGAAAGATCGGAATGTCGAGCATCGCCTGCAGTCGTTCTTCAATTTCGAAACATTCGGGCGCCTTGATGTCCTCTAGGTTGATGCCACCAAAGGTCGGTGCAATCGCCGCTCCAACCGCCACGACTTCGTCGACGGTCGATGCGTTCACGCACACGGGGTAGGCATCAACGCCACCGAACTGCTTAAACAGCACGGCCTTGCCTTCCATGACTGGCATCGCGGCCTCGGGACCGATATCGCCAAGCCCAAGCACGGCGGTTCCGTTGGACAACACCGCCACAGCGTTGGCACGGCCGGTCAAACTCCACACCGATTCTGGGTGTTCGGCGATGTTGATGGCAAAAGCTGTTTTGCCCATCGAAGGACGCGCCGCCAGCACCACCATGTCCCCAGGCTGCAGGCCAGAGGTCATGCGGTCCAGGTCATAAAAGCCGGTGGGCACTCCCGTGATGTCGTTGGGGTTGTCGGCCATCTCCTGCACACGGTCCAGCAGTTCCAC
>JALRBS010000112.1 GCA_023262325.1 Ilumatobacteraceae bacterium | reverse complement strand
CGGCAAGGGTCGCAACTCGCTCGTGGGCGAGAACGAATCGCCCGCGAGTTGATCGTTGGATCGGTCAGGTCGACCTAATTCATGGAACGAACTACGTCGTTCCGCCGGCAAGGACGGCCCGGCTCGTGAGCGTGTACGACTGCTGGTTCCTCGAACAGCCAGAGAAGTGCATTCCCGACGTTCGTCGAGCGGGTTCAATTCTTCGGCGCAGTATCGCCTCTGGAGCGTGGGTACACACTTCGTCGACGGCAACCGAGAAGAAGGTGCGCGAACTCTGTGAAACCGACCGAGTGCGAACAATTCATCTCGGGTTGCCCGCACTCGAACGATGTCCCGATGCTCCCCCACCCGAGGCGGCAGAATTCGCTGGTCAACGATTCGTCCTTGCTCTTGGCACCTGTGAGTACCGAAAACGTCAATCGTGGCTCGCCGGCATGATTGCCGAGATGGATCCAACGATCGATTTCGTCATTGCCGGTAGCGACGGTGACGACAGCGCGACTCTGCATGCACTCATAAGCGGGCTCTCTCAAGCGCACCGGAGGCGGATCCATCTCCTCGGGGCGATCTCAGGCGAGACAAAGTCATGGCTGCTGCACAATGCGGCTGCGCTTGCATACCCATCGCTCGATGAGGGCTTTGGGTTCCCAATTCTCGAGGCTCAACTTGCTGGTGTGCCGGTCGTTGCATCAGATGTCGGCTCGATCGCTGAAGTCGGTGGCGCCGGTGTCCGACTTGTCGCGCGCGACGACCGCGCCGGCTTCGTTCAGGCATTGCACGAGTGCGTGGAGCCGGGCGATTCGAGAACCTCACTCGTCGCCGCCGGAACGAGCAATATCGGCCGCTTCTCGTGGGACCGAACGGTCGACGAACTTGTGACGTACTACCTAGACATCGTCGGCGGTTGCGAATGAGCAGCCGTCCAATCGTTGTGCTTTGTGGTGGTGTCGGCGCTGCACGATTTCTTCGCGCGCTCACAATGGTTGTGGCACCGACCGAGGTGACCGCAATCGTCAATACCGGTGACGACACGACAATGCATGGGCTTCGGATCTGCCCGGACCTCGACACGGTGACCTACACGCTCGCGCAGGCGATCGATCACGAGCGCGGCTGGGGGCTCATCAACGAGACGTGGCATGCGATGGAGTCGTTGCGGCGGTACGAGTCGCAACGACCTGATGGCTCGAATGCCGGCGGCACCTGGTTCGGACTCGGCGACCGTGATCTCGCCACGCATCTCTATCGAACGGCGCGTATCGACGAAGGTGCGACACTCACGGAAGTCACGAGAGAAATCGCGAAATCATGGAATGTTGAAGTGGAACTACTTCCAATGACGGAGTCGCCGGCGCCGACGACGGTGCTCGTTGACCCGGCGATCGATGCCGGGCCGGCTGGAGACGGGCGCATCGCATTTCAGGACTATTTCGTTCGTCACCATCATTCGATTCCGGTGCGATCGGTGGATCTCGCCGCACGACATGCAACACCGACGCAAGAGGTGCAGCGCGCGCTTTCACAGGCGCAGGTCATCGTCGTTGCGCCCTCGAATCCATTCGTCTCAATCGGACCGATTCGAGCATTACAAGGCATCGATGATCTCCTCAGTGCAGCTCATGACCGAACGGTTGCAATTTCGCCGATTATCGGTGGCGAGGCGCTCAAGGGACCTGCGGCGGACATGATGAGGTCGTTCGGCGTTCGTGCCGATGCGCTCGGTATCGCCGAGCACTATCAACGGATCGCCCGTCACATCGTCATCGACGACATCGACAGGCACCTCAGCGACCATATTGCAGCGCTTGGATTGTCGGTCTCGGTCACCAACACGTTGATGGCCGATCCGAACGTTGCTGCGCGACTTGCATCGGCAACGCTCAACGCGGCCGGGTACCAGCTCGACTAAGTCCGCTCGTTATTTCGGCTCAGGGAACTTCTTGTCTCGGTGATCGCCCGCTGGCACCGCATACCCGGCGCCAACAACACAATTCGTCAGGTTCGTGCCGGCCGGCACATGGCCCCACACGAGCGACGAGTTCACCCGTGCGCCCCTGCCGATCGTTGAGCCGGGCAACAACACCGAGCGGTGAAGTTCAGCCAGTTCGGCGACCTCGGAGGATCCAATGACGGACGACTCAATGATTGCGGTCTCGTGCACCCGCGAGTCGAGGACGGCCTCCGGCGTGCCGGAATACGCAAGGTTTGCTTCAAGATAGAACTCGGGTCGACCGGTGTCGATCCATGAGTGGTTCGTTGCGACTGCGGATAACTGCGAGTCATCGACAAGTTGTGGAAAGGTCACGCGTTCAACCGAGGTTGGCACGCCGAGAGGAATTCGATCGAGCACGCTCGCCGACAACACATACGTGCCCGCGTTGATGGTGTTCGACGTTGTTTCTCCGGGTGCAGGTTTCTCCACGAATCGACGGACAAGCCCACCCGCGTCAACCTCGACCACACCAAACGAGGACGGATCCACAACCGGCGTCAGGTGCAACGTCGCTTCCTTGCCGAGGCGCTCATGCTCATCGACGAGCAGTCGAATTGGAAGGTCGGTGACAATGTCGCCGTTTGCGACGACAAAGGTGTCAGTGATGCCCACATGTTCCGCCGCGAATCGGATTGCTCCAGCGGTATCAAGCGGTTCCGGTTCGACCGCGTAATGCAGTCGCACATCGCCGTTGTTTCCCTTGACCACGTCCCCCGGGAACGCTCCTTGGAACACATCGGGTCGGAATCCGAGGGCGAGGACAATGTCGGTGATGCCTCCATCGGCCAGTCGTTCGGCGAGTCGGACAATCATCGGTTTGTTGCCGATCGGCAACATCGGTTTTGGAACGTTGTTGGTGAGCGGTCGCAATCGGGTGCCGAATCCACCGACGAGCACGACTGCAAACATTGCGAGAAACCGTGATCAGCCAGCGGTGCCTGCGTCGAGCGCGGCGAGGGCAGCGACCGACGGAGGCTTCGATACCGAATCACCACGCGGCACGAACGCCACCGAGACGACCATGCCGTCCGCATCGATCGGAATTTCGTCCATCTTTGAGATGTAACGATTTCCATTACTCGTGTCATCAGCAGATTCCCACACGATGACGGATACGTCAGCGATCGTTTCGACGCCATCAACTGAACAAGTCGTCTCACCTTCGGTGTACACGGCTCCATTCATTTGATCGGCAGGGAAGGTGATTTCGGTGTCAGAAATCGAGATGCCGTGCACTGCAAGAACCTCACCAAGGTCAGCAGTCACGCCCGCAAGTTCCGCTGCGTACGGGTGCACCGTCGCAACCCCTTCGCCGTACTGATACACGCCGGTTTCTTTGTAAGCGGAATACGAGTAGCGACCATCGGCACCGAGTTCAGCCGGGTTGTCGGTCAGCGTTGCCCACTCGTCACAGAGGTACACGCCGTACGCAACGTCGTAGTAGTCGCTGATCGGGGTCACCGGATCTCCACCACCGACGCCGGGAAG
>JALRBS010000076.1 GCA_023262325.1 Ilumatobacteraceae bacterium | reverse complement strand
GTAAATCTCGAAATCATCGGGTGCTGCAGCGATGAGACGAGCCGTTTCGGCGGGGCTACCCGCAGCATCCTTCACCCCAACGATGTTCGGCACCTCGTGGGCGAGGCGCAGCAGCACCTCAGTCGACACTTTGCGTCCCGTTCGCACGGGAATGTCGTAGACGATCTGTGGCAAGTCGACCGCCGCCGCGATCGCACGAAGATGGGCTTCGATTCCCGCTTGGGATGGACGGCTGTAGTACGGGCAGAGCGACAAAATTCCGTGTACACCGAGCGCTGCTGCTCGTTGCGACAACTCGATCGAATGCGCAGTATCAGGCCCGACCGTCCCCGCAACAACCGGTACGTCGACCGCCTCAAGCACCGCAGCACACATCGACAGTTTTTCGTCGTCAGTCAGCGTTGGAGATTCACCTGTCGTTCCACAAACGACAAATCCCTCATTTCCTTCCGCGACCAGATGTCGAGCAAGCCGCTGCGCCATGTCCAAATCGACGGAACCGTCGTTTGAAAATGGAGTAATCAGCGCGGTGAGAATTCGTCCGAATCGAGGTGTAGCCATGCGCCACCGACATTACTGATGGAGCACCGGTGAGTTATGCCTCAGGCGACATCTGCTCCGAGTTCAAACTTCAGATACTCGGTACCGGTGTCTTCCCAGTCCTCGAACTGGATCACATTCATTTCCTCAAATCGTCGGCGCAGCCATGATTCGTTGCGATCGAGCAAACCGAGTTTCTTGCAGTTCGGCACAATCTTTGAGAACAACATCTGCTGGAACAGGTCGCGCGTTGGGTCACGGAGAACGAGCGGAACAACGTCTTTCGGGTTGACACCGTGCTTCTCCCAAACTTCCTGAGACAGGAATCGATCGCGCATACGGATCGCCGCCTCAAAGGCAAACTCTTGGCGATCCTTCATCTCATGATCGGTCATTTCGGAGTACACCTCTTTCAGCGACAAGACGCCGAAGGCAACGTGGCGTGCCTCGTCGCTCATGACGTAACGAAGCAACTGCTTCAGCAATGGCTCCTCGGTCATTTGATGCATGAATCCGAATGCTGCAAGCGCGAGACCTTCCACCATGACCTGCATACCGAGATACGTCATGTCCCAACGTGAATCTTCGATGATGTCATCAAGCAGCATCCTCAGGTGGGCGTTGACCTGGAATCCGCCGTCGAGTTTTTCGTCGAGATAGCGGGCGAACACCTCAACGTGTCGCGCTTCGTCGACGACCTGCGTCGCCGCGTACAACTTCGCGTCGTACCAGGGCACCGTCTCTGTGATTTTTGCCGTGCAGAGCAACGCTCCCTGTTCGCCATGAAGGAACTGAGAAAGCGTCCATCTCCGCTGATCGATGCCGAATTCCAGCCATTCCTTGTCGCCCCACTTTTCAACGACCGTTCCGGCGTAGTGGTCTGGGCTCAATCCAGCCGAAAACGCCGCCTGGTCAGCAGTCACGACCTCGTCGAGCTCAACCTCAGTGTCCCACGGAAGATCCGTGGTCGCGTTCCATTGTCCTGTCTTCGCCTTCTCATACAGTTTGCGAAGGTGCGGCCGGGCCAGGGAGTAATCCCATGTGAAGATCGTGTCAGCGTTGTTCTTGACAACGTGTTCGACCTCATCAACATCGACATTCGATACCGAGAGAATTGCTTCGATGTCATTGATCTCATCGCGGCCGATGAGATCAGCATTTGCTGCATGGGCGATGGGCTGTTCGGTGGTGCTCATGAGTGACTCCTCACGCTGTGGTTGGGGTTTTCAAATCGGTCATGAACTTGCGGTGCAAGACCGGAGATCAGAGGCTGTAAAAACTGTCGGGCCTGGTGCTCATCGGCGAGGTCGATGCCAAGATCCGGCGCGAGGAAGTACGAAATGGTGAGACGGGCAAGGACGTCAATGAGTTGATGCGCACCGTCGTCGCCAACCCGGGAGGCGAGCAGTGGTCGCAACGTCATCGTTGCCATTCGAATGATACGCGGCACGCCTTCGACGGTGAGCTGGCCAAGGGCCTCGCCCGGTTCGCTCGCGAGCATCGACGCAAGATGCTCGTCGTCCCGAAGCAGGCGACTCGCAACAACGACGCTGCGAACGGCGATGTCCTCCACACTGTCGAGACCGCTCACTTCATCACGCAAGCACGAGAAGAACTCGTTGAGTTCGCGAACGCGGAGTGCTTCAAACAGCACCTCTTTGCCGCCAGGAAACAACCGATAGACGCTTGCTCGCGACACTCCGGAAACTCGGCAGATGTCATCGATGGTCACCTTGGTGAACCCAATGTCGTGACTGCACGCAAGGGCCGCATCGAGGACACGGTCCTCAACCAGATTTCGTCGCCGAATGCCGACCTGCGATGTGCCAACCGTCACGCCTGAGACATTACGGCCAAATATGTCTCACGTCAACCTGTGCGCATGAACGACCGAGGGCGACACTTTCGTCGACGGCACGGGCTCTTCGACAGGTTCAGCCCGGCAGTGTGTACTCAGCGAACCTCGCACGGAGGTCCTTCTTTGAGAACTTGCCGACACTCGTCTTCGGAACCTCATCAATGAACTCAACTGCGTCCGGAAGCTGCCAACGGGCGACCTTCGAGCGCAAAAAGTCAATGACCTCCTCGGCTGAGATCTGTGAACCTGGGGCTTTCACGACACAGGCGAGAGGACGTTCGCCCCACCGCGGATGAGCGACTCCGATCACCGCTGCTTCCGAAATAGCGGGGTGGGCCATCAGCTCATTTTCGAGTTCCACCGAAGAGATCCACTCCCCTCCCGACTTGATGAGATCTTTCGTACGGTCCAGCAAGCGAACCCGGCCACGAGAGTCGACGCTCGCGACATCCCCTGTACGCAACCAACCATCCGCCGTGAAGCTTTCTGCGGCTCGCTCATCGTCGTAATACGTGGCTGCGATCCAGTTGCCGTGCACCTGCAACTCACCGCTCGATTCGCCGTCCCACGGCACCGGCGCTTGCGTCGACGGGTCAACGACGCGCATTTCAACGCCGAACGAAATTCGGCCAACCGTCGTGCGGAGTTCTGCCTGATCTTCCTGCGTCAGTGCGGTCTGATCAGCATCAAGGTGTGAGACCGCGCAGATCGGACTGGTTTCGGTCATCCCCCACGCCTGAAGCAGAGGTAGTCCGACCTCATTTCGGTAGCCCTCAGAGAGTGCCTTCGGTACCGCCGATCCGCCACAAGGAATCGCCCTGAGCGACGACGCATCGCGGCCGGCGAGCTCGGGTAGCACCTGCATCCAGATCGTTGGCACGCCCGCCGCGAGTGTCACGCGTTCATCGACGATGAGATCCGCGAGCGCTTTGCCCGAAAGATCTGCACCCGGCATCACCATCTTTGCGCCGGTCGCGACACCAGCGTGTGCAAGTCCCCACGCGTTGGCGTGAAACATCGGAACGACTGGCAACACAACGTCGGACTCCCGAGCGCCAAGCGAATCGGCGGACATCGTGCCCATGGTGTGCAAGAAGGTGCTTCGATGCGAATACACGACACCTTTGGGGTTGCCGGTGGTCCCCGAGGTGTAACACATGCTTGCGGCCTGCAGCTCGTCGACTGGTTGCCACTCAACCTCTGTCGACGACGCAAGCAGTTCCTCATAGTCAAGCAACTCGAACCGTCCGAGATCGCCCGGTATGTCACCGGCTCCATCGTCCATGACAACGAGGTGTTGCAGCCGCTCAAACGAGGGCAGCAGCGGAGCCAGTAGACCGAGCAACGAACGGTCAGCAAAGATGACCTCGTCGTCTGCATGGTTCACGATGTAGGTGAGCTGCTCCGGAAACAGTCGAATGTTGAGGGTGTGCAGCACGCGACCCGAACACGGCGCCGCGAAGTACAACTCGAGGTGGCGCGCCGTGTTCCAAGCAAACGTGGCAACGCGGCCGTCAGCCGAGATTCCGAGGTCATTGAGCGCGCCGCCAAGGCGTCGTGTTCGCTGAGCCCACGTCCCATAGTTCGTGCGCTCGCGCCCACTTGGCGTCGCCGTCACGATCTCTTTGTGCGGATGGAATCTCTCAGCCCGATCGAACAAATGCGCAATATTGAGCGGAACTTCTTGCATCAAACCCTTCAC
>JALRBS010000057.1 GCA_023262325.1 Ilumatobacteraceae bacterium | reverse complement strand
CCCGCTTTGTCCTGAGCCTCGCGCGTGCTCGCACCGAGATGGGGCGTCACGACGACGTTGTCGAGGCCGAATACCGGACTCTCGGTACACGGTTCACTGGCGAACACGTCGAGCGCTGCGCCAGCAATCACACCTTCTTTGAGGCAGGTCGCAAGATCCTGCTCGTTCACGATGCCGCCGCGCGCAACGTTGATGACACGAAGTGACGGTTTTGCCTTGCGTAGCAAGTCAGCGTTAATCAGACCAGTCGTTTCTTTTGTTTTCGGCAGGTGAATTGTGAGGAAATCACTCTGAGCAACGAGATCTTCAAGCCCGAGCAACTCGACGCCCATCTGACGTGCCCGCTCCTCAGCGATGAACGGGTCGTACGCAACAATTCGCATTTGAAATGCTTTCGCCCGGTCGGCAACGAGCTTGCCAATACGACCAAGTCCGACGACTCCAAGCGTTTTCTCTGCGAGTTCGACGCCTTCCCACTTCGAACGTTCCCATCGACCTTGGACAAGTGCCGAGTGAGCCTGCGGCACGTTTCGCGCTTGCGACAGCATGAGCGCAATCGTGTGCTCGGCCGCCGAGATGATGTTCGACTGCGGTGCGTTGACGACCATGACCCCACGAGTTGTTGCAGCGCCGACATCGACATTGTCGAGTCCGATGCCAGCTCGACCGACGACGATGAGTTCGTCGGCGGCAGCGAGCACCTCGTCGTTGACCTGAGTCGCCGACCGAATAATGAGCGCGTGCGCACCTTTAATTGCGTCGCACAGGGCGCCGTGTGAGAGTTCTTCGCGTACGTCGACTTCATGCCCAGCGTCACGGAGTCGCTGCAGTCCCCCGTCAGCGATTGATTCGGTCACGAGAATTCGACCCATAGTCCCGACATCGTTACCCCGAGAACTGCCACCTACCAACCAGCACGCCAGTGATGTACAAGAAGTCACATCACGACGTCGACGCCAAACACGGCACAAATTGTCGCTACCGTTGCGTCATGGTGGAGCCCGAACACGATGACCTCAGCGAGGCTGGTCGTTCGGATCTCGAGGTGCGCACGATTCACAGCCCCGATGAGATGGAGGCCGCATCTCATGTGTTGATGCAGGTGTGGGGCACGACAACGCCTCTCGTCGCCCGCGAGATGCTCCGAGCCGTCGAGCATTCTGGTGGCTACGTCGCTGCCGCCTACGAATCGCATCGCATGGTCGGCGCATCGTTTGGCTGGCTCGCACAACACGAGGGTGAAACTGCCCTGCACAGCCATGTGACCGGGCTGCTGCCAGGCGCTCGACACCTCGGCCGAGGCCGAGCGATGAAATTCCATCAGCGCGAGTGGGCCGCAGCACGCAACATCGCCTGGATTACATGGACATTTGATCCGCTGGTGCGAGCCAATGCGTGGTTCAACATCGAGGTGCTCGGCGCACAGGTGTCGGCGTACCTCGAAAATTTCTATGGCGACATGTCCGATTCCATCAATGCGAATGACGAAAGTGACCGTCTTGTCGTCGCTTGGCAAGTGGACGCAACCTCACCGAGAGAACACATCTCGACCCCGACGATCAACGTTCCAACCCCAGATGACATCGTTTCGCTTCGACGCACCGATGCAACACTTGCACGCCAGTGGCGGCTTGACGTACGAAATGCGCTCACCGCCGCGATCGATGATGGGCGGCGCATTATTGCGTTCACCCGCGATGGCAACTATGTCATTGAAGGAGACTCATGATCATCAGCGACGTTGAACTACGACGGATTCATCTCGATCTCGTGAAGCCATTCCGAACAAGTTTCGGTGAACAAACCTCTCGTGAAATTCTGCTCGTTGGCGTAACGACCGCCGACGGAGCAACCGGGTGGGGCGAATGCGTCGCGATGAGCGAACCCTTGTACTCGCCAGAGTTCGTCGACGCCGTAGAACTCGTCATTCGGGACTTTCTCCTGCCCCGACTCACTGGCGGTGCCGACGTGAAGGCAGCCGAGGTCGCACATCTCCTCGAACCCATCAAGGGTCACCAGATGGCGAAAGCCGCAGTTGAGATGGCGTTGCTCGATGCCGAATTGCGCGTAGCGAATACGAACCTTCATGCTCGGCTTGGAGGCGAGCGAACTCAGGTACCCAGCGGTGTATCGGTCGGTATTTTCCCAACGCTCGACGCGCTACTTGACGCAGTGCAGGGCTATGTCGACGACGGGTATGCCCGAATCAAACTCAAAATTGAGCCTGGTTGGGATCTCGAGCCGGTGCGGCATGTCCGAGACCTCATCGGACCGGACATGGGCCTGCAGGTCGATGCGAATACGGCATATACGAGAACCGACACCGAGCATCTCTGCGCACTCGACGAATTTGACCTATTGCTGATCGAACAGCCACTCGCAACCGATGATCTCCTCGGTCACCGAGATCTTGCTCGAGCAATGTCAACGCCGGTGTGTCTCGACGAATCAATCGAGTCGTTCGCCCAAGCGGTCGATGCCGTCGAACTCGGAGCGGCAGAAATCATCAACATCAAACCGGGTCGTGTCGGCGGCTACCTCAATGCGGTGCGAATCCACGACATGTGTCGTGATCAGGGGATTCCAGTGTGGTGCGGCGGGATGCTCGAGACCGGTATTGGTCGAGCCGCAAACTGCGCACTCGCAGCGCTCTCCGGTTTCACGTTGCCAGGTGATATTTCGGCGTCGACTCGTTTCTACGCCCGCGACATTGTGACCGACCCAATTTCGGTTCACGATGGCTTCGTCACAGTGCCCCAAGCGCTCGGTCTTGGGTTCGATCTCGATCACGACTTTCTCGATTCGGTGACGACATCGTCGCACCGTCTCTCAGCACTCGATGGCCGTGGGTAGCCTCACCCCGTGGCCCACCAATTCCTATCACCCGAGTGGATCGATGCGGCCCGAGAAATTCGGGAGCGCTACCAGGATGACGCGCCCGACATCGGTGTCGCCGTGCGCGTGAATCAGGTGATCACCGATGTCCCGTTTGGTGAGGGCACGATCGATGCGCATGTGGATACCTCGAGTGGACGAATTGAACTCGAGCTTGGTCATCTTGATGCCGTCGATGCCACCATCACTCTCGGTTACGACACTGCTCGGGCACTTCTCGTCGAGCGGGATCCAGCGAAGGTGATGCACGCGTTTATGTCTGGTGGGATCACCGTCGAGGGTGACCTTATGAAGGTGATGGCGATGCAAGTCGCCCAGCCCCAAAATGACCTTGCCGACATCATTGCGGCAGAAATTCTTGCGATTACAGAACTCGACTAACGGTTGTCAGCCTCGAACAAGCAGCGAACAACCTTTCGTTACACCGCGGTGATGCTGATAACGGTTCCCCCAGGGAACTCATCGCCGACCGATGGCTCCTCGCCGTTGATCGAAATCTCCTCTACCTTGCCCTCGGTAGTTCCGAGGGCAAGTTCAACGACAAACCCTGCGTCAGTGAGAATGCGTTGCGCCTCCTCGAAGGAGGCGTTTCTCGGAAGAGACGGAAAGGTGATGAGGTCGGGCCCGAGCGACACTGTGACCGCAACCGCCTCACCTCGTTGCAGCTCCGAACCTGGCACCGGATCCTGTGAGAGGATCTCACCTTCAGGGATCTCGTCGGAGTGAACTCCATCGGTCTCAACGATCCGAAGTCCAAGATTGACAAGTTCAGCTCGAGCAACACCGACCACCTTGCCAAGCAGATCAGGAACCGTGCGTGGCGCTGGCCCACCCGACAAGACGAGCCGAATGAGCGTGCCCGGCTCTACTTCGGCGCCGGTGCTCAGCGTTGGATCATCGGGTACCTGCCATGAGATCACTTCGCCGACCTCGATGACCTCGTTAAACACGACTTCTGTAAAAGGTTCAAAGCCGATGCCATCGAGGAGGCCAAGGGCATCAGCACCATTCATGCCCGTAACTTCCGGCAACTCTCTGAGCAATGGCCCGTCGCTCACGACGAGAGCAAACGCCTCGCCCTCACGCAGCGACTCACCTGCAGGTGGACTCGTGCGGATAATCGCCCCGCGGGTCGGCACCTCGTCCGAACGTTCCGAAGTGCTCGACACCACCCAGCTGAAGGGCATCACCGTATTCAGCGCTTCAGCCTCATCTTGACCGACGAGGTTAGGAACCACGTAGGTCGGAGTGATCAGCGCGATGCGGGCCCCGAGAATTGCGACGAGTACAACAACGGCGGCGATTGCCGGCAGCACCCATCGCGGACGTGATCGACTTGGTTGTCGATGCGGTGTCGGAGCTGCGGTCGGCGTCTGCATGCTGTCGACCGAGTTAAGCCGTTGAGGTTCCTGCTGTGGCTGAACATCGGCGACGGTGCTCGGCGCCGTCGCGCGAACCTCGTCGCCGACTGCGGCAACCTCATGATCGGTACTCGGCACAGACGCATGATCGGCCGTCACCGGCACACCAGAGGCATCTGCGGGTTCGTCTGCCGACCGCGAGGCCTGCGACTGCATCACGATTGGAATCGGCTCGGGTCGCGGCAGGCGTTTCGCAGTGTTGACAAGTTCGAGGCCAAACTCCACGGCGGTTGACCGCTCACTTCGATTTGGCCGCGCCGCGTGCTCAAGCACCGGCGCAAGCACACCGAGATCCGCCGACACTGGAAGAAGTCGGTCGACACGACCTCTCAGCGTTGCTGCTGCGGAATCGGTTGCAAACGGTACGGAGCCGGTGAGTGATTCAACGAGCGAAAGGCTGAGCCCGTAGACGTCCGCTGCAGCCGTCGCAGTCTTTCCGCTCGCCACCTCTGGAGACGCGTAGAGCACCATGTGATTCTCTGGGCCACCGGGAGCGGACCACTGTGCGGCTTGAACGGGTCCAGCAAAACCGAGATCTGCCAACCGCGCACGACCATCAGCGCCAAACAGCACTTTCGACGGGGTGACGTCGCCGTGGACAAGATTCCGACGGTGTACCTCGGCAAGGGCATGGCATATGTCGAGACCAACTTGAAGCGCCTGACTTGCCGTCAGCGCGCGACCACGATCGAGAATGTCGCGCAGACTCCCCGCCTCGAGCCGCTCTGTGACGACATAGGCGCTCTGTCCGGCGTCGCCATGGAGCGTGTGCAAACCCCAGTCAAAGACCGCAACCAGATTCGGATGACTCACCGACGCCGACGCCTGCATCGAGGTTCGAAAAGCCGGAAGAAACCCTGCGGTGCGAACGATCTCAGATCGAATGATCTTGACCGTCACCCAGCGCTGTGCCTCACGATCCCACGCATCGTGAATCGCAAATGTTGCACCCGAGGCAACGGTCGATTCCAACGCGTATCGTCCAGCAACAACTTCTGATCGCGCCGAAGGGGTATCGGTGGGTGATGTACTCACGGCAATGTGACGCTATCTCGTCTGCCGCTCCGGTTGGGGTCGGCCGCTGTTCGGTGGCACGATGACAGGGTGAATTCCGAGACGACTGCCACCGTCGAACCGCCATCGCGACGACGACTTGATCGTCAACTTGTCATCGTCAGCGCCTGTGTTGCGATCGGCCTGGTTCTCGTCGGTCGAGGAGTGCTCGTCAGCGTCACCGGTGATGCGCGAACAAACCTGCCTGCAACGATCGAGAGTGTGTTGCCAGTTCCAGAAGCAGAGCAGGCCCTGGCGCAGACCGACATCACCGTTGACCTCATTGAAGGGTTCACCGGCGTACTTGTCGTCGACGGAATCGAAATCGAGACGGTCAATCTCGCCGAGGTTCAAGATGGTGGCGCCGAGCCCGGAGAGCAAGTGTCGGTTCCACGCGTCACTGTGTTCGAACCCGGAAACTTCACACTGACGTACTCGCCATCACCGCAAGGCCCGATCGACCGGTTTGATTCCGGCATTCACACCGTAGAGGTCATCTACTGGCCGTTGGACGAGGGACGCGCTCGAGCGCGAACGTTCAGCTGGTACTTCAACGTCGTTTAACCCTCGCTGGGAAGATTGCCGGTTTCAAGAAAGCGGTCGAAATCCGCCGCCGGAATCACCGGTATGCCGAACGTCTCTGCCTTCGACAGCTTTGAGGCACCTGCTCCATCACCGACGACCAGCGCATACGTCTTTTTGGAGACGCTGCCGGGCGAGGTTCCACCACGAGCAACAACTGCTTCAATGCCGCCTTCGCGGGTGTAGCCCGGCACCGAACCAGTAATGACAACTGCTCGACCGTCGAGCGTCTGTGCAAGGTTCGACGCGGCGGTTGATGACGCCGGCATGACATCGAACTTCACATCTGCGGTTTCCAATCGATCGACAAGATCACGGTGCCGTTCGTCCGCCCACCAGTTCGTGACACTTGCCGATATCACTTCGCCGACCCCGTCGACTGCCGCGCGTTCGTCATCGGTCGCGTCGAGCACTGCTCGAACCGATCCAAACTTCGAGGCAAGTGCTTGCGCTGCAGTGGGCCCAAGATGTTTGACGCCGAATGCGGTGAGCACGCGCCAGGCCGGACGCGTACGCGATTCGTCGATAGCGGCGACGAGCTTTTCAGCACTCATCCGCGCGAAACCCTCAAGCGCTTCTACATCGTCGACGCTCAAGGCGTACAGGTCTGCGACATCTCGGACACGACCCGATTCCGTGAGTTGTACGACGGTTCGCTCTCCAAGACCCTCAATGTCCATTGCGCCACGGCTTGCCCAGTACATGATCTTCTGATCACGTTGAAACGGACATTGTGGTTCGACACATCGAGTGTCTGCCTCTCCGGCGGCACGCACATACCGACTCTTCAAGGGGCATTCGCAGACCTCCGGAAACGACCATTCGTCGAGGCCATCCGGTCGCTCGGAGAGGACGGGTCCGACGACTTCGGGAATGACATCGCCCGCCTTACGAACGATGACCGTATCCCCAGGCCGCACATCTTTTGCTCGTACCTGATCCTCGTTGTGCAACGTCGCCATCGACACCGTCGACCCTCCAACAAACACTGGCTCGAGCACCGCGTACGGGGTTGTCCTCCCCGTTCGTCCAACCGAAACCCGAATGTCAATGAGTCGCGTTAGTCGTTCTTCAGGCGGAAACTTGAATGCGATTGCCCAACGCGGTGCTCGTGAGGTGAAGCCGAGGCGACGACGCTGGTCGAGGTTGTCAACCTTTATGACGACCCCGTCGACGTCGTAGTCAAGTTCGTGCCGACGATCGACTGCGCTCACACAAAAGTCGAGTACCCCGTCAAAACTGTCGAACGCGGCGACTTCCGGGTTTACCGGAAATCCACGAGAGCGAATGAAATCAAGTGTTTCAGTATGTGTCTCTGGCGCTACATCGAATGCTGCTTCGCCAAGTTGATAGGCCCACATCGAGAGCCGTCGTCGAGCCGTCGCCGCAGAATCCTTCTGCCGTAACGATCCCGCAGCTGCGTTTCGCGGATTGACGAGCAGACGCTCACCAGCTTTTGTCGCCTCGACGTTCAGCGCATCGAACACCGAACGTGCCATGTAAATTTCGCCGCGCACCTCAAAGACGCTCGGCACGCCGTCGATCACCTGCGGAAGTCCTTGAATCGTTCGCACGTTCGCGGTGACATCCTCACCGACGCGACCATCGCCGCGCGTCGCAGCGGTCACGAGGTGACCGTCTTCGTATCTCAGACTGACCGCGAGCCCATCGATTTTGAGTTCACAGACGTAACGCGCTGCCTCGCCGTCGAGCGCTTTTTCAATCCGACTTCCCCACGCACGCAACTCATCGGCGTCCATCGCATTATCGAGACTCGTCATTGGCTGCGCGTGGACGACCGGAGCAAATGTCGTATTCGGTGCGCCACCAACGGTGACACCGGGCGAGGACTCGCTTGCGAGTTCCGGATGTTCCTCCTCAAGTCGCCGCAGTTCGTTGACGAGGAGATCAAATTCACTGTCGGGAATCTCCGGGTCGTCGTCCTCGTGATATCGCCGGTTGTGATACTCGAGCGATATTCGAAGTTCTGAGATCCGCAACGCTGCATCAGACGCGCCCTCAGCGTGTTCAGCGGATGCCATACGCCTCAGTGTACGTAACGATTCTTAACCGTCGTTCGCGTCAGGCACCGAGCACGAGTTTTGCTGCGGAGGCTTGGTCCTGCACCCGCAACGAGATGTCATGGAGCGACCGGCATATATCTTCGGCTACCGCAGGCGAGTACGAGGCAAGCCCGCTCTGCGGTGACAACAAACTTTGCGCTCGCAGTACTGCGGGATCGGAGCCTCGTTTCACCATCTTGCACCAAATATCGCTCAAGGAATGCCACGACCTGCTCGCAGTAATTCCAATTGGACCGCCAGTACCCACGGCGCCCCAGGCGACCCGGCCACCGTTCTCAATGAATCGATCGATGTAACCACTGACCTCAACGACGGCCTCCGTCGCCGGTATTGACAACACCTGGGGTCCTGCCTCGATTAACGACGGCCAGTCCGCTTCGAAGCAACAGTGCAGACCAATCGCACCAAACGGCTGCGCGGTCGCCATGGCCGTCGACAGCATGTCAGCGACCGTATCGGGCGGTAGCGGGAAGTCATTTGACATGAGGTCAACCATGAGCGGCTCGTCAAACATGACTAGCTGCGCCGAGTTCGGAAGTGCAGTCGACAATGCAGATCCGAGCGCAAGTACGTGTGCCCGAATGGCCTGTGCCGCAACCCGAAATGCAAGGTCGTCGGGAGCCCCAGCGCGCAGCAACGTCAGTCCGAGCGTCACCGGGCCAACGACCTGCCACTTCACGAGGCGGCCGTCAACGTGCAGTTGTGGTGCGAGTTCGGTAAAGGCGCGGAAGCCGACGAAATTATCGGTCAGCAGATCGGTCGTCACCGGTGCGTCGGGATCGAGGCGTGCGATGTCGACCGCGAGCGTTCCGTAGGGTCCCATTTCAACTCCCGGCACACCGACTAACGCTTGGTTCGCGAGCGACTCGGCTCCTGAACGGCGCGGAAGTCGAGGTACCACCGGCAGATCGAAGTGAGCGATCGAGAATTCAACAGCGGCGGATGCACTTCGATGCGGAAGGCTTCCGACGCCAAGAGTGGCGCCTGGCTTGATCGCATCGAGCACTCCTCCCATTCACCCATCGTGTCATGGGCAATCTGTCCGCCACGACTCGTGGGAGATGTCACGTTCGTTGAGTTTCAAGCCACAATTGACCTATGGAATCGGGAGGCGTGGCACCGAACAGCGCAATGGTGATCACATGGCTGATACGAGGTATGTGGCTCGGCATCGCACTCACTCTCGGTCCCGCAGTGGATGCCCTGAACGCCGGTCTCCCAACAAGCGTGTGCTCGTGGTTGCTGTGGGTGGCTGGAGCGATTGCGTTGGCAGTGAAATCAACGATCACCCTGACGGTTGCCCGAATCACCGTTCCGACATCCGTCGTGTTTGGTGTGTTTGGTGTCGTCAATGATCCGATGAGCGTGGTGACCGGCATCGGCATGGTCCTCGCATGTGCCGCAACGTTGGCGACGTGCTCGGCGCCGATCGGGCGTTCATGGGTGCAGGCCTCTGCGTACGGTGCGGAGGATCGATTTCCGCTTCGACCGCCACTCGGCTTTCTCATCGCGTCGACAGCGATGTACCTCATCGTTGCGACACTTGTGACGCTTGCGCTCGTGTACTCAGCCGACGGTCGCATTGTCGTATCGATCGTGTGCGCAACGTTGTCGGTCGCGTTGCTCGTCCTCGCGATCCCTCGATGGCACCGATTGTCGATCCGCTGGCTGGTGCTCGTTCCGGTTGGGGTGGTCGTCCACGACCCATTGCTCCTATCCGAGACAGCCATGTGGAAACGGCACGAGGTGCGTTCAGTCGCGCTTGCCGAAACGACGACCGAAGCCGCCGACCTCACCGGTCCTTCAACCGGCCACGCGCTTGAAATTGTCCTTCAGCAAATGGCAACGGTCGTGCTGAATACTGGCCGTCGACAACCCCAAGGCAGAGCAATTCATTTGAAAGCAGCGCTCATCGCTCCGACACGACCCGGTGAAGCACTCGCGGCGCTCCGCTCTCGCTCAGCGACACTGCGCTAAGCAGCCGACCCAACGATTGGCCCAAGCCACCTAAGGACGAGCGGCGAGCGCAGTTCCGCCGCCGATCACCCACGTATCTGATGGGTCGTACAGCACGATGCTCTGTCCCGGTGCGACGCGAGCTGAACGAAGTTTCCAGTCGAGTCGATAGCGGTCAATGCCGATTCGAGTCACCACGCATGGGCGGGGCGTGCCGTGCGCGCTCGTTTGCGCAAGCGCTTCTCCTTCGTAGGGTCCAGTTCCCCATGTCAGGCTGGCGCACTCCTGGCTTGTCACGAGCAGGTCATCGGCATCGCCGATGATCACCGTAGGGTCAGAGGGCGTCTCAAGATTCACATCGATGACGTATCGAACGGGGCCGCCGCCGGGGAGCCCGAGGCCACGACGCTGTCCGATTGTGACAAGTTCGACAGCGTCTACCTCGCCAACGTGTTCACCCGACCGATCGATAACTCGTGCCCGCCGCAGAGGAATTCGGTGACCGAGAAAGTGCTCTCGCCCATTCTCTCGACTGATGAAGCAGACGTCCTGGCTATCAGGTTTCAACGCCGTTCGAAGTCCGAGTTTGGTGGCGTGGTCACGAACCTCTGCCTTCGTGAGATGTCCAATCGGGAACATCGTGTGGGCTAGTCCGGCCTCGTCGACCATGTGGAGGACGTAACTCTGATCTTTTTCGCGGTCTGCCCCACGTTCAAGGCGGCGGCGCCCGTCCTCGTGATGCCCGACCCGTGCGTGATGCCCAGTCGCAACCGCATCAAATCCAAGGAGTTCTGCCCGTTTCGCAAGTCGATCGAATTTGAGATGACGGTTGCACTCGACGCACGGATTTGGCGTCACACCATGTGCGTGTGACTCGACGTATGGGGCCACGACGTGTGTTTCGAAATCATCAGAGAAGTTAAAAATGACGTGTTCGATACCGAGCTGTTGCGCAACGCGCCGCGCGTCGTCGACGTCGGACACACTGCAACAGCCGGTGTCGCTTTCGCCGCCCCATAAGCGCATCGTGACCCCAACAACCTCATGGCCCGCATCGCGTAACACTGCTGCTGCGACCGACGAATCAACGCCGCCGCTCATTCCGATCATCACCTTCATCGTGTTTCGACCCCTCGCAATGACGAACCACGACGAAGACGATGAATGGACTCCGTCAGCACATCGATTGCACGTTCGATGTCATGGTCGGTCGTCGTGTGCCCGAAGGACAATCGGAGCGCACCACCTCGCGTCGTTGCGGCAATTCCCATTGCGGCAAGCACATGCGACGCTTCCATCGCACCACTCGCACATGCTGACGCTGCGCTCGCGCAGACACCCGCCTCGTCAAGAAGAAAGAGCAGCGACTCGCTCTCGGCGCCTTCAACACAGAGGTGGGCAATTCCCGGGACAGTGACCTCCCTAGGGACCGTCTCAACGACACCGTCGATCGTCGCAAGTTGATTGAGCAACCGGTCTTTCATGCTTGCGACCCGCGGCACGGTGATCGCGCGATTGGCATCGGTAATGCGAAGCGCAACAGATGCTGCAACAACTCCCGCGACATCGGTGGTTCCCGATCGATGCCCGCGCTCCTGGCCGCCACCGAGAATGAGCGGATGCGGCGACGCACCGCCTTTCATCACAAGAATGCCCATCCCCTTCGGACCGCCGAACTTGTGCGCGCTCAACGACATGAGGTCGACAAGGTCCGAGAGTTCTCGAAGGTCAGTCCATGATGCCGCCTGAACCGCGTCGGTGTGAATCCATGCGTTCGGAGCCGCAGCTCGAATAACCCGCACAACTTGGCGAAGGTCGGTTCGCGTTCCGACCTCATTGTTCACCGCCATCACCGAGACAATCGAGACGTCATCCGCGCTTCGCAGAAACGAATCGAGTTCGTCGAG
>JALRBS010000212.1 GCA_023262325.1 Ilumatobacteraceae bacterium | reverse complement strand
GAACCAGAACAATCTTTGTGCCACGGCTGTGCCACGTGTCAGTCCACTATCAGACGGTTCGGCGTGAAACCGTTGACATCATTGGTGGGCGCAGAGGGACTCGAACCCCCGACATCTTCCTTGTAAGGGAAGCGCTCTAGCCAACTGAGCTATGCGCCCGGAACGGTCAGGATATCGGCGTACGTTCGAGGGTTGGCTCGACCCGTGACTCGCAGATCAGTCGTCCTGTAGCCGTTGCGCTCGGAACGACTCGAATAACTCTGGAGTTGCTGCCGCAATCGGTGACCGTCGTTCCGTCGGATCAAGCGGAAACAGATCGCGGTCGTAGACATCACCAATAACAGCACCGGCTTCGGTGCAAATGAGCGCTGACGCGGCGTAATCCCACAACCCATGACCTCCGCGATGCATATCGCACCACGCGTCGAGCACACCCGACGCCACGAGACACAAATCGGGCGCCGACGCACCGAGCACGCGAAATTGCGACCAGCCGTAGTGATGACGGGGAAGCCCGGACATTGCGACCACCGCATCACTCAACGTGCAGCAACCTGAATGTGCAATCGGCTCGCCGTCGCAGAGCGCCCCCTGCCCCGCGACCGCCTCCCATCGCTGACCCGTCGCATGATTTGCGACCAGAGCAACTTCTGGTTGACCATCGACGAGCAAACACAACGCAGTTGCGAACCATGGCAGGCCACGCGATGCATTTGTTGAGCCATCAACCGGATCAACAACAACGAGAGGCGCCGATGGATCGCCCGTCACGCCTGACTCCTCGCTGAACACCGCAAATCCGGCGTCGTAGAGTTCGTTGAGGCACACTTCATCCGCAGTGAGGTCGAATGCATATTGACTCTCGCGTTGCCCCGAAGGCCCCCAGTTCTCGGTGCGGCTCAACACACGAGCCACTGCGTCCGCAGCCCGAGCGAAGGTATCTCGCGCCATCTGATGGTCAACTGCTCCAGCACGCTTCGGAAGAGTCATCGCCATTCACGGTAGTGTGCAGAACGTGGCAGTCATCGATGTCGCCGGGTTTGTCGCCGATTTGAAAAGTGAAGCCATCGATAATGGTTTTCACGTTCACGACGAACGGCATTTCGTCGAGACGTATTCGTTGCGCCAACTTTGGGAAGTAGATCTCCATCCAGAGGAGGCCTGCGCCGGGCCAATCGACCTACACCTCTCGCTTGATGTCGATCCGCGTGCGCTGCTTGGCTTCGAAGACGAAATCATGAAACTCGACGACCTCGATGATGAACCGCCGACCGGATTCACCTTTCCGCTCATCTTCACGTGGACCCTCCCACCGTTGCCGAACCCACCCGACCTGCTCGTGCTTGCGACCGAAATTGCCGGTGTTGGCGGAGTCGACCTGCCGGTTGAGGTTTCAGCGATCGACTCATTCCTTTCTGTGACCGATGCTCCTGAACGTTCACTCTCCATCGTTGCAAAGATTTCGCTTGAACTGGCCGACGTCTACATGAACAACGACACCGCTGTCGCGACAAGCCTTGAGCGCTGCAAAGAAGTCAGTCTGTTTCTCTTGCATCGCGCTGATCGTTGGCTCGCCGAGACATAACCGAAAGTGGAAGCCACATGAGAGTTCGAGAGCTCATTGACATCTTGATGGACAAACCTCCTGATGCCGACGTTGAAGTCGCGTTCGTTACGCCGGTTGACGACGAGGACACCGAAATCGTGGTCAACCACTTCGACATCGCTGCCGTGTACTCCCCCGGTGATGGCGACGACAATGTGTTGCTCATCGCAGGCGAAGAGGACGACATCGATGAACTCATTGACTCTCTCGAGAGCACCGCGGACGATCTCGACGGCTGATTTTCAGTGACGCTCAGGCGACTGCAATCACAGAACAAACTCGTCACCCTCCGTGGTGCCGTTCTCGCAGTTGCGTTATTCGCACTCGCACGAAGTTTTCAAGAAGGCGGACACCCCTGGGGCGACGATTACGCCCTCTACATCAATCAAGCGCGAGGACTCGCCGACGGCACGCTCTGGAATGTTGTCGCGGATAACCGATTTGCGTTGTCAAACTCGGCCTGGTCGACCTTCAGCCCGATCGCATACCCGTGGGGATTTCCATTGCTGCTGTTCCCGCTGGTTTCAATCTTTGGTCTCAATTTTGGTGTTCTCAAGTTGGTGCCGACCATCGCATACGTTGCGATGTCACTCCTCATGCTCGGGCTGACGCGGCGACGTTTCGATCGTGTGGGTTCGACCCTTGTCACCCTCATCGTCGCTCTGAACAGCTGGTTCATCTCATCAACCGACGCAGTGTTAAGCGACATCGTCTTCATCGCAATCGCCCTAGGCTCGCTGTCGCTCATCGATGCCGCATGGCGCCACAACCGCGTGCTCATACGCAACGACCGCCTCATGGTTGCCGCGGCCGTCACCATGGGTTTCGCCTTTCACGTGCGACGCGAGGGCCTTGGACTTTTCCTTGCGCTTGCCGCCATCCAACTCGTGGCATCGCGCGCGACGGGCACGCATCGCCCCTCACGACCATCCATCGTCATTCCGTGGCTGTGGCTGTTCGCAACGGTGATCGGTGTCCACCTCATCCTGCCGGCCCCGCTACTCGCTACCCGAGCACCTGGCGGCGGCCTGCGCGCGATTCCATCAAATCTTCAGTGGTACGCGCCGAGGTTCGCTGAATTATTAGGTCTCAAGACTGCGGGTAACGAACCAATCTCGCTGCTGTCATCACATCTGCTTGGGGTCGTGCTGGCTTGGACGGTTGCGATCGCCGGAGTGATCGGACTTGTTGCGTCACTCATTGGGTTGTTCCGTCGACAATCTTCAGCGCCTATCCACATCGCCGCTGCAGCCATCGGCATTGGAGCGCTCGTGCTCATCACCCCGTACCACGAGCAGCGTCACATGTACACGCCGTTCGTCCTGCTGCTCATCATCGCCGCCTACGGACTACACACCCTCGGTGCGCTCACTGGCCGACACCTTGCGTCCTCGATCGCGATCTGCCTCGTGTTCATCGGTCCCGCATGTGGAACCCTCCAGATGACAGCAAGTTCGTTGCGCTATCACGTCGACTACGACTACGTGCACTGGGGCCCCGAAGATCCCGCTGTCGCCGAACTCTTCGATGCAATCACCCGACTCACCGATGAGCGTGACGTCGTCGTGTTTTTTCAGGCACGTTCAATGAATCTCTTCACGCATCGACGAGCGATTCAAGGTAACAACGTCGACATGATGGTAGATCGTGGCGACTGGTATGCCCAAGAAATTGGCAGTGACTACATTCAGTCGCCACTCACAGAATCTGAGGCCGCATCAATTGGCTTTCGCGAGAGTTGGCGAAACTCGAAATTCATTCTCTGGCAGATCACGAACCGGTGACCTACGCACGCAATTCGGACGCGATTGCCGCGAGGACGCCGTTAATGAACCGACCGCTGTCATCGGTCGAGTAACGCTTCGCGAGATCAACCGCCTCGTTGAGCACGACCGCCGTAGGCACATCGCTGCGTTCGAGCAACTCAAACGTCGCCATCCGCATGATCGCAATATCGAGCACCGGCATCCGATCGATCGTCCAACCTTTTGATTTGGCGTCGATGAGCGCGTCAGCCTGCGACTTTGACGTGTCGGCACCACGCGCCAGCAAACATGTGAGGTCATCAGGTGTGACGACCTGCGCGGCGATGACATCTTCGACGGCGAGTCCCTTTGAATGCGCCTCGTACAGCAAGTTGAGGGCGCGCTCGCGCGCGTCTGAACGCTCATCGGTCATGGCGACGCTCACACCCGAGTGATGTAGTCGCCACTGCGCGTGTCAACCTTCACCCGGTCTCCAGTTTCAACGAACAACGGCACCTGAATGACGCGACCGGTTTCAAGCGTTGCTGGCTTGCGAGCACCGGACACTCGGTCTCCCTGTACGCCGGGCTCGGTTTCGGCAACGGTGAGTTCAACCGACGCTGCGATTTCCACCGAGATGATCTCTCCCTCGTGGAACGCGACCTGCGCAACCATGCCCTCAACAATGAAATCTGCTGCTTCGCCGAGTGCCGCAGGCGCGACGTTCATCTGTTCGTATGACTCGTTGTTCATGAACACGTAATCGTCGCCGTCGCGGTACAAGAACTGCATTTCTTCGCGTCGAATGATCGCCTGTTCAACGCGGATACCGGCGTTAAACGTGCGGTCAAACACGTTTCCCGTTCTCACATTGCGCAACTTCGTCCGAACAAACGCACCACCCTTACCGGGTTTGACGTGCTGAAATTCGATGACTTGAAAGAGCCCGTTGTCGAGCTCGAGCGTGATGCCGGTCTTCAGATCGTTCGTAGTAATTGCGGGCATGGGGAGTCCTTGGAAAGAGATGTGAGATTCTCGAAACCCGTCGCTGTTACAACGACGAGATCTTCGATCCGGATACCTCCGGTGCCGACACGATAGAGCCCAGGCTCGACAGTCACCACATCACCTTCGGCAAGAATTGAGGCTGAGGTTGACCCGATAAAGGGTTCCTCGTGAATATCAAGCCCGACGCCGTGCCCGGTTCCGTGCGTGAATAGGTCACTGCAACCAGCCTCCTCAAAGACTGTTCGGCAGGCCGCGTCGACGGCGGTTGCGGAAACGCCTGGTTCGATGCGTTCAAGACCTGCGCTCTGCGACGCAAGAACGAGATCAAACCACCGTTCCTGCTCTGCTGAAGGCTCACCGACAACGAATGAACGGGTCATGTCCGAGTGGTAGCCATCAATGAGCGCGCCGACGTCAATGACAACGAGATCGCCGTCTTCGAGCGTTCGAGTCGTTGGTCTCGCATGTGGGGACGCTGCGTTCACCGAACCGGTCGCAACAATCGTCTCGTAACTCGGACCATCTGCGCCGGCCCGCCGCATTCGGTACTCCAACTCATCTCGAATATCGCGTTCGCTGACCCCAGGAATCAGCATGTCGGATAATTCCTCGAGAGTGTCCGAGGCGATATTCGCAGCACGCCGAATGCGGTCGAGTTCCCACGAATCTTTGTGTCGTCGCATCTGACGAACAAGCGAATCGCTTGAGACAACGTTGGCAGCAGATGCGTACACCGACCACTCGTCATGTGCGATGACCGACGACTCAACTCCGGTTCTGCATCCGGCGATTCGGGCAGAAATCTCGGCACGCTGTTCCGCCACCGATCGCCGAGTGACGATCTCAAACTGCTCAACTCCGGCAGCCGACATCTGCTGCTCAGCCTGATTCGTATAACGCCCGTCGGTGACGAACATGAGGTGGTCGCCTGAGATGACAAGAGTTCCGGCTGATCCCGTGAACCCGGTGAGCCATCGAATGTTCGACCGATCGGACACGATGAGGCACTCAAGTTGTTGCTCCGCAGCAACCTCAATGAGACGCGCCGCACGTCCCGAAACATTGACAGGGTTCATTGCAGACGAGCCGCTACCGCACGAACTGCAAGCTCGTAACCGGTACCACCGAAACCCGAAATTGAGCCAGTCGCAACCGGCGCAACGACGCTTGTTCTCCGCCATGGCTCGCGCGCATCGGGATTTGAGAGATGAACCTCAACCACCACGCCGTCGAAGGCCGCCAGCGCATCGTGGAGCGCCCACGACGAGTGGGTGAACGCACCAGGGTTGATAATGATCGCGTCACAGCGACCGCGAGCACCATGCACCGCCTCGATGAGGTCACCCTCATGATTGCTCTGCAGGTCTTCGACCTCGAAACCAAAGTCGGTTGCACATTCACGCGTGCGCGCAATGTGGTCACCGAGCGTCGCGGTGCCATACACCTCGGGTTCGCGGGTACCGAGCAAATTGAGGTTCGGTCCGTGAAGAAGCAGGATTCGTTTGCTCACAACAATGAACGGTATCGCCCAACGGACAGCCGATACAGCACATGCGGTCTGAGATGACTCGTCTCGGGAACACCCGGATGCTCGAAATCACCATTGGCGTCATGTTCCATGCCGATCGCACGCATGACATGTTGCGATCGAACATTGACTTCAGCGGTAAACGAAATCACTTCGTCAAACCCCAGTCCACCGTGCTCATTGGAAAATGCGTGAGCCAACACGCAACGGGCGGATTCGCTCGCGTAGCCATTCCCCCACCATTTCGAACGCAACCTCCAACCGATTTCGACGCCATCACGGAACCACGGAACCATCAACCCGCAGAAGCCAATCGACTCGCCGTCCAGATCGATACACCACAATCCGAATCCGTGTTCATCAAAATGTCGTTGAATCCGTGAAAGAAACGCCTCCGCCCCACCGGCATCCATCACCGGACCGATGGTCTCCATCACCTGCGGATCGGTATTGAGGTCGACAAACGCATCATGATCCGTTGGCTGCCACTGACGCAATCGCACCCTTGACCCAGCGGGCGGATCAACCGTCATGAGCCGACAAGTTCGTCAAGCAGTTCTCGAACGACCACAGCGTCGACATTTGCGACAACTTCGATGCCACTCGGGCCATCGAGCACAAAGGTCAGCCCATCGACCGCTTTCTTGTCCCTGCCCATCAGCGCGACAAATTCGGCCGGGGACGCGACCTGCGGAATCGTCGTTGCAAGACCGTAGTCATCCTCGATGACGATTCGATGCTGCTCAACACGCTCGGATGAAATTCGTCCGAGACGCTCTGCGAGTCGCGCCGCGAACAACAAGCCGATCGCAACCGCTTCACCGTGCGCGAGTCGATGCTCCGATGCTGTTTCGAGCGCGTGCGCGAGGGTGTGTCCGTAGTTGAGTATCGCTCGACGACCCGACTCCCGCTCGTCGGATGCGACGACCTCAGCCTTGATCTCGACACAGCGCGCAACACGTTCTCCGAGGTTCAGCGCAGACAGATTTTCTCCGGTGAGGAAGTGGTATTTCGCCATCTCGCCGTTGCCACAGCGAACTTCACGGTCAGGCAGCGTCGATAGCACGTCGAGATCGCACAGCACTCCCGATGGTTGCCAAAACGCACCGACCAAGTTCTTTCCTTCGGGCAGGTTGACCCCAGTCTTGCCGCCGATGGCAGCGTCGATCATGCCGAGCAACGTCGTCGGTACGTGAACAACACGGATGCCACGGTGGTACGAAGCCGCAGCAAACCCTGCGACATCGGTAACCATGCCACCACCAACCGCAACGACGACATCGTTTCGTGTGATTCCAGCCGATGCGAAGCCTCGGCACAGCTCTTGAATCGTGTCGAGCGTCTTGTGGTGCTCGCCGTCACCGATCATGAATCGGTGACATTCACGGGTTGACGACACTGTCACGGGCAGGCCTGCCTGACTCACGACTGCGATTCGTTTGGGCGAGGTATCGAGCGCATCGAGCAGCCCGTCGAGCAGCGCGAGCGCACCGGACCCAACGACAACTTCGTAGGAGCGATCGACACCTTCTCCCGGCAGGCGAACTGTGACCCGATTCATGGCTTACCTGCTGTGCTGGTCGACCGCAGCGGCAGTGGCCTGAGCATTTCGAACGAATTCCTCAACCGAATCTCCACCGAATTTTCGTTGCGCCTCATCGGCGAGCACGAGCGCGACCATCGTCTCAGCGACCACGCCCATCGCCGGCACCGCCGTCACGTCGGTTCGCTCTTTGAACGACACAGAGGACTCCTTTGTCGCCACATCGACGGTTTCTAGCGTCGGTACATTGAGCGTCGCAAGTGGCTTCATTGCAGCACGCACCACAACAAGCTCGCCTGAGGTCATGCCACCTTCAACGCCTCCGGCGAGCGAGGTGCGGCGTCGAAACTTCGCGTCATCGGTATCCCAATGAATCGCGTCGTGAGCTGCGCTGCCGCGCCGACCAGCGACTTCGAACCCGTCGCCAATTTCAACACCCTTCACGGCCTGAATCGACATGAGCGCTTGCGCGAGGAGCCCATCAATCTTCCGGTCCCAGTGGACGTGTGATCCAAGCCCGACCGGCACGCCATACGCGAGCACCTCAACGACGCCTCCGAGCGAGTCGCCATCTTTCGCGGCAGCCTTGATTTCTTCAACCATGTGGTCGGCGGCACCGGCGTCAAAACAGCGAACTGGAGACTCGTCAATGGTGGCTAGGTCACTCGGCAGCGGCGTGACGCCGTGCGGTGCTCGGGCCGAGCCCATCTGGATGACATGCGAAAGAATTTCGATGCCGATGTGCGACAACAGTTTCTTCGCAACCGCCCCTGCCGCAACACGGGCGGCTGTTTCTCGAGCAGAGGCTCGTTCGAGCACATCTCGGGCGTCGGTAAAGCCGTACTTCTGCATTCCAGCAAGATCGGCGTGCCCTGGGCGAACCTTCGTGAGTGGGTCTTTCGTTGCGCCCGGCGCTGGCGACATTTCTTCGTGCCATTTATCGCTGCGGAACCACTCGGTGTTCTTGATTTCGATCGCGAGCGGCGATCCGAGGGTACGTCCGTGTCGAACGCCACCAATGAGCGTGAGTTCATCCACTTCAAAACGTTGACGTGGACCGCGACCGTACCCGAGTCGACGTCGACCAAGTTCGGACTGAATGTCCTCGACAGTGATTTCGAGCCCGGCAGGAAGCCCTTCGAGTACAACAACAAGCGCCTGCCCGTGGGATTCGCCGGCCGTCAACAATCGAAGCACGTGTCGAGGCTATCCGGCACGTTGCGCAAGTTCGGTTTCTGCTGCGCGGCGCATCGCAGCCGGATCCGGACGTATTCCCGTCCAGGCAAACGACTGTCGAGCAGCCTGGTAGACGAGCATTCCGAGCCCGTCGACGACCGTCGCACCGCGCAACCGCGCCGCAGCAAGCAACCCGGTTTCGAGAGGGTGGTACACGATGTCCGCAACCACCTGGTGCGAGGAAATGAGGGCAACCTCGATCGGAAGAACCTGATCGCTCGAGTGAACCCCCATTCCGACCGATGTTGCGTTGACAACGACATCGGCCTCGCGTACCGCCGATTGCGCCTCAGGGCCGTCGACGGCTACCGCGCTCTCATGAAGGGTGGCGGCATGCTCTGCGCCTGCGAAGGACCGATTCGAAATTGAGATGACCGATGCCCCAGACTCACCCAGGGCAGCGATGATCGAACGCGCTGCCGCACCAGCGCCAACGACATGCACCTTGGCTCCAGCGACACTGACGCCTGCAGCCCCAAGCGAATCAACAAATCCGCCACCATCGGTGCTCATACCCACTAATCGGTCGTCGGTTCCCCGTACAACGGTGTTCACCGATTGAAATCGGGCAGCAGCCGCATCGAGTTCATCGACCGCATGCGCAACTTCAACCTTGAGCGGCATCGTCACAGCAAGTCCGGCAAACTCGCCGGATCTCACACGATCAACCGCAGTTGCGCCTGTCCCCGCCACAACCTGCACGGCCACCATCGACCAGTCAAGTCCGGCGGCACGAAATGCTGCGTTGTGCATGACGGGAGACAACGAGTGACCGATCGGATCGCCAATGACCGCGACGACCGGACCAGTGGAGCGGTTCACGACAGCAACCCCTTGGTTCGAGCGATGTCAACATTGGCGAGATGCTGTTCAAGCGTCACTGCGAAGACATGTGAGCCATCGTCGTCGGCGAGCACGTAATACAAGTACTCGCAGCCAACAGTCGGATCTGGCAGCACCGAGCACAGCGAATCTCCCGATGCCGGATTTGGCGCCGGGTTCAAGGCCGCTCGAATCGATGCGCGACCGGGGTTCGAAATTGGCGTCGGCGGAAGACCGGTTCGCGTGTACGTGTTATACGGGGTGTCAATCGCGCGCAAGGTTGAGAAGGGAACATCCGTCGACGAGTTGTAGTAGAGGGTCGCGTCAATTTCGAGCGCCATGCCACGCTCAAGTCGGTTGTAGATGACTCGGGCGATGCGACCACGATCGACATCAACCTTTGCTTCACGTTCGATCATCGAGGCAACGATGAGCACTTCATATGGCGTGAGACCAAGTCGTTCCGCCCCCGCTTCAAGTTCTTCTTGAGTTGCAACGCGTTGCATCAACTCAATCATCCGCTCGATGACCTGACTTTCATTATCAGCATTCGACACCTGATACGTGTCCGGGAACAGCAGGCCCTCGAGACTCGCGACGTCGCTCGGGCGCCACGGCACACGACGTGTGGGATCGAGCGCACGCGAGGTGAACTCCTCCGCAGACAGATTGTCGATGACCTCGGCAAGCCGGTCCGCCATCTGCGCGACCGTGAATCCCTCAGGAAACGTCACCCGTCGATACGTCTCGCCCGGTGGCGTGCGCAACACCGCAAGCACGTCACCCAAATGGGACCCCGGCTGCAACCGATACAGCCCTGGAATCGGTTCGAGACCACCCTTTTCGCCGACATACCACGTGAAAACTCCGGCGTCGTCGATGAAACCATCGTCAGCAAGCCGTTGAGCAACAGTCGCAACAGTGTCGCCTTCGACGACATCGAATGAGGTCAACTCACCAACAACTTCTTCGGCGCTCACTCGTTGAAGTAACCACCACCCTGTCGAACCCGCCGCAAGGATGAGTGCAATTACGGCCGCAAATACTCCCCACACGAGCCATTGCACTCGCGACCCACGTTGCGGAAGCCGGTCAACACGCGGTACCTCATCGGGAAGATCCCACTCATCCTCATCCCACGCGCTCCGTGCACGCTCGTCATCGGCAAGCAGGTCAGATCTCACCAGGCGCCCTTGAATCAAGCCACGATTGCAACATGACGGCGGCCGCAATTTTGTCAACATTGCGGCGGCGCTCCGGGGCCTTCACACCAGCATCCAACATCGCTCGGTCAGCGGTCACTGTTGTTAGCCGTTCGTCGTGAAAGGTCACGGGCACATCAATGAACTTACTGAGTGATGCGACGAAGGTGCGTGCAGCCTTCGCCGATTTACCTTCGGTGCCATCGAGGTGCAATGGCAGGCCGACAACAACGACATTGATCTCTTCTTCTGCGACGATCGTCGCCATCGTTCGCATCGTCACGGCGAGGTCACGATGCCGCTCGATCACGGTAAACGGTGACGCGACACCGGAAACTCCAATGGCTAAACCGATGCGACGCGAGCCCGGATCGACGCCGAGCACTCGACGGCGATCCTGCGCGATGCTCACGAACTTGTCGCCGCCCGACGGGCAATTTCGAGCGCCGAGTCAATGGACGTGACGTCCTTGCCGCCCGCAGTTGCAACATCACCTTTGCCGCCTCCACCGCCGCCGACCGCTTTCGCCGCATCAGCGATCAACGTCGCAGCAGCAATTCCTTCATCAGCGCTCACCGCGGCAACGAGTCCGACCCCACCGGTGTTCGTTTCGCCGATAAGCACGCAGCGGCGAATGCCATCGCGCTGTCGCACGGCGATCGCAAGTTCACGCAAATCGCCTGGTGCAAGTCCATCGACCCGTGTGACGACGATGCCATCTTGCGATGCTTCTGCAAGTTCAGACGCCCGCCCGACGGCAAGTTGCGCTCGCAGCGCTTTGATCTCGTCATTCAGCGACTTCATTTCGTCGAGTCGGCGCTGCACTCCGGCAACGACGTCACCAGTCGTCGATCCGACGAGCTCCGCCACCTCAGCCAGCACCGCCTCATCACGCTGCAACATCGCAACGCTCGCCGAGCCGGTCACCGCCTCGATACGACGGAGATTCGACCCAATCGATGACTCCGCAACGATCTTGATGGTGCCGATATCGCCAGTTGCTCGAACGTGCGTGCCGCCACAAAGCTCGACCGAATTTCCCGCCTCGAGCACGCGCACGACATCGCCATATTTGTCACCAAAAAACGCGATCGCACCAAGAGATTCGGCTTCATCTTTCGTTGTCTCGAATGCGCGAACCGATGCGTTACGGAGCGTCTCATCATTCGCGAGACGCTCAATTTCTCGCACTTCGTCATCAGTCAAGGCCGCATAGTGCGAGAAGTCGAAGCGCAGCCGATCAGGCCCGACATGAGAGCCAGCCTGTTTTACGTGATCGCCGAGCACATGGCGAAGCGCCCAATGCAGCACATGCGTACCGGTGTGGTTACGTCGAATCGAGGTTCGCCGGTCGACGTCGATCTCGGCCTGCACCGTCGATCCGATCTCGATCGAACCTTTCGTGATACGCGCGAGATGTCGGCGCAAATTTGGCAGGGCATAGGTCGTATCAAGCACTTCGGCCGCCCCCGACAGCCCGGAGATCGTACCCGTATCACCAATTTGGCCGCCCGCCTCAGCGTAAAACGGCGAGACATCAAGAAAAATTTCGACGGCCTCGTTGCCATCTGCATCGACCGCAGGCAGCACTGAAAGCACCCGCGACTCGCACGAGTCATCGACATATCCGACGAATTCGGTCGTACCAAATTGTTCGAGAATTTCCCGATATTCGTCGACACGTTGCTCATCTGCGACTCCATCACGTCGAGCCGCCTTCGCCCGTTCGCGTTGGGCCGCCATTTCTACCTTGAAACCATCGAGGTCAACATCGATCGATCGCTCGGCAGCAATTTCTTCCGTGAGTTCGAGCGGGAAGCCATAGGTGTCGTGCAACAGAAACGCGGTGTGGCCTGCCAGGCGTTCGCCGCTGTCGAGTTCGCCATCGAGAATTGAAAGCCCAGTCTTCAAAGTGTGACGGAACCGCTCTTCTTCTCTGGCGAGCACACCTTGAATGAAGTCTCGGTTGCGCACAACATCTGGGTACGCCGCGCCCATCACATCAACTGCCGTTTCCGCAAGATCAGGCATCACCAAGCGTTCTGTGCCAAGCATGAACGCAAACCTCACGGCACGACGAAGAATTCGTCGAAGCACGTACCCCCTGCCCTCATTCGACGGGAACACTCCGTCGCTCACGAGCATCGTTGCTGAACGCGCGTGCTCGGCGAGTACACGCATGGCGAAGGAATCACGATCGTCGTAGACACCCGGCTGATACGTCTTGCCGGTCAGCGAGCACGCCTTGTCGAGAAGCGGCTGCATGAGATCCGTTTCCCACACCGAGTCGACGCCCTGAACGAGCGCAAGAATTCGCTCAAGTCCGGCTCCCGTGTCGACCGAAGGTTTCGGCAGCAGTACCCGTGAGCCATCTGCCGACTGATCGAACTGCATGAAGACGAGGTTCCAAAACTCCATGAATCGATCGCCGGCGGGGTCGTGAAGGGGTCCACCATCGGGGCCAAACGAAGGACCCCGGTCAATATGAATTTCACTACACGGTCCGCACGGACCAGTATCGCCCATCTGCCAGAAATTGTCCTTGTCGCCGAGCCGCTGAATTCGATTCATTGGCACGCCGACGACCTCATGCCAAATCGCTTCCGCTTCGTCGTCGCCCTCGTGCACGGTGATCCACAATCGATCGCCGTCAAAGCCCCATCGTTCGGTGACGAGGTCCCAGCTCCACGGAATAATTTCATTCTTGAAGTAGTCGCCAAATGAGAAGTTGCCGAGCATCTCGAAGAACACGAGGTGCCGCTTGGTCCGTCCGACGTCATCGAGATCGTTGTGCTTTCCGCCGGCCCGTGCGCATTTTTGCGAACTCGTCGCTCGGCTGTACGGAGGGGTCTCATCGCCAACGAAGTACGACTTAAATGGCACCATGCCAGCAACGGTGAACATGATCGACGGATCGTGCGGAATGAGACTCGCCGAAGGCACCACCGCATGGTCTCGCTCAGCGAAATACCCGAGGAACGACTGACGAAGATCATCCGCCGTCATCGCCGATGACAACTTTGAACCGCCAATGCCATTACTCGTGCTCATACGAGATCAGAGCCTACCGACGCCGATACCGTGGCAGCCGTGGCAACCACGCAACCATCGAAGAAACGAGCACGGTCGTCATCGACGGCAAAGCACACTCCGATGACGAAAAATCTTCACGAATGGATCTCCTTCGACGACCCAGACGAGGACCGAACCTGGATGTTCGATGCCACGTACCTCATGTCGTCACACCGTTGCATCTTCGGTGAGGGCTGCCAAGGCGTACTCGACGCCGACGCAACCGAGATGATGCAAGGGTGCTGTAGCTACGGAGCCCACTTCGTCGATGACGATGACGTCCAAACCGTCGTCAAAGCATTCGTCAGGGTGCGCCCAGAGCACATGCAATTTCACGAGAAGGCCGTCAAGAAAGGGTTCCTTGCGGCCGGCGAACCAGGTGACGATGGCGAACCCGTGACCACAACTCGCCTCGTCGACGATGCATGCATCTTTCTCAATCGACCGGGATTTGAAGGCGGTGCTGGGTGTGCACTTCACATCGCAGCAATGGAAGCTGGCGAACGACCGCTCGATTGGAAACCAAATGTGTGCTGGCAAGTACCGATGCGACTCGAGCACGCAACTGACGAAACCGGTCACGTCGTCTCGCAACTTCGCGAATGGAAACGACGCGACTGGGGCGATGGCGGTAGCGAATTCCACTGGTGGTGCACCGAAGCACCTGAGGCATTCACCGGATCTGAGCCGGTGTATCGCTCGTTGCGCGACGAAATCGTCGAGCTTGTGGGCACGCCGATCTACACCCGTCTTGTCAGCGAACTTGAACGAGACTCGTGGATACCACTTCCGCACCCTGTCGTGCGAAAAGGTTCGCGCGGCTAGTAGTTCTCGTCGTCCTCGTCGTCGTCGAACGTCACGCCATATTTTTCGGCGAGGGCGGCGTACTCGTCATCTTCGCTTGACGTTTCACGACTACGGTCGCCAAATCCAAGGTCAAACGCACCTGGACCGGCCTGCTTCAGCTTTCGCGCTTCTTCGAAGCGACGATGTCGACCCTTCTTCACAGTAGGGCTCCCAAATTGATGTGATACGGATAAGGGCAGGGGGTTCCTGCATCACGTGTCACCCTACAGGATGAGAGGGCACGAGACGCAGACCGCCGGGCTTTCCGTTCGCTCCAGCGGGAACGAACGTGAGCGCCGCACGGCCAGAAATCAGGTCACGAATACCGTCGCCGAGCAATTCAGCCCGCCAACCTTGAGCCAGTCGAGCCGCCGAATCACCGACGAGAAATGCCACGAGATCGGCGCGGGTGGCAAGCATCGCCGCATCGATGCCCTCGTCCCGAGCGACTTGAGCAACCCAGGCCGACACCAATGTCACCGCAGGACGGACATCACGCTCCAATTCATCGCCGCCAGTTGGAACCTCGGGCGGGTTCGCCGTTCGCCCGCGAGCAACAGCCTCAAGGATGTCCCTCGCGACCGATCCCCGAGTTGCCCGACCATCGACGCCTCTCGCCTGGGAAAGTTCTTCCTCGGTTGATGGCTGCCGTTGGGCGATTCCGAGAATCGCAAGATCGGGGATGACCTGACGAACAGGAATATTGAGTTGCATCGCACGTCGTTCACGCCATTCGGCGACGGCCTGCGCCACGGCACGCCCGCGATCCTTCAGACCGCGAGCATCTTTTAGCCGAAGCCATGCATCTTCTGGCCGTTGATGCTGCTGACCTCGAAGCCGAAGCTCCTCGCAAGCCTCACGGACCCACTCTGCACGGCCTGACCGCTCAAGTTTGGCCAACAGACGATCTTGCACATCGAGCAGGTGGGCGACATCGACCGCCGCGTATCGCTGCTGCGCCTCGGTAAGGGGCCGCCGCAGCCAGTCGGTCAGGCGGTCACCCTTCGCAAGCGGAATCTTCAATTCCGCGTTGACAAGCGCGGCCAGCGAAGGAGTCCCGTACCCCGCAAACCCGCCCGCGATCTGAGTATCGAAGAGTCTCCGCGGAATCTCGCCAACCGCGTGCGATAACACGTCGAGGTCTTGTTGCGCCGCATGAAAAACCGCTTCGACCTCCGACTGAAAGAGTCGTCGCAACGGCGAGATGTCGACGACCGTCGGGTCGATGAGCGCGATCGAATCCTTCCAACCGATTTGAATAAGCGCAAGGGCTGGAAAATATGTGCGTTCGCGGTGAAATTCGGTATCAATTGCGTACCGATCGCAGCCGACCACGGAGTTAATAACTGTTTCGAGGCCCTCGTCGCTGTCAACCCAGCGAAAAGAAACCTCGGGTGCACCGCTCACTCGGTGGTCTTCGCCTCGAAGCCCGCGTACAGCCACGCCATCATGCCGCCAAGCACGTTGAATGCCTGCACACCCGATGCATTGAGAAATTCGCAGCCCATCGCACTGCGCCCGCCCGACTTACAGATGACGTACACCGTTTCACCTGGCGCAATTCCGTCGAAGGTTGGCAAGGTCGCCAACGGAACGAGTTCTGCCCCAGCGATATACGCCTCGTTGAATTCAGCGGGTTCACGAACATCGATGAGACGCGCACCTTCGGCGAGCGCCGTTCGCAGTTCGTGAACCGAAATCTCTTGATGCATCGTTCAACACGCTACCGACGCAGTTCAAACCTTCGCTGGCCTCATGGCGGTCATCTGTCACCGAGATCGCGGAGATCGGACGGCGTATTTGCGTTATGCAATGCGCGTGTCGAGCACGGAACGTCGACCGCACCGATGGCGTCGAGTGCTGCAAGAAGGGAGCGTTCGCCCGATTCAACGAGCGCTTCGATCGGTGTGCGGGCAGTACGACGCCAACGAACAAGGCTCGGCTGTCGGACGTCGGTCAATGCGACGGCAGCGTGAATCTCGGGTGTCCACTCGATCGCGTCAAACAGGTTGACCGTCTCCTCATCAAGTAACGGCAGGTCACAGGCGACGGTGAGCACATCCGAATCAAGCTCGGTGAGCGCGCTTAACACACCGACGAGTGGACCTTCACCAGGCAGCCGATCAGGAATGAGAGGGAGGCCAAGGGCGTCGGCGACGGTGTTCGATCTTCCACCCGCATACACACGACGTCCACTCTCAACCCCGAGCGCCTTCGCAACGCGCCGCCCAATCTCAACACCGCCAACGGCGATGAGCGCCTTCGTTTCTCCCATACGGCGCGATTGGCCACCGATCAGCACAACGGCGGGACAACGTTGCGAGGCATTCACGGTTGACGAATCACACCAACATCAGCCGGCACACCTGACGGATCGAGTTGCAAGAGGAACATCGCGCAACGTTCGGCTTCGTCAGTCTCACCGATTTCTGCAGCCGCGTTCTGCAGGAGCAGGAGGCATCTCAAAAATCCGTGATTTGCCACCTCTGACCATCGCACGTAACCCGAACCTCGCCAACCATTTGCACGCAACGCGTCAAGTCCGCGGTGGTATCCGACGCGGGCAGCAGAGTATCGCCACATCGCGTGCGGGACGATCGACCCAAGCGCCGCCCACCCATCGAGATTTCTCGGGTGACGCGCAACAAATTCGCTCACCCGCTCAATAGCCGCGTCTCCACTCGCAACCGCCTGAGCAAGCGCGTGACGAACGTCCGCAGGTTCGATCGGCAACACCGTCGATGGGGGTTGGGCTGAGAGCCCAATCGGCTGCACATGTTCATTCTCTGACATGACTCAACCGTAGAGCCCATGTGCCCTATCGTGTAGGCATGAGCTCGCTACCACTTGCGCTCACCACAGACGACGCTCGAACGATCGGTACTGCGGTCATCGTTGCCTGCATCGCGCTCGGCCTGCTGAGCGCATGGGTCATGAAAACGATCGTTCAGAAAGTGATTCTCGTGCTCGTCCTGGGCGGTCTCGCGCTTGCCGTGTACTCACAGCGAACCGCTCTCGATCAATGCGCTACGGACATTTCGGCGACGTTGGGTAGCACAAGCGGCGATGCAACCTGCTCATTTTTCGGGGTTGACGTCAACCTGCCGGTCTCGATCGACCGCTAGCTGACGATTCACCTTGTCGACAACCTCGTCTTCAACCCTTGGCGACCGCCCTCAGACGCGGTCCCTCATCGCTCTCACGGCAGCAAAATCGACTTCGAACCTTGCGTTGCGTTGGGTGAGCGCATTCTTGCCAACCTTGGAACGAGCCTTCGGAACGACAACTGGCACCCTCACGAGCATCATGGGCGGCGCCGAGCTCGCGGGGCTCACGACGGCCTTAGCCGGACGCTCGCTTGATCGTGGGCGGCATCGGCGCATCTTTGTCGGCGCACTGCTGCTCGTTTCGGTGTCATCTGCGGTTGCACTCGGCGGCACGACGCTCAGCTTTGCGATCGCAATGGTGCTGCTCATCATCGGGGTGAGCAACCTCACCGTTGCGGGGCTCGCGTTCATCGGCGACACGGTTCCCTACTCGGCACGAGGTCGAGCGATCGGAATTTACGAGACCTCTTGGGCCATCTCGCTGCTCGTCGGCGCGCCAGCGCTGGCCTTTGTACTCGACCATCACGGATGGCGCGCTGCGTACATTTTGCTCGCTGCGATCACGACAATCGGGGCGGCGTGGACGATGTGCATCGTTCCGGCGATGACGACGCACCGCACAACCCCAACCCGTCCTGGCCCTCGTCAGCGATTGCCACGCAACGCCTGGCCACCGCTCTTCGCATCGGCAGGAATCGCTGGAGCGGGCATCAGCGTGTTCGTCGTCACAGGTGTGTGGCTCGATGAAGCGCATGGCCTGTCGGTTTCCGGACTCGGCATTATCGCAACCGTCATTGGCGGATTCGAACTTGCGTCGTCGTCAAGCGTTGCGCTCATTGCCGACCGCGTCGGAATACGGCGATCCGTTGCCGGTGGCAGCCTGCTGCTCGGTATCGGGCTTGGTGTTATTGCTCTCTCGGGCAGCTCGACGCCGGTTGCAATAGGCGGTCTCCTCATTCTCGTGATCGGCTTCGAATACGGCTTCGTCTCATCGCTGTCACTCATGAGCGAAGCGGCACCAGAGGCGCGCGGCACAGCGCTCGCTGTGGGTAACGCGCTCGGCACGATCACTCGATCGCTTCTCATCGTGCTGTCCGGGCAGGCATTCGAACAATTCGGCATCCTTGGTACTGCGACATTGAGCGCGCTTGCGCTTGGCGGCGCCGGAGCCGCTCTCGTCATTGACCGCCGACGAGTCGTTGGCGACTAAAAAACGCGTCGACGACCTCAGCGACCTCCACCGGATGCGAATTCGGCGCGCCATGACCAGCACCGTCGATTTCTCGATGCACGCAGTTGTTGATCACTTCGCTGAGATACGCAACGGCGCGTTTATGGTGATCCGCACCGCGAGAGCCGCACAATGCGAGTACCGGAACCGTGATGTCCTCGGGGCGCCACGGCGGACCGCTCCGAAGATCGCTGAGCTCACCAACGAGAACACGCCCCTCCGCTCGTCGAGCCTCGCGCGTTCGCTCTGGAAGTCGCTCCCAGCGGGAGTCGCCGACGAGGCGCCGCATGAACGCCTCTGCGGAGTCACGGGGATCTTGTTCGGGGAATCCTTTCGACGAGCCACCACCCCACCATGGCTGCCACGACAGTGGTGTTTCGAAGAGCGCAACCGCACGTGTGCGCTCTGCAAATCGGGTTGACGCGCCGAGGACGACGTTGCCGCCGAAGCTATGTCCAAAGAAGTGCAGTTCGCTTTCTGGGGCGAGGCGCTCAACGACATTGATGAGATCAGCAATATTGCGGTCGACAGTGAACGGTCCGTCGTGGTCGGCCGATCGACCATACCCACGGCGATCGATGCGAATCACGCGATAACGATCATCAAAGCGCCGAGCAAGGCGACTCAACCCGGTCGCACGGTCAAGCGATCCGTGCACCATAACGAGCGTCGGACCGTCGATTGGTCCCGTCTCAGTGCACCATATGCCATCGATAACGGTCACGCGACACGCACCACACGAAGCACATCGGCGGCGGCGTCAGAACCGCCATCTGGCGCTCCTGCGAGAACAATGACCGTGTCACCGTGTTCGATTCGTTCAAGTTGCACTGCGGTTTCGACTGCGTGCCACACCATTTCGTCGGTCGATGTGTACGTGTCTACGACGACCGGGTCGATTCCCCATGACAGCGAAAGGCCACGCACCACACGAAGATCCGGCGACAAACCGATGAGACGGGCCTCAGGCCGAAACCGGGCCATCGCCCGCGCTGTTCGCCCCGAACGTGTACAGCACAAAATTGCAGCAGCATCGATATCGCGTGCAGCCTGACTTGCCGCATGACCGAGCGCCGCCGTAATGCGATCACCGAATGAAGCCCAGTCATTTCGCTGGGTTCGGCCCAGACGGTCCGCCCAACCTCGATAGCTCGCCTGCGCCTCGGCACGCGCAGCAATTCGCGCCATCGTCGTCACGACTCCTACCGGATCTCGCCCAACTGCGGTTTCCCCTGACAACATGACCGCATCGGTGCCGTCGAAGACTGCGTTCGCAACGTCGCTCACCTCGGCACGAGTGGGAACCGCAGCATCAATCATCGACTCAAGCATCTGCGTGGCGGTAATCACCGGCACGCCACGCTCAACGCATTCTCGAATGATGCGCTTCTGAAGGTGAGGTACCTCCTCAAGCGGACAATCGATGCCGAGATCACCTCGCGCCACCATCACTGCATCTGACGCGGCAAGGATTTCGCTTAACGACCCCAACGCGCTGCTCGTCTCAATCTTCGCGACTAAACGGGCACGATCGCCCACGACCTCGCGCACCGCGCGCATATCGCTCGCTCGCCGAACGAATGACACTGCGATGAAATCGACCCCGGCAGCCGCCATCACCTCGGCGAGAGCGACATCCTCCGAAGTGGGCGTTGCAGCACTGACGCGCTCTGATGGGAAATGCACACCGGGAGAACCTTGTACTCGTCCTCCGGTGACGACTTCGGCGACTGCACTATCACCGTTCACCTCGACGACTTCCATCATCACCGTGCCGTCCCCGACAACAACCCGATCAGCGACCGCCAGCGATGAAACTGCATCGGCAACGTCAACGACAACCCGATGCAACGAGCTCGGCTGCTCTCCCGTGAGCAACTCGAGTCGATGCCCTGGCTCCAGAACAACACCGCCATCGGGAAATGCGCCCGCTCGAATCTTCGGTCCAGGTAGATCGGCGAGTACTCCGACGTGACGACCGGCACGTTCTGACGACCGACGAATCCGCTCAAGACGCTCAAGGTGTTCGTCAATGGTTCCGTGAGACAGGTTGAGGCGAACGACGTCGACTCCAGCATCGACGAGCGCGTCGATCATCTGCGGAGAACTGCTTGAAGGACCTATCGTTGCCACAATCTTCGTTCGACGTGCCACACGTGGTTATCTAGTCGATGAAGTTCGGTTTCACACGGCATCCCCAAAGAATTTTGAGAAACGCGAGAACGACATGAGTTCACACCTTCCAATTGGCGACATTGCGGACTGCATGTCATTTCTCGACGCGTCGCCCTCCCCGTTTCACGCAGCGACGAACATCGGTGATCGATTGCGCGCCGCTGGCGCGACCGAAATTGATCTCCGCGCCGCCTGGAGTGAGCGCGACGTTCGTGGATTTCAATTCACACGACGCGAAGGTGCGATCGTCGGATGGCGCCTCAATGACACCACAACACCCCAAGCACTCGAATTTCGTATCGCCGGTGCCCACACCGATTCTCCTTGTCTCCGCGTCAAACCGAAGCCAGACGTCAACGCGTACGGATGGCGACAACTCGACGTTGAGGTCTACGGCGGAGTCCTCAACAACTCGTGGCTCGACCGAGACCTTGGAATCGCCGGACGAGTCATCAGTTCGACCGGGGAGGAACGCCTCATTCGAACAGGTCCGATTGCGCGAGTTCCACAGCTTGCAATCCATCTCGATCGCGCCGTGAATGACGGACTTCGATTAGACCCACAAACACACCTCTCCCCAATCTGGGGTCTGCAGAGTGCAACGGCACCGTCGTTCGTTGCGTATCTCGAGAACCTCAGCGGCGTCGCCGAGATTGAGTGGTGGGACTTGTCACTGTTTGACACGCAACCAGCGCAACTACTGGGCGTAGACCACGAATTTCTCGCGAGCGGACGCCTCGACAACCTGCTGTCGTGCTGGTCAGCGACTACAGCACTGATTTCTTCGCCGATGACAGCACGCGTCTCGTTGGTCGTCTGTAACGACCATGAAGAAGTCGGATCTGCAAGCACGACTGGTGCCGCCGGACCGCTACTTGAACACGTCCTCGTTCGCATCAACGAGGCGATTGGCGGCACCGCCGCGTCTCTCGCCGAGGCATACAGCCGCAGTTCGTGTATTTCGGCCGATAACGCACACGCAATTCATCCCAACTACCCCGAACGACACGACCACGCCCACGCGCCGTTAGTCAATTCCGGCCCAGCCATCAAAGTCAACGTCAACCAGCGCTACGCAACCTCGGCGACCACCGCGCAACGTTTTGCCTCGGTCTGCGCATCAGCAGGGGTCCCGACCCAGGCGTTCTCGTCGCGCAACAACATGCCATGTGGCTCGACGATCGGCCCGATCACTGCGACCCGGCTTGGCATCGACACGGTCGACGTCGGAATTCCGCAGTTGTCGATGCATTCAGCGCGAGAACTCTGCGGGGTTGACGACCCGATCCACCTCGCACGTGCACTTCAGGTCTATTGGTCCTGAACGGAACTCGACTGCTCGCCATCGAGCGGGTACGACCATCCGACTCCAACCATTGAGAGGTCGAACAAACGCTGGAGTTCGCTGTGAAGGCGCTCGCTGTGCGACGTGATTGCCGACCGAAGCACCCGGCTTGAACCGGTATCGCCGACCGGCATGATCGGTTCGCCAATGACGACCCGCACCTTTCGTGGGTAAAGAAACTTCGCGGACTTCGGCATGACACGCTCAGAACCGCCAATTCCGACCGGCACAATTGGCACTCCGGCCTTGAGGGCGACATACACCGCCCCGTCAAATAATGGCTGCACGATCGGACCGGATTTACGCTCACCTTCGGGAAAGAGCACCAACGGTTCGCCCGCCTTCAGCACCGAAATCGCCCGCAACATCGCCTCGCGGTCGGCGGTCCCACGAGTCACCGGAATCGCACCCAAGGATGACAGCACCCAGCCAAACCAGCGCTTCTTCCACATCGAATCCTTGCCGAGAAATCGAAGTCGGCGACGCGTGACACAACCCGCAATCGGGGTGTCGATGTATGAACGGTGCACCGGAGCAAGCACATACGGACCCGTCTTCGGCAGATGCTCACGACCCGTGATCGACATTCGGGTGTACACACGGGTGCCGCCCGACACGATGAATCTCCCGAATCGATAGAACACCCGTGAAGCGACGGAGTGGCCAACGACGAACGAATCGACGCGGGTCACGACGACACCCCGTCAACAAGTTCGAGCACTTCGGCGAGCACCTCATCGAGCGACAACCCGCTCGTGTCGACGACGGTCGCATCTGATGCGACACTCAACGGCGACGCCGCCCGAGTCGAATCACGGCGATCTCGTTCCTCGATCAGGCGCGCGACCTCGTCGACGTCGCCACCCGACTCTGCCACCCGCCGTTCAGCCCGCACGCGCGGCGAGGCGGTAATAAATAACTTGACATCGGCATCCGGGAACACGACGGTCGAGATATCACGACCCTCGACCACGCCACCACCATGTTTCACAACCCAGGCGCGCTGCAACGCAACAAGAGACTCTCGAACTCGCGGATTCGCAGCGACGGCGCTCACCGCTGCGGTCACCTCCGGTCCTCGAATAGCCAGGGTCGCATCTACCCCATCGACCATGACGGTGTCGCTCACGTCAATCGACATCGTTGAGAGCGCCGAGACAACGGCAGTCTCATCGGCGACATCGATATCTCTCTGCATCACCCCAAATGTGACCGCCCGATACATCGCGCCCGTGTCGAGATAGTCGATACCCAATGCATGTGCGAGTCGCTTTGCGACGGTGCTTTTTCCCGCCCCAGCCGGACCATCAATGGCGACGATCACGACAGGTCGCTCACCAACTCGTTCCGAGCGGGCGACCCTCTTCGTAACCCGCGTGACTCTGGACACCGACCACAGCGCGCTCATGGAACTCAGGAATCGTCGCCGCTCCCGCATAGGTGCACGAAGAGCGAACACCAGCCACGATCTGATCGATGATGTCCTCCACACCCGGGCGTAACTGATCGAGGTACATCCGCGAGGTGCTGATGCCCTCCTCGAAAAGCTCCTTGCGAGCACGTTCTAACGCGCCATCTTCGCGACTTCTGTTTTTCACCGCCCGGTTCGATGCCATACCAAAGGACTCTTTGTAGAGACGCCCGTCGGTGTCTCGCTGCGCATCGGCTGCCGATTCGTAGGTTCCCGCGAACCACGAGCCGAACATGACGTTTGCTGCGCCACCAGCGAGCGCAAGCGCCACATCACGAGGGAATCGAACACCACCGTCAGCCCAAATTCGCGCCCCGTGGCGTGCCGACTCTTCGGCGCACTCCATCACCGCCGAGAACTGCGGGCGGCCTACGCCGGTCATCATGCGCGTCGTACACATCGCACCGGGACCGACACCAACCTTGACGATGTCCGAACCTGCCTCGATGAGATGTCGAGTTCCGTCCGCCGTCACCACGTTTCCCGCGACAATTTTCGCATCGGGAAGCGCTGAACGTACCTGCTCGACGACCTCAAGCATCTTGCGCTGATGTCCATGCGCAGTGTCGATGACGAGCACGTCGACACCCATTGCGTGAAGCGCCTTCGCTCGGCCAACCGGATCGGCGTTCATGCCGACGGCGACCGAGATGAGCAAACGCCCGTGTGCATCGAGGGCCGGTCGGTAGATCGTCGAACGCAACGCACCCTTTCGTGTCATGACACCCCGAAGTCGGCCATCGGCTCCGATCACAGGTGCCACCGACAGACGATGCTCGCCGAGCGCGTCAAACGCTGCCTCAGGTGTCACCGAATCGTCGAGCGTGACGAGTTCGCGCGACATGACATGTCGTACTTGAGTAAATCGGTCGAAGCCGGCAGCATCATCCTCAGTAAAAATTCCGACCGGGCAATCCCGATCGTCAACAACGACGATTGCGTCGTGGGCGCGCTTGTGAATGAGCTGTAACGCGTCGCCGATCGTGTTGCCTGGCGTCAACGTGATCGGCGTCTCAAACACCGGGTGGCGCGTCTTCACCCACTGCACAACCTGTTCGATGACATCGATTGGAATATCCTGCGGGAGAACGGTGATTCCACCGCGTCGCGCAACGACCTCCGCCATTCGACGGCCAGCCACCGCTGTCATGTTTGACACCACAATAGGAATCGTCGTACCGACACCGTCTGGGGTGGTGAGGTCGACACCAAGACGCGAACCGACGTCAGAAAGACTCGGCACCATAAAGACGTCGTTGTATGTGAGATCGTGACCAGGATCGGCATGAAGCATTCGCATGAGTCCTCCTCGGACGGCGCATAGAGGCTAACGCTCCCAGCGGCCCCGTCAACGCGATGCTCATCTATCGCCGAGAAGATTTTCGGTCTAGTCTCGTCATCTATGCCAGAGGACGATGACGTCACGCCAGTGATGTGTGTGCACGGATGGGGCGGATCCTTCGCCACCACTTGGGAACGCAACGGATTTACCGCCCTGCTGCAAGATGCCGGTCGGCCGGTCATCGGTGTCGACCTGCTCGGCCACGGCACCGCACCAAAGCCGCATGAACCCGAGGCCTACGCAGATCTCACCACTCGAGTTGTCGATGCCCTGCCATCGGATGGGCAACCGATCGATGCCGTCGGGTTCTCAATGGGAGCCCTCACGTTGCTGCGAACAGCTACAGAACATCCGAACGCATTCCGTCGCCTCGTGCTCGCGGGAATCGGTAAAAACGTGTTCGAACGAGACGATGACCGCACGGCAAAAATCATTCAAGCAGTCGATGGAAACGGCGACCTCGAGGACAACACCTCTCGATTGTTCGCCCAATACGCCGGACAAGCAGGAAACGATGCCGCTGCGTTATCCGCCGTGCTTCGCCAACCGCAACGCATCCGCCTCGACCACGAGGTTCTCGCAGGCGTCAACTGCGAGATTCTCGTCATCGTCGGTGACAAGGACTTCGTGTTTCCCGCCGATGCGCTCGTCGACGCGCTCCCCAACGCGTCAGGCAAGGTACTTCGCAATATCGATCACTTTGCGACCCCTGAGTCTTTCGATTTCGTTGACGCTGCACTCGAATTTCTCGGTGCGATTCCCACGTGACGAACGAAACAGTTCCGATATCAACCGACGTCGAAATTGCCGTTACGCGCCTCAGGTCTGGTGGCCTCGTCGCACTACCAACCGAAACCGTCTACGGGCTGGCCGCCGATCTCGAGAGACCTGATGCAATTGCCCGAATCTATGACGTCAAGGGACGACCGGAGGGCCACCCTCTCATCGTGCACGTCGCATCAGCTGAGGAGGTCTCCCGGTGGGCAAAGCTCGATGACGCGGCCTCCCAGCGCTTGGCATCGAACTGTTGGCCGGGTCCACTCACGCTGCTGTTACCGAAGCGGTCGTCAGTACCCGAGATCGTGACCGGTGGCCGCACCACCGTCGGCATCCGAGTGCCCGCTCATCCGCTCGCCTTGGCTCTGCTCAATGCGCACGGAGGGGCTGTTGCGGCACCTTCCGCCAATCGATTCGGCCACGTCAGTCCGACAACGGTCGACCATGTCGTCCGCGACCTCGGGACGCGACTCGACCCGAAACGAGACCTCATTCTCGATGGCGGGCCGAGCGCGATCGGCGTCGAAAGCACAATTGTCGATATGACGTGCGATCCGCCGCAGGTGCTTCGTCCTGGTGGGATCGCGCCCGATGACATCAACGAATTGCTCGGCATGTCAACGGCAAGTGCATCCGGACCGTCTCGGGCCGCGGGCATGATGGCATCTCACTACGCACCTCGTACCCCAGTGCTGCTCGTCGAGCGCAACGAGGACATCGGCGAGCGAGTTGGCCATCGCACGGTATTCATCATCGATCGGACGACAAATCTCGTCGAATCGGCGCATCACCTTTACGACGATCTGCGTCGAGCCGACGACGCCGGGGTGGACTGCATTGTGGCGGTGCTACCTCCAGCAGAGGGGCTCGGCTACGCCATTCGCGACCGGCTTATGAAGGCCGCCGCCGATACTCCTCGTCATCTTCACGACTGAGCTCGTTGAGATTCGACACCCAGAGATCTCGTATCTGCTCAACGTCAACACTGCGAGTCTCCGCATCGATCGTCAACGTGACCGTTGTGCTTCCCGCATCGGGCACGAGTTCAAGCCGACACCAGGCCGACATCGGTTCGCTCAACTTCACCTCGAGCAAATAGGGCGGTTCTTCGTCGACAACTTCGCCGAGCCAACTCGTGACCACCAGCAAGCACTCGAATGCCTCAACCGGCAGGAGCTCGATGACAAAGGATGGCTGATCCTTCTCGATACGAGACCGCTTGCGATGCGCTTCAGTCGAAGCCGTTGCCGAAGCAATCGACTCCAAATGCGCCAATGCGATGTCGGCGGCGCTGTTGACGTGTGCCATCGCGGCCGCATCACCTCCCGCATCTGGGTGATGCACGATCGAGAGTTTGCGACGCCGCGCACGTACTGCCGACGGCGTCGCTGATCTGGGGTCGAGCCCGAGCACTGAGAACGCTTCTCCCGGGGTCACTGGGATGCCGGCACCGACTCAAGCTGAACGCGCGACGTATCGAGCACAAGTTGTGTCGTCACGACTGCCATTGCGCTTGCACCGGTCACATGAGCGAGCACGAGCATTTCGGGAACGCCGGTGAAATATTGCACATAACCAACGAGCGCTTGAACGATGCCGACGAAGATCCACCTGGACAGTCCCGCACGCAACGCAGTTCCCTCGGATGCCTGTCGAACCTTCATTGCGAGCACGAGCGCAATCAGCAGCGTCAACATGACCGAGGCACCGTGCACCCTCGCGACACTTGAGATCTCGACATCGAGTCGAACTGCATTCTCATCACCTGCGTGAGGACCTGCACCCGTCACGACGGTACCGGTGATGATCGCGAGGACCGTTCCCGATGCCATTGCATAAATCAATCGTCGATGGAGCACGAGCCCGACCGGCGTTCGCGTCGACCCGTCGCGCTCGCCCGAGCGACGAACAAGCGTCGTTCCTGAGGCGATCAGCATCATGGACAGCAGCATGTGTCCTTGCACCGCGTAGGGATGCAGATCCACCCAGACCGTTAACGCGCCGAGAAGCGCATTGGCAAACACACCAATAACAAGCATCCACGACCAACCGATGAGATCAGAGCGACGCCCACGCCTGACATACGAGCCGAGAACGGCGACGGCGACTGCGATGACGACGATGCCCGTGAACAGTCGATTGATCTGCTCGATCGCTGAGTGCGTCGACGAGACATCAATGAACTTTTCTGCATTGCAGTTCGGCCAGTCATCGCAACCAAGACCACTACCTGTCAGCCGTACCGCAGCCCCAGTGACGACGATTGCAACGAGTGCGACGAGCGATGCAATTGCGACTCGGCGATACATCGCCGGCGAGATGCGCATACACAGATGTTACGGGGACCTCAGCGAAGTCGAGCCAAGACAGGACGTGGCTCAACGGGTTTCCAACCACACACGCGCTTTGCAGCGCTGCTCGATCACGACAAGTTGATGTAGATGTGCTTTTTCTCGAGATAGGCGTCGAGCGCATAGGGTCCCAGTTCTCGACCAACGCCGCTCTGCTTATATCCACCCCACATCGACTCACTCGGAGCAGGCTGACTGTCATTCACCCAGACCACACCCGCGCGAATCGCCCGGGCAGTTGTCAACGCCTTTTTGATATCACTCGTCCAAATCGCGGCCGCGAGACCGTATTCCGTCGAGTTGCCAAGGCGAATCGCATCGTCGACGCTCTCAAACGGCGTCACCGTCATGACCGGACCAAAAATTTCTTCCCGAGCGATTCGGGGTGCAAGATCATCCACTTCCCAAATGCTCGGTGGAACAAAAAAGCCCTCCGTAAGCCGAGGATCACTTGGCAGGTCGCCGGCATAGAGACACCGGGCGCCGTCGGACGGCGCCGAAGCGACGTACCCCTGGACACGATCACGTTGTGCCGATGACACAAGCGGACCCATCGTCACATCTGGGTCGAGACCCGAGCCCAGTCGAATTTCGCTCGCAACCTCAGCAAGTTGTGAAATGACGTTCTCATATATCGAACGTTCAACGAGCACGAGAGAACCCGCCGAACACACTTCTCCCTGGTTGCCAAATACGCCTGAACATGTACCCGAGATCGCCTCGGCGAGTGACGCGTCCGCATAGATGATGTTTGGGCTCTTCCCCCCAAGTTCAAGCGTGACCCGTTTGAGTTGATCAGCGCAGGTTCGTTGGATATGGCGACCGACGGCGAGCGAACCGGTGAACGAGATTTTGTCGACCCGTGGATCAGTCAGCATCGGCTCCCCCGCTTCGACACCGAATCCGGTCACGACGTTGAATACTCCTGCCGGCACCCCAACTCGTTCAACGATTGATGCGAGACGCAACGCAGTAAGTGGCGTCTGCTCCGCAGGTTTCAGCACGACGGTGCACCCCGCGGCAAGGGCGGGCGCTACTTTCTGCGCAGCCATCAACATTGGGTAGTTCCACGGCACAATGAGCCCGCATACGCCCACGGGCTCGTTCACGATGAGGCTCATCGCGTGAGGTCCGACCGGTGGAATATCACCGGCAAGTTTCGTTGCCCAACCGGCGTAGTACTCGAACATGAATGCAACTTCGTCGATGTCGGCCCGCGCGTCAGCGAGCAACTTTCCGCAGTCGAGTACCTCAAGTTCAGCGAGCGCATCGCGTTCTCGGCGAACCTCCTCCGCGATCGCGAATAGCAGTCGTGACCGCTCGCGTTCAGACGTTGCCTGACCCCATCGACCGGAATCAAACGCATCGCGCGCTGCGGCGACTGCCCGCCCAACATCGTTGACATCGCCGCGAGGAACCGTTGCGATCACTGCACCGGTTGCTGGATTTATCGAATCAAACGTCGCCCCCGATACGGCGTCAACCCATTGCCCGCCGATGAACATTTGAGAATCGAATCGCTCGCTATGTGCGTGTTCAGCCATGTCTGAACGGTAGTTGAACCTTGACGATCAGCGTGTCCGTTCCGAGGTACCCAGGTGCTCGACGTCGGCGAGCCGAGTGAGCGTGAACGCGTGATGTGACCCGACCGGCATCGACTCAAGGCGAGATACCGAGGTGTGCATGAGTACAAACCGGTCCCACTCCCACGGCGTCGGATGCAATCCAAGCATGTGACCAATCGATACCGAATTTGTTCCGGCATGAGCGATGAGCAGCACCTTCGTCTTCGGGTTTTCGATATCCCACACCGGTAACTCATCGGTGGTTCTCCGAACCCCACGCTCAGCCAGGAAGAGTTCGACGCCGAGATGAATTCGGTCGACGAAGTCGCGAACAGACTCACCTTCATCGAGTCCCCTCCACCGATCGTCAGGG
>JALRBS010000102.1 GCA_023262325.1 Ilumatobacteraceae bacterium | reverse complement strand
GGTGTGAGCGCAGCAGCCCAAATGCCGGTGAGGTGCTGTTTTGCGTAACTCTTTGCGTCGCTTCGGGTGTAGTTCATGGTCGTGACTCCGGCGTTTCGCTAGACGATCTTCATACTGTGTGACAGGTTCTTCACGACCATGTAGTGGTGCAACCCTTCGGACCCACCTTCACGGCCATAGCCACTTGATTTGACCCCACCGAACGGGGTTTCAGGCAGCGATGCTTCAAGGGTGTTGATCGACAGGTTCCCAGCTTCGACTCGATCGGTGAGCAGATCGGCGTAATCCGAACGATTTGTGAATGCGTATGCGGCAAGTCCGTACGGCACCGAGTTCGCCGCGTCGATCGCGTCATCGATCGAATCGACCGAGTTGATAATGGCCAGTGGACCAAACGGCTCCTCTTGCATGACGCGCGCATTGGCGGGCACCTGTGCGAGCACCGTCGGCTCAAAGAAAAACCCGTCGCGTGCCATGCGCGACCCGCCGGTGACAACATCTGCACCAACCGATCGTGCGTCAGCAACGAACCCTTCGAGCGCATCGACACGACGGGCGTGCGCAACCGGACCCATCTCGACACGCGGTTCCATGCCGTCTCCGACAACGATCTGCTGTGCTCGAGTGACGAACCTGTCGAGAAACTGTTCGTAGATTGAACGATGCACGAAAAAACGGGTCGGTGAGGTGCAGACCTGACCGGCGTTTCGATATTTGCGAGTCGCCGAACTCGTTGCGGCAGCATCCACGTCGGTGTCCTCGCAGACGATGACCGGCGCATGCCCACCAAGTTCCATGAGCACCGGGGTCATGTGATCAGACGCAAGACCGGTGAGATGGCGCCCAACCGCGGTTGAGCCGGTGAACGCGACAAGCCGGGTGACGTCGCTCGGAATGAGATGGCGGGAGACGTCATCGGGCACCCCAAAGACGAGGTTCAACACTCCGCGTGGAAGGCCAGCATCGGCGAAGGCTCGGGCGATGTGCATTGCACCAGCCGGGGTTTCTTCGGCTGCCTTGAGAATGATCGAACAGCCAGCGGCAAGCGCTCCTGCAACTTTGCGTGCCGGCTGGCTCATTGGAAAGTTCCACGGGGAGAACGCCGCAACTGGGCCGATCGGCTGGTGATGCACGATGTAGCGCACCCCTGGTGCGCTCGGGATCACACGCCCGTAGGTGCGGACGGCTTCGCCGGCATCCCATTCGAAGAACTCGGCGCCGCGAATGACTTCAAGCCGGGCCTGCTGATAGGGCTTGCCATTCTCGAGAGTGATTGCATGCGCAATCTCATCTTGGCGTTCGCGCATGAGCGCTGCAGCGGCACGGATGAGGTCAGCACGTTGTTTCGGCGGTGTCTGTCGCCAGATTGCGAATCCAGCCTCGGCAGCAGCGAGAGCCTCATCAAGTTCGTTCGGACCTGCAATGGGCAGTCGCCCAATTTCGAGTCCGGTTGATGGGTTGAGCACGGTGAGCGTGTTCGCCGTCGTGCACCATTCGCCGTTGATGTAAAGCTGTGGTTCTGGATACTGCGTCATCGTTGCTGCATCTTTCGTTCAGAATTCCGTCCGGATCGCCCACAAGTCAGGAAATGCGGGATGAAAGAGTGTTGACGCGAGATACGTCGCACCATCGGATCCGCCAGTGCCTCGTTTCGTGCCAATCGTTCGGCGCACCATCATGACGTGCCGATATCGCCACTCTTGCAGGCCCTCGTCAAGATCGGTGAGCGTTTCGAGGAGATCGGCGAGACCGTCATCGGCAAACCCTTCAACGAGGGCGGCCTGAAGTTCGGCGTTCTCCACGATCGGCAGACGGACATCGCGGTCGAGTACTTCGTCGGGCACTCGAAGCCCGCTGCGGTGCGCGGCGTGCACGAACGCGTCCCACAGCGTCGGCGATTCGTAACGATGCTCGAGTCGGCTGCCCTCATCGCCCGCGAACCAGGCAACGTCAACGCGGTCTTTCACACCAAGTACGAATTCGAGTTCACGAAATTGGGCCGACTGGAACCCGCTCGCATTTGCAAGAAACGATCGAAAACTTGCGAACTCGGCGGGCGTCATCGTCTCGAGCACGTCGATTTGCCCGACGAGTGTCTTGAGAATTTTGAGCACACGTTTCAGGCCGTGCCGCGCTCCATCGACATGGTCGATGTTGAGCAGTTCGATGATGCGGTCGACTTCGTGGAGCACGACTTTGAACCACAGTTCATAAATCTGATGGATGACGATGAAGAGCATTTCGTCGTGCTCAGGTTGTTGTGTCTTCGGATCTACCGACACGCGTTGTTGCAACGAGAGCAGTTCAGGGATCTTGAGGTACGTCCCGTAGGTGAATTCGTCATTGTTTGTGAACGGAAGACTCATCGTGACCTCGATGTTGATGTGTCGGCAGGTGAGTTCATCGGACTGAAAGTGCGTCGGGTCGAGCGAGTGGATCGAGGTTGGGAAGCTTCGGTAGCGCGGTGACGAGTGAGTCGACATCGACGTTTGGGTCGGCAATTGACTCGGCGATGACGTCGGCTTGTGCTCGGGCACGTTGCTGCGCTTCGGCGTACGGCATCGTCGAAAACATCACCATGTTGTAGCGAGGGCTGATGTGTTCGGGGTGGCGCTGTTCGAGCTCGAGGGCGAGTGATCGCTTCGCGAGGTAGTCGGGGTCGACGACACCCGATCGCATTTCGATGTAGTTGTCGAGTGCCATGTCGGCAATGGCGTCGGTGTTCGGTCGTCGCTCGTGCTCGAAACGCGCGAATGCTGCGCCAATGTCGCCGGGTGTTGCTCGTAGGTGTCGATCGAGCGCACGCACCGACTCCATTGCAGCGTTCATGCCCTGGCCATGAAAGGGCACGATTGCGTGCGCAGCGTCACCGAGAATGATCGCTCGATCTTCGTAACTCCACCCGGTGGCACGCAACGTTCCGAGAGACCCGGTCGGGTTCGCGAGGTACTGCTCCACGAGGTTCGGTGTGAGTGCAGCGACGTCACCGAAGTGCATGTCGAAAAAGCGAGAAATGCTGGCCGCGTCGGTGAGTTCGGTGAAGGTCACCTTCGGGGCGAACAGCGTCATCGTGAAGTCGCCGGTGGGGTTTGCGAGTGCGATGAGCATGAACTCGCCGCGGGGCCAAATGTGCAGGGCGTTCGGGTCGATGCGATGTGACCCGTCGGCGGCAGGGGGCAAGGTGAGTTCTTTGTAGTCGTGGTCGAGCCAGTCGGTATGCGAGGTGCATGCACCGATCGCGTTGAGTGCGTGACGCACTGGCGAGCCGGCGCCGTCGGTGCCAAAGATGACGCCGAACGGTGCGTTGGTGCCGTCGGTGAAGGTGATCGTCGAGTTGTGCAGGTCGATGTGATCAATCGGATGGTTGAACATGAAGGTGACGTTGCCGGTGGCTTCGGCGGCGTCGAGCAGGATGGCGTTGAGATCGGTTCGTGCGACCGAGTGAATGACTTCGTGTGGTTGGGACCCGTATGGCTGAAGGGCTGGAGCGGGGTCGTTCGGTGCGTGCACCATTCGACCACGCATCGGAATGGTGATGTCATCCACCCGGTCGATGACACCGATATCAATGAGGGGCACGATGCCGCGCGTAGCGAGCGCAAGGTTGATCGAACGTCCCGTGGCAACCGTTGTCGAGCGAAGGTCGGCTCGGCTTTCGTATACGGTGACCTCGTGCCCGGCGCGGCCGAGATAGGTCGCGAGCAGCGCGCCAGCGGGTCCAGCACCGGCGATGACGATCGGTGTTCTCATGTCACGACCTCGTCGAGAATGTCGACAAAGCGATCGATGTCGCTGAAACTGTTGTAGAGCGGCACCGGTGCAACTCGAATGACATCTGGTTCTCGCCAGTCGCAGAGCACCCGTGCCGCAATGAGCTGCTCATAGACCTCGCGCCCATTTCCTGCAGTGATCTGCAGCGCCGATTGACAGCCACGCTCTTCGACTGCGGTGGGCGTGAGGCTGACGACTCGGTCGCCGAGGGATTCCTCGAGTCGCCGGTCGAAGAACTGCATTTGCTGGAGCGACTTGGCCCGCAGGGCGCGCATGCCACCGGCTGCAGTGATGATGTCGAGCGATGCGCGCAGGGCGGCCATCGAAAGAATCGGCGCGTTCGACAGTTGCCACGATTCGACCGTTGGTATCGCGTCGAATTCGGTGCGCATTTCAAATCGGGTCGACTTGTTGGTGCCCCACCATCCATGCAGTTTGGGAAGGGCTGGATCGGCAACGTGACGTTCGTGCACATATGCGGCACCCACCCCACCGGGGCCACTGTTGAGATATTTGTAGGTGCACCACGCAGCAAAGTCGACGTCCCACCCATGCAGATCGAGCTCGACATTGCCGACTGCGTGGGCGAGGTCGAATCCCACTTGCGCGCCAACTGCGTGGCCAGCCGCGGTAATGCGCTGCATTGGCAACACTTGACCGGTGTAGTACTGCACGCCGGGCAGCAGCACAAGGGCGAGTTCGTCGCCATGTTCGGCGATTACGTTGATGATGTCATCGACGTTCAGCGTGACTTCGCCTGGCCGAGGGTTGAGCACTACGAGCGAGGTCGCCGGGTCAAAACCACGTTGACGAATTTGTGACTCTGCGGCGAAGTGGTCAGAGGGAAATGCGTGCCCCTCGATGAGCATCTTGTGTCGTGTTGGTGTTGGTCGGTAGAAGCTCACCATGAGTAAGTGAAGGTTGACGGTGAGCGAGTTCATTCCGACAACTTCGTGACGGCGAGCACCGACGAGCGACGCGAGTTGGTCGGTGAGCAACTCGTGATAGCTCTCCCACGCAAGATCGCCGGTGAAATGCCCTTCGACCCCGAGCGTGCTCCACCGATCGAACTCGACGGTCACGTTCGTCCGTGCGGCTCGGGGCAACGCACCGAGCGAGTTTCCAACGAGATAGATGCCGTCGGGCAGTTCGAACTCGTCGCGAAAACGCGCCAACGGATCGGCCGCGTCGAGCGCTGCTGCCTCGTGTGCGGTGCTCGTCACAGACGACCTTTCTTTCCGGGGTGTAGGGCACCGCAATGTGGGCAGGTGCGCGCCTGTTCGTCTTCGTCGAAGGCATTGAAGAGAGGTGGCAAGTCTTTGTCAATCGCTTGTACCTGCACCTCGACCCGATGCACGAGATGTGAACATTCGAAGCACGCCCATTCGAAACCGTCGCGCTCACCGGGTGGTCGTTGATATTCGACGACAAGTCCGATCGATTCACGGTCGGGCCGCTGGGGTGAATGACGAACACCGGGGGGAAGCAAGTAGACATCGCCTTCACGTATCGGCATGTCGTACGGCTTCTCGCCAGGTCCCGGCCAAATGACGAGGTTCATGTCACCTTTGATTTGGTAGAAGAATTCTTCTCGTGGATCGTCGTGGAAGTCGCAGCGCTCATTGCCTCCGCCAACGATCATGACAACCATGTCGGCATCGCGCCAGACCTGTTTGTTGGCGACCGGTGGGCGAAGTTGTTCGCGATGTTCCGCAACCCATTCAGCGAGATTGAACGGTCGACGTTCGTGTCGTGGCGGGTCGTAGTTCGTCATGGTGAATCCTTTGTCATGATCGGCTATCCGGCAGCGTGTGAGGTGCGGTCGACGGTGGTGAGGTGCGCGTCTATTTGGGCGGTGAGATCACGCAGTTGGGAGATGAGGTTTGTGAGGTCACCAGCGGGCTCAAGTTGCAGTGCTTCAAGACGTTGTGCTTCAGCGATTAATGTGGTGGCGAGCTTTCGCCCTGCTGACGTCATTGAGATGATTCGCTGACGACGGTCCTGCGCACCGTGGGTTCGGGTGACGAGGCCGCGCGACTCAAGTCGGCGAAGCGCGTGGGTCACCGTCGGTTGTGGGCTGAGTGCTGCCGTTGCAAGTTCCAGCACGCCGATGTTGTCCTGTTCGGCGAGTACGGCAAGTACGCGCCACTCCGACCTCGCAATGCCGTATCTGGCGAGTGTTTCGTAGAACATCGACGAGAGGCTTTGGTCGGCGCGTCGTAAGAGATACGGCAGGTAGCCATCGAGGAAACCGGTGCTGGCGGCCACCTCTCAAAAATACATTCATGCGAATGTACTGTCAACCGGGCGAGTTCGAGTAATCAGCCGAGTCCGAAAGTTCGAAACCTTGCGAGGCCGACAAAATATTCCAGCGTTGCGAACTTTTGACTCGTTACGATCCGGTCAGCCCTTTTCCTGCAAGGAGTACATGTGAAAACTCGGTCAGTGATGGTTTCTCTTGGTTTCGTCATCTTCTCGACGGTCGTCAGTAGCGGTCACACCGACGCGCAGCCCCGGGTGCCGGCGGTTAGTTCACCGAGTGAAAACGACAGGTTTGCCGACCCGGAACTTGTGGCTGACATCAATGTTTCGTTGGAGGGATCAGCAGATGAGACCACCCCGATTCTGTCGAATGGGTCGTTGACGTACTTTGCGTCTCGCGATCCGGAGCACGGGCAAGAATTATGGGTAACGGACGGCACCGAGGCGGGGACTCATCTCGTTGACGACGTGTATGAGGGACCATCGGATAGCTACCCAGTCACACTTGCCGCCTTTGGGTCTTCAATGCTGTTTTCTGCGCGTGATCAGTTGCACGGTTATGGATTGTGGATTACCGATGGCTCTGAGGCAGGTACAAAACTTGTCAAGGACTTGAATCCAGATGCGGTGGATGAAGGATTTGCAGTCAAACTCATCGTTGCGGGCTCAAAAGCATATTTCTTTGCCGACGATGGCACGCATGGTTGGGAGTTGTGGGTTACCGACGGTACCGAGTCTGGTACGACGATGGTGAGTGACATCAATTTGGGATCAGCGAGTGGTGTAGATCACAATTCGAGCTCCCTCGTCGCCTTCGGGTCCGATGTCTATTTTGCTGCGAACGACGGGACAAATGGAACTGAGTTGTGGATCTCCGACGGTACGGGGTCCGGCACCTCGATGCTTAAGGACATCAATGGCAGTGGGAGCAGCAACCCGCAGGATCTGACGGTTGCGGGGGGCAACTTGTTCTTCGCGGCGTTTGACGCAACGAACGGCACGGAGTTGTGGGTGTCTGACGGTACAGCAGGTGGCACGTTGATAATGAAGGACATCGCGACCGGTGGCGCTGATAGCGACCCGCGGGACTTGACGGCGAAAGGCACAGACCTCTTTTTCTTCGCCGATGACGGCACGAACGGCTACGAGTTGTGGAAGTCCAATGGACTTGTAACAGCGATGGTGAAGGACATCAACTCGTCCGGAAGTAGCAACCCGCAGGATCTGACGGTTGCGGGGGGCAACTTGTTCTTCGCGGCGTCTGACCTAACGAACGGCAGGGAGTTGTGGGTGTCTGACGGCACAGCAGGCGGCACGACGATGGTGAAGGACATCAACCCTTCTGGAAATAGCAATCCTGTCTGCCTGACGGCGTTGGGCTCGACGATTTTCTTTGGAGCAAACGGCGGCACCGGGTTGGAGCTCTGGAAATCCGATAGCACGGCGGGCGGTACCGTGAAAGTTGACGACATCGACGATTGCCAGAACATGGCGGCATCGTCGACGCAAGTGTTTTATGCCGCTTCGGCCTCCGGTGTTTCGACCGGTTATGAAACATGGGTTTCGGATGGAACCGAGAGCGGAACACGGGTGCTCAAAGTCACGAATACTGGTACGGCAGGTTCGTATCCTCGAAGCTTCGCCAAGATTGGCTCACATGTCTATTTCGCTGCTGGCCACAGCGTTAGTGGCTACGAGTTGTGGGTGTCTGACGGCACCGAAGATGGTACGAGGATGGTGAAGGACATCGACCCGACTGGCGATGGAATGCGCGGGGACCTAACGGTCGTCTCATCGAGCCTCTTCTTCACGGCTGACGACGGCACCAATGGGAAGGAGTTGTGGGTGTCTGACGGAACCGAAGCAGGCACGACGATGGTGAAAAACATCAACCCTTCTGGAAGTAGCAGCGTGACAAATTTGACGGCTTTCGGGTCCCGGTTGCTGTTCCGCGCGAACGACGGCACGAACGGCACCGAGTTGTGGGTGACTGATGGCACCGCGGATGGTACGACGATGGTGAAGGACATCAACCCTTCTGGAGGTAGCGATCCGGCATCTTTGACGTTGGCTGGATCGAATGTGTTCTTTAGCGCGAATGACGGCACGAACGGCACCGAGTTGTGGGTGACTGATGGCACCGCGGATGGTACGACGATGTTGAAGAACATCAATGTGGCCAGCAATAGTTATCCCAATTATCTGACAGCGATCGGCTCGCGTGTGTATTTCAGCGCCCACGGATCGGACGGCATTGAGTTGTGGGTGTCTGACGGTACTGCGGATGGTACGACGATGGTGAAGAACATCAACCCGTCGAGCAACAGCATCCCGAAGGAATTGACGGCATTTGGGTCTCGGTTGCTGTTCACAGCGGATGACGGCACGGATGGTAGGGAGTTGTGGGTGTCCGATGGCACCGAAGGTGGCACGCTGATGGTGAAAGACATCAACCCGACCGGTAACAGCACTCCGGTGAGCATTACGACGGTTGGCTCTATTGCGTATATGAAGGCGACAGCGCCTTCGGGTGACGGTCTGTGGCGTACTGATGGCACCGCAGCTGGCACGGTCATCGTAAAGAGCCTCCCCGGACAGTGGCGGTGGGCCACTAACCCAATGGCTGTTTCTGGCGATGACGTGTTCTTTAGTTATGACGACATGTTGAATGGCTCCGAATTGTGGGTGTCTGACGGCACGGAGGCGGGCACGACATTGGTGGCGAACCTTTGTCCGCTCGACTGCGATTCAGATCCCGAACCCCCTATTGATTTAGGCGACGACTTGTTGTTCCTCGCACGGGAGCCTCAACACGGCAGCGAGCTGTGGAAGCTTTCTCGAGTGGCCCCGACAGATGAGTCGACACCACCTGTCGTCGATGACGTCGCGTCGCCTGCTGGTGGTTCGTTTACTGCGTTGGATCCGACGCGTGTGTTGGATACTCGGTCGTCTGGGGTGAAGGTTGGTGATGGTTCGTGGACTGCTGCGCCGTATCGGTTGCAGGTGACTGGGAAGTCTGGTGTTCCTGTTGATGGTGTGGCTGCGGTTGCGTTGAATGTGACGGTGGCTGGGACGGAGACGGCAGGGTTTGTGACGGTGTATCCGTGTGATGCGGATCCTCGTCCGAATGCGAGCAATTTGAATTTTGTGGCTGGTCAGACGGTTCCGAACGCGGTGATTGCTCCGGTGTCGGCTGATGGTGAGGTGTGTTTCTTTGTGAAAGGCATCGCGCATGTGTTGGCTGATGTGTCTGGCTATTTCAACGAGTAGCGCGACATGTGTAACACACAGCAACGGTT
>JALRBS010000056.1 GCA_023262325.1 Ilumatobacteraceae bacterium | reverse complement strand
AGGCCTGTGGTCCTTCGAGGATTTTGAGCAGCGCCTGTTGCACGCCCTCCCCGGAGACGTCGCGGGTGATCGACGGGTTTTCACTTTTTCGTGCGACTTTGTCAATCTCGTCGATGTACACGATGCCAGTTTCAGCTCGCTTGGTGTCGTAGTCGGCAGCCTGGATGAGCTTGAGCAGGATGTTCTCCACATCCTCGCCGACGTATCCCGCCTCGGTGAGTGCAGTCGCATCAGCGACGGCAAACGGGACATTCAGCATTCGAGCAAGTGTCTGCGCGAGATGAGTCTTTCCGCAGCCGGTTGGGCCGAGCAGTAACACGTTCGACTTTGTGAGTTCGACCTCATCGCGCCGCCCGATACCACCGGTCGACTGCTGGTACTGAATCCTCCGGTAGTGGTTGTAGACCGCTACGGAAAGAATCTTCTTCGCATGCTCCTGCCCGACGACGTATTCGTCGAGAAAGCCTGAGATTTCACGAGGACTCGGCAGATGTTCGAATGAGACTTCGGACGACTCGTTGAGTTCCTCTTCGATGATCTCATTGCAGAGGTCGATGCATTCGTCGCAGATGTACACCCCGGGGCCGGCGATGAGTTTCTTGACCTGCTTCTGCGACTTACCGCAGAACGAACACTTCAAGAGTTCGCCACTGTCGCCAAACTTTGCCATCGCTTCACCTCCTCGCTGCGCTTCTGCGCCAAGATCACTCTCAGCGTATTGCACCCGCGCGGTCGACGACTGCGCGGGATGTAATTACCTGATCGATGATGCCATATTCGAGGGCCTGCTGCGCTTCCATTACGAAATCGCGGTCGGTATCGGCATGAATGCGCTCGAGCGGTTGGCCCGTGTGAGTGGCAAGAATCTCTTCGAGAAGATCGCGCATACGAAGGATTTCCCTCGCCGCGAGCTCGAGGTCGGTCACCTGCCCGTAGCCCACTTGACCGTATGGCTGGTGAAGGAGAATCCGGCTATGCGGAAGCGCGAGCCGCTTGCCTTTCGTTCCAGCAGCGAGCAACACAGCAGCAGCCGACGCGGCTTGACCGAGACAAATCGTTGCGATGTCATTACGAATGAATTGCATCGTGTCGTAAATCGCAAACAGCGCAGTGATGTCACCGCCGGGCGAATTCACGTAGATATTGATGTCCTTGTCAGGATTTTCTGACTCAAGATGAATGAGCTGAGCACAAATGAGTGACGCAATCTGATCATCGATCGGCGTCTGCAAGAAGATGATGTTGTCTTTAAGCAAACGGCTGTAGAGGTCATAGGCGCGTTCGCCACGGCTCGTCTGCTCGACCACGTTCGGTACGAGGTAGTTCACCGCATCAAGGTTCATCAGTCATCATCTCCGTCTGGTCCGTGATCATCGTTGTGATCATCACCATCATGATCATGACCGATCACGAGGTCTCGATCGAGCACCACACCGTTCGTGTCCACAATTTCGAGGTGATGCAACAACCAATCGAGCGCCTTCGACTTTCGAACCGAAGCCGATATTTCGCCGATCGCACCATTGCGCTCGTAGGCCTTGCGCACATTGTCCGATGAGTCGTTGAACTGCAAGGCGATTCGCGCAAACTCTCGATCGAGGTCTCCACCGTCAACGTCAATTCCTTCAGCAACAGCAACTGCGCGCAGCGCGAGGTCAGCCTTGACTGACACAACAGCCTGTTCACGGAAGTTGGCAATGAGGTCGTCGGTGGATTGCCCGGTTGCCGACAACCACGCTCCGAGGTCCATGCCCTGTGCCTGGAACTGTTGCATAAGGTTTCGAAGTCGACCCTGCAATTCCTGCTCGACCATTGACTCGGGAGCGTCGATCTCAACAAGTTTCACGAGCGCTTCCGTCGTTTTCTGCACCAATGTCTGACGTACTGAATTCAACTTTCCGTCCTGAAGGCGCGCCTTAATCGAGTCTCGCCACGAAGCAACATCGGAAAATTCGCCGATGTTTTCCTCAACCCACGCGTCGTCAACCTTCGGCAGGTTCAAGGTCTTCACTGCGGTCACAGTGACAGAGAACTCGGCTTCCTCAGAGGTGCCCTTTGGCGTGGAGGTGAACTGCAACTCGTCGCCGACCGATGCGCCTTCGAGATGCCCGTCGAAGTCTTCGGTGACCCATCCCTGACCGACCTCGTAGGACCAGTCCTCAATATTGAGCCCGGCGAGTTCTTCCCCGTCACGTTCTGCCTTCATGTCGAGCGTGACGTAGTCGCCCGACGCTGCTGGACGGTCGACATCGGCAAGCGTGCCGTGACCTTTCAGTTGTGCGGCAACCGCAGCGTCAATATCGGCCACCTCGACATCGATCGGCTCGACCTCAACGCGCAGTCCGCCATAGCCGGGGACAGTGATCTCGGGACGGACCTCACATTCGGCCTCAAACTCAACGGCACCGGATTCCTGACCACCAGTAATCTCGATCGATGGCGTCGCAACAAGGTCGACGTCGTGTTCCTGAACTGCTTGCGTGAGGTACGACGGAATCGAATCACGAAGCGCTTGCTCGCGAGCCGGCCCTAACCCGATACGCGCTTCAAGCAATTTCCGCGGCGCCTTCCCATTGCGGAAACCTGGAAGTTTCACTTCGCGCGCGATCGACCGAAATGCTTCTTCGATGTTTCGTTCGAATTCGACTTCGTCGATTTCAACGTACACCTTGACTTTGTTGCCCTCGAGGGTCTCTACAGAACTCTTCACAGGGCGGGCAGTGTACCGGTGGTTCGAGCGTCGACCCCGATGGAGCGTGCTTCAGGCCGGACAATACGGCAGAATAGGGAGGTGCCGATTTGGAAGCCGCATTCGCTGTCAACACCTCACGACGGACAAATTGATCTCAGTATTGGCGATCGGGTGAAGGCAACTGCCGAACTTGACCGACCAGGCGAGATTGTTGTGCCCGAAGGCACCGAAGGCCTCG
>JALRBS010000188.1 GCA_023262325.1 Ilumatobacteraceae bacterium | reverse complement strand
AACGGCACGATCACCGTTCCGATGCAAGGCACGATCGTCAAAGTGATGGTCGAGGTCGGTCAGGAAGTGTCAGCGGGCGACACCGTTGTCGTGCTCGAGGCGATGAAGATGGAAAACCAGATCAACACCGATGTGAGTGGCACGGTTGCGGAAGTGAAAGTTGCTGCTGGCGACACTGTGGGCGGTGGCGACACCGTCGTCGTCATTACGCCAGCGTCCTAACGACGACCAATCCGGTTGAATGACTGATGTGGGGCTCTACTCGGCTGCCTGAGCGAGTGCTTCTGCGAGCGCCGGGTGGACGAGCAGACTTTCGACGATGTCGGTGACCGTCAGGTTTGCTGTGACCGCGAGCGCGATAACGCTGATGAGTTCTGCTGCGTGCTGACCGACGATTGAGCCGCCGAGCACGACGCCCGTCGCCGGGTCGGACACAATTTTGACGAACCCACGCGGATCGTTGTTGATCAATGCTTTTGGCGTCGTTGCGAATGGAACCTTCGTGACGCGAATCTTTCGGCCGAGTGCGAATGCTTCTGCTTCGGCAAGACCAACGTCGGCGATTTCTGGCTCGGTGAAGATTGCGGAGGCGGCCTTGTCGTAGTCGAGGTGGCGATGCTCTCTCGTGTGCAAGCCCATCGCGTGTTCTGCGACTTTTCGTCCCTGCACGGAGGCAACTGACGACAGTGGCAATTTTCCGCTGACATCGCCGGCCGCGTAAATGTGTGGCTGATTCGTCACGCAGTGGTGGTTGATCGGCACGTATCCCGCTTCGTCTCGAATGACGCCTGCGGCGTCGAGATCGAGGTCCTCGGTATTGGGTACTGAACCGATCGCAAGGACGGCCAGGTTCGACTCCACGTTTCGACCATCGTCACAACGGACGATGACGCCATTGTCGGTTCGATCGATTGTCGTCGCCCTGGCCCCTTTCAGCAGACGGACGCCACGTCGCATGAAGTCGTCTTCAAGAATTGCCGCAGCTTCTGGGTCTTTTCCTGGAAGCACTTGCTGTCGACTGACGACGAGCGCAACTTCGGCGCCGAACGAGGCGAACATATGCACGAACTCAACGCCGGTGACCCCTGAACCGATGACGGTCACTTTGTCAGGGAACACCTTTGGTGGGTAGCAGTCGCGGGTGGTGAGGATGCGTTCGCCGTCAGGCTCGCACCACTGCGGAATGCGTGGTCGGGTTCCGGTTGCGATGAGCGCAGCATCAAATTCGATCGAGCGTGTTCCCGTTGACGAGGTGACCTCAACGGAGTGCGTTCCGGTGAATTTCGCTGAACCATGCACGATGTCGACACCTTGGCTCACAAGGAGGCGCTCAATGTCGTCGCGCATGTGATCACGAATGCCGTCGATCCTGCGAATGAGGGCATCCCCGTCAACGCGGGTGGCAGCGTCAACGAGACCCATGCCCGAAATTCGTTGGCCAAACGAGATCGCTCCCCCAGTCGAGATCATTGTCTTCGAGGGGATGCAATCAAGTAGGTGTGCGGCACCACCGACAATCTCACGTTCGATCATCGTGACCGATGCACCGAGTCGAGCCGCGTAGGTCGCTGCTTGATTGCCGGCAGGACCGCCACCGATGATGACAAACCGAAGAGCCACGATGTCACGCTATCGGCGGACCTTTCGACGAATCGTCAACATCGATGCAGGCTTCGCAACAATGTGACCTCCGGCAGTCAGGACATTCGGTCTGTACGATGGATGAGGTGAGCACCCCCGATGACGGCGCCAACCCTCAAACTGTTTCGGACGATGGTGCATCAATTTCGGGTAGTGGGCTTGCCGCCGAACGTGCCCGACGCATGGAGCGTGTCGACGACCTGCGGTCAAGTGGCGTCGAGCCGTACCCCTACCGATTCGATCGCAGCGACGAACTCGCAACCATTCGTGAGCGCCACTCGAGTATCGAGCCTGGCACCGAAACCGATGATCGAGTAGCGGTTGCAGGACGCGTCATGCTCGCTCGAGATTCGGGCAAACTCATCTTTCTCACAATTCGCGATCGATCCGATGAGATTCAGCTCTTCGTGTCGAAGGCCGTCATCGGTGACGACGGGTTCGAGAGCGTCAAGGCGCTTGATCTCGGCGACTGGGTTGGTGTCTCTGGTGTGATCATGGCAACTCGAAAGGGCGAGTTGTCAGTGAAGGTCGACAGTTGCGTGTTGCTGTCGAAGGCGATCCGTCCGCTGCCGGACAAGTGGCACGGGCTGTCGGATACCGACACTCGCTTTCGACAGCGCTATGCCGATCTCATTGTCAATGAAGATGCGCGCCGCCACTTCGAAATTCGTCACGCAATCATTTCGAGCTTCCGGCGAACGCTCGCCGATGAGGGATTCATCGAAGTCGAGACCCCGGTGTTGCACGTTGAGGCCGGCGGCGCTCACGCGCGCCCGTTCGTCACACACCACAACACGCTCGATATGCAGCTCTATTTGCGAATTGCGCTGGAGCTGCATCTCAAACGACTCATCGTTGGTGGTATGGAGCGTGTTTTTGAGATTGGTCGCATCTTCCGCAACGAGGGCATCTCAACTCGTCACAACCCCGAGTTCACGATGATGGAGCTGTACCAGGCGTTCGCTGATTGGAATGACGTGATGGACATCACGGAACGGCTCATTACGAAGGCCGCTCAGGACGCGATCGGAACGACGGTGCTGCAGATTCGCGGAACCAGCATCGATCTCGCCGACCCGTGGCCACGAGTTCGCATGATTGACGCTGCGAGCGACGCAGTGGGATCAGAGGTGCACCCGTCGATGCCACGCGAGGTGCTTGAGGGCATCGCTCGCTCGAATGGTGTGAGTGTCGCTCCGCATTGGGCGCCCGGCAAGATCATCGAAGAAATTTTCGAGGCGCATTGCGAGTCGAGCATTGTTCGTCCGACCTTCGTCACCGGTCACCCAGTGGATATTTCACCCCTTGCGCGGGTGCACCGAGATGATCCGTATCTCACTGAACGTTTTGAGTTATTTGTCGATTCACGCGAACTCGCCAACGGCTACTCCGAGCTCAATGATCCTCGAGAGCAGCGGGCACGTTTCGAAGAGGAACAAGCGGCGAAAGAGGCCGGTGACGCAGAGCGCGGCACGGTCGACGAGGACTATTTGAGGGCGCTCGAATACGGAATGCCGCCGACCGGCGGGCTCGGAATTGGGATGGATCGAGTCGCGATGCTCATCGCCGGAGTGGATTCGATTCGCGAAGTGGTGTTGTTCCCGACGCTGCGACCCGAAGGTGGTGATCAGTGATGGCAGACGATGGTGACATGCTGGAATCGTCCGTTCGTATGGCATGGGGTGCCGGCTGGGTGACGACCGATTCGGCGGGCGTTGATCTCGATGCAAGTTTTGGCTGGCTCGGTTGGGGTGAAGGCGGCGACGATGACCTCGGCAGTATGCGTGAAACTCGCGACGAGCATCGAAACGTCACGATTCGCCCGATTCGTATGACGATTGACGTTGACGAAGCGCCGGCATCGGTCGCTGATGCGTATCTCCGGTTGCATCTGTTGTCGCACCGGCTCGCCGCTCCCCGATCGCTCAATCTCGATGGTGTGTTCGGACAGTTGACGAACGTTGCATGGACGAATCTTGGTCCGGTCGCAATTAGCGAGATCGATGCCTTGCGTCGTCGCGTGCGGGCCGAGGGTGGCTACGTCGTCGTCCATGGGGTTGACAAGTTCCCACGTATGACCGATTACGTCGTGCCGTCAGGCGTACGAATTGCCGATGCATCGCGTGTTCGACTCGGGGCGCATCTCGCTGAAGGCACCACAGTGATGCACGAGGGTTTCTGCAATTTCAATGCGGGCACGCTCGGTGCGTCAATGGTTGAAGGTCGAATTTCGGCGGGGGTCATCGTTGGCGATGGCAGCGACATCGGTGGCGGTGCGTCGATCATGGGAACGCTCTCGGGTGGCGGTACGGAGCAGATCACTGTCGGCGAGCGCTGCCTACTCGGTGCGAACTCGGGCATCGGCATCAGTCTGGGCGACGACTGTGTGGTCGAGGCCGGCTTGTACGTCACGGCGAGCACGCCGGTGCTCACACCTGAAGGTGTTGTGAAAGCGGTCGCGCTGTCAGGTCGAAGCGGACTGATGTTCCTGCGCGATGGTCAATCAGGCAAAGTCGTCGTTCGACAACGAACCGGCTCGTGGGGCGCTCTCAATGACGCGTTGCACGCCAACGACTAGACGATGCTGAGTTCGAAACGACGAGCAGTGGTCTCGCAATCGGGTCGATACGCGCGATATCCGGGGTGTGCCAGCGAGCGGGGCGTTGGTTAGCGGACGGGCATGACGCGGCTCACGAAGTCGATGACCGCATGATTGAAGATGTCGTTACGGTCCCCGGCAACCATGTGCCCGGCTTCGGCAACGTCGACGACTTCTGCGTGCGGCACAAGTTCTTGAAGTTCCCGCACGCTTTCGTCGCTCACGATGTCACTCATTCGTCCGCGCACGAGCAGCGTTGGAATGCTGATGAGGCGGGCCGCCTCACGTAACTGCTCGTGGGCAACATTGCCACGTTGGCCGTCCATTCCGGAGCGTGAACTGATGAACCGGGGATCCCAATGCCAGTACCAGCGACCGTCGCCTCGTTCGCGAAGGTTCTTCGTGAGTCCCGACGGGTCTTTCGGTCTCGGACGATGCGGGTTGTACGAAGCAATTGCGTCAGCCGCGTCATCGAGGGTGTCAAACCCGCGCATTCCAGATCGCATGAATTCTTGAATTCGGATTCGACCTTCGGTTTCAACGCGGGGTGCAACGTCGACGAGTACGAGGCTTGTCGCGAGTGGAGCGGTGCGTTCTCGAGCAACGGTGGCGAGTGCAAGCATCGATGCGAGGCCACCGAGCGACGCTCCGACAAGCGCAGGTGGTTCGTCGCAGCCACGAGCGATCGTGATGAGGTCGTCCGCAAACTTCTGAAGTGCGTAGTCGCCGTCTGGCGACCAGTCGCTGTCGCTGTGCCCTCTGAGATCGACTGAGATTGCCCGGTACCCCGCTGCTGCGAATACGCCGCCTGCGCCTCCCCACGCGTGGCGAGTCTGTCCGCCTCCGTGCAGAAGGAGTACAACAGGCGCGCCATCTGGGCCATACACGTCAGCGGTCAATTGAATTCCGGAGCCAGCGAGCCGGACGGTTTCGTGTGCGCTGCTTGACGCTGCTGCAGGGGTCATAGGTTCATCGTTGCAGGTAGCGTTCGGATTTGTGCCAGCGGCGACTGCCCTCTTTGCGTTCGCTGCAGCATCGTTCGTCTTGCTCATCATTCCGGGTCCGGCGGTGCTCTACATCGTCAATCGTTCGGTGTCCGATGGACGGACGGTGGCGTTGGCATCGGTTGCGGGACTTGAGCTTGGGAATCTGACTCATGCACTTGCGGCGACGGCCGGTTTGTCTGCGGTCATTGCGACGTCAGCAACCGCGTTCGGTGTCATCAAGTGGGCAGGAGCGATCTACCTCATCGGGGTTGGGGTTCTCACACTCATTCGGCGACCAGACCAGCTGGAGCTCACCGTCAGCCATCTCACCTATCGCCGGGCGTTCGTGCAGGGCATCGTTGTCAACGTGTTGAATCCGAAGGTTGCGTTGTTCTTCCTGTCGTATCTTCCGCAGTTCGTCGACCGCAATGCTGGTCCCGCCTGGTTACAGGTCCTCATCTTGGGGTGCGTGTTCGTTGCCATCGGCTGTGTCACCGATGCGACGTGGGCGATCGCGACGAGTGCGTTCCGTGCGCTGTTGCTTCGCGGACGAGCCATTGGTTTTATTCGTCGATGGATCTCTGGTTCGGTGTTCGTTGTACTCGGCGTGCTCGCCGCTCGAGCGCACCGCGCTGCGAGTTAGCCGGGTCGTTCACCGGTGCTGGGTTCGCTGGCACTTTGCCGGCGAACGACAATCGAGAGGCCAGCGAGAATGGTCACAGCGCCGAACCAACCGGTTGCGGTGAGTTGCTCATTGAGGACAATGAGCGCCGCAATGCCAGCGGTGAGTGGTTCGACAAGCGTGATCGACACGGCGGTCGCCGCACCGAGGACACGCACTCCCCATCCGTACAGCACGTATGCAACACCTGCGGTGACCACGCCGAGATGGGCCAGCATCAAGACGCCAGATGCTGTTGCGATGTTTGCGGGCGATGCCCCGAAGATGATTGCGATGATCATGCACGGGAGCAGCAGAACTGACGCTCCGGTGAATTGGGCAGCAAGAGCGCTCGTTGGGTGTATGCCGCGGTCGATCAGCATGCTCGTTGCCTGCGCATACAGCGCGTAGCCAATTCCGGCAGCGACTGCGGCGCCTATGCCTGCGAGGTCGACGGTGGTGTGGGTGGAGTTGCCAGAACTTTGGGATGACACGAGTGCGCCGACCCCACACATCATGACGATGGTTCCCGCAATGAATCGTTTCGATGGAGGGCGCCGTCGAATTAGCACATCAATCGCACCGGCGGCGACCGGTCCGGTGCCGAGCGCAACCACTGTGCCGACGGCAACTCCTGCGTGTTCAACGCCAGCAAAGAATGCCGGCTGGTAGATCGCGGCGCCGACTGAGCCGACGACAAGTGGCACAGCAATCTTGCGAGGCGTCGCACCTGCCCTGCGTGGGAGACGCGGCGCGCAGGCCCACAGTGTGATGGCGCCGAGCATGATGCGCACCGTTCCAACTATCCAGATTGAGCTGCCGTCTGGCCCGAGTGCTCGTGCTGTACCTGTGGTGCCAAAGAGCATTGAGGCGGCGATCACAGCGAGTACTGCCCGGCGATGCACGAGGTGATCTTGTCAGCCGCTCTGCAATCGTTGGTGCATCCAATGGCAGACTGGTCGGGTGAATGAGAACACCGTTGACGTTCGATTCGATGTCGTAAGCGAACTTGTTCGTGAACGACGCACGAACATGATCGTCGACCGTGACCGTGAAGTTCCCGAATCGGTCATCCGAGAGTTATGCGAACTTGCGATCTGGGCTCCGAACCACAAACGAACATGGCCCTGGCGATTCGCAGTGTTCACCGGAGCCGGTCGTGAGCGTCTCGGCGCGACGTGTGCGGATGATCTCATCGCTGGCGGTTCGGCAGATGAAGGCAAGATTGCGAAGGTTCGGGGCAAATATCTCCGAGTGCCTGTCGTCGTGGTCATCGGCTCGGCGCCCGATGAGCATCCAACCTTTCACGACGAAAATCGGGACGCTGTTGCCGCGGGCATTCAGAACATGTTGCTCGGTGCGACGGCCATTGGGCTTGCATCATTTTGGTCGACGGCGCCCGTCGCCGATGGTGTGGCAACGCTCAATCTGTGTGGCTTCGAGGATGGAACGAGAATCATTGGCATGGTGTATCTCGGGTGGCCCACTGGTGATGCGTTCCCCGGTCAGCGGCCCGAACTTGAAGCGAAGTTCGTTCGCGATTAGGCGCCATCGTCGATAAGGACGATTGGTTCTTCGATAATCGTGCCGTCGATGATGCGATAGGAACGCACTTCGGGTGCGGCCCGCTTCAACGAGATGATGATGTAGTGCCATGCGGGGTCAGGAGCCTGCGCAACATCTGTTGGGCTTGGGTACGGCTCCGAGTGCGTGTGGCTGTGCACGACACCAAGAATTTCGTCTCCCTGCTGCTCGATGCCACGCTCGATTGCGAGGTGTTCGCGTGGGTCGAGCGTGTAGATCCTTGCTGAGGCCGCAACGTTCGTGCAGCGGTGGAAACGTGTCGCTACGTCAGAGGTTGTACCAATTTCTGGTCCCGAGATGAGCCCGCATGCCTCGAGCGGGTAGCCGACAACCGCTTCATGCGTCATTGCACGAAACGCATCACGAGTAATTCTCAGCACACTGAGACGCTACAAGGCTGGTACCGCAACAAGTTGTCGAACGGCGACGATGGTGTGTAGGTGGTTCGCAGTGTGGACCTCGGCACGGGTTGAGCGTGCGATGTCGACATTCCAACCGAGTAGTTCCGCGAGCACCGGATCGATCACTCCCCAGGTGCCTTCTGACCCTCTCCAGAACAGTTGGCCGTCAGAAAGTAGGCCGACAAGACGCACGGTCATCGTTCGGGTTATCGCTGTTGCGTTCAACGGTTGACGTCGCGCGATGGCGCCCATGAGGCGAACCTCCGCATCGACATCACGCGGTGTCATTGTGAGGTTCAGCGCGCTCGTGCCGTGAGTAACCGGTGAGGGCGTTCGTCCAACTGTCGACCCGCCCGTGGATCGACGGCCCGCAGCGGGGTGATGGTGCCGAGCCGCTGAAACTCGGTTGTTGCTGAAGATGTCGCTGTTGTCCATGTCGTTGACCGTACGGAAAGGGTGTGACAGCGGGCCAACGACGGTTCGCCTCCAGCAGGCAGATCTATTCGGCGTGACGTCGGTGCGTCACCGCTTCACTCGGCGACGGCGGCGCATGCTCCTGGCGGCTCGTCATATCCAGGGTCGTTCTGCCACTCACCAAACGCCCACTCCGCCGGGTCTGGCAGTCCGATACCTTCGTATCGCTCGTGAAGTACATCAACTAACCAGAAGGCCACTGCGAGCGCGCCGGTTGGGCAGAGGTGCACGCCGTCATATTTGCGCTCCGGAACACCGTCCCCATCGAGATCGCGCGCATACACGGTGCCAAGCACCTCGCTTTGGTCGAACAAGACGACTCGATCAGCATGTCGACTCGCGAAGTCACGCGCGTTGTCAATGAGTATCGGCTCACGAGGGTCCGCTTCTTCGGGGGATCGAACCGGAATTGTGACGAGAGCCAGTCTCAGGTCGTATTCCTCAAGCAGTCCCCCAAGGTGTTCAAAGGCTGCGATTTGATCGTCCGACGACTCGTAGGCATCCCAAATCGTCAGTTGAAAAATGAGGAGATCTGGCGAATAGGTGTCGAGGTGGGTCTGCAGAATTTCCCACGGGTGATCAAAGTCAGGTCGAGTCACAAGTCCAACGCCTCCGTACGCGCCGGAGTGCGCGTCGATGCCGAGGGCCGAGAAGGCTGCACCTAAGGGTGGCCATGTTCCTTGCGCGATCGAGTCGCCGTACCAGAACACCGACGTCACTGGAGGACTCGACAGCGGGACTGTCGTCGATGTCGTCGTTGTCGTGGTTGTCGTCGTTGACTGTCCTGGCTCGATATCGCTTGAGTGCACCGTCGACGTTGTCGTGCCGAACGATGCTTCAACGTCGACAATTGAAGTCGTGACGTCAGCGGGCCGTGAAAGCTCGAGCCCCGACTGAATCGCCTCGCTCGTGACCGCGTTCGTTGTCTGCGGTACCGGTATGAGAAACCACACGGCGATGAGGCTGAGGTTGGCGACACCAAGCGCTACAGCACCACGATGCTCCCGTAATCGAACTGTTGAGTGCCGTATCGGCTGTTCGACGAACACATATGACACCAACGCAATGACCGTTGTCACTGCGAGCCGAAGCATTGTGACCGACCAGCCGCCGACGCCAAGCCGATCGGCCGACAGCACGACAAACACCGGCCAGTGCCAAAGGTACAGCGAGTACGACAGGCGACCGATCGAGGCAAGCGCTGACCGGCCGAAGATCGTCCGACCGACCGAGACTCCAGCGGCAGCAAGGGCGACTACCGAGGCGGACACGAGCGAATGCAACGGCAGGCCACCGCGGAACAGCCATGCGGCATCGCCGGACGCTCCGAGCCACATCCCAACGACCACGCCGAGAAGCGCAACAAAAATGAGGTTCGAGACTCTACGGCGACGGTCCACAAAGGTTCGCGCCGCGACGCGGGCGCGAGGAGCGGCAAACATCGCACCAACGAGAAGCGAGAACGCCCGAGTATCGGTGCCCATATACACACGGGTTGGATCACCGCCATCAAAGATCGCAAGCATCAGCGCACACGAGCACGCGGCGAGGACGCCCGACAGCGGCACAACGGAACTCGTCCCCCACCGCTTCACCACGAGAACGACGACGATCGGCCACAGCAAGTAGAACTGCTCCTCGATTGCAAGGCTCCAGAGATGGGCGAATGCTGATGGCGCTGCGAACGAGTCCCAATAGCCGTCTCCCGTGGTGACGAAGTGCCAGTTTGCGACGTACCACTGTGCCCATGGGGCATCGATACGAGCGGTGATCCATTCACTCGGGTCGAGGATCGCGCGAAAGAACACCACAGTGGTTACGAGTACAAGCAGCGCAGCAGGTAAGAGGCGACGGAAACGTCGACCCCAAAACGCAGGAAGATTGATCGACCCGTGCTGCTCATATTCCTCAAGGAGCAGCGAGGTGACGAGAAAGCCGGACAACGCAAAGAACAGGTCGACGCCAAGGAACCCGCCGCTCAGCCGTCCATCGTGAAATGCGAGCACTCCGATCACGGCGCATGCTCGTAATCCGTCGAGTGCCGGAATGTAGCGCTCCCCTGCTTGCCTGCCGGTCACAGATGAGATCGTAGGGCGGCGGCGGGTCATCGAGGTTCGACCCAACCGACCGTGCATCACAACGTCGATAGCCTCAGAGCACTATGGCTCCGCCAGGCACGAAGCTCATTGCGAGTAATCGCCGTGCACGCCACGACTACGCCATTTTGGACACGGTCGAGGCGGGAATTGTGCTGCTCGGAAGCGAAGTCAAAAGTTTGCGCGAGGCCCAAGTGCAACTTGCCGATGGCTACGCGCGTATTCGGGATGGCGAGCTGTGGCTTGAGGGCGTGAATATTGCTCCCTACGGGTTTGCGAATGGTTTTGGTGCTCACGAGCAAGATCGGTCACGAAAGTTGCTCATGCACCGTGCGGAGATCAAACGACTGTCGGATCGCATCGACCGTGAGCGCGTAGCGCTTGTGCCGTTGTCGATGTATTTCCGTGAGGGGCGTGTCAAGGTCGAACTCGGCATCGGCAAGGGTCGAACGAAGGCCGATAAACGTCAGGCGATCGCTGAAAAAGACGCGAAGCGCGACATCGAACGAGAACTTGGTCGGCGAAACAAATACTCGAAATAAGTCGACGTCCGACGAGCGCGCTCTCAGCGCGGCGACCGCCACATTCCCCACTGGTGAGGTCCCTGCGACCGATCGTGTTCATCGTCGGTGGCGAGGTCCCATTCGGTTCGCACCTCGAATCCGTGACGCCGATAGTACGCGACGTTCTCTTCGCTTTCAGTTTCGAGGTAGCAGCCGAGTCCTGCTGCGCCGGCAATGTCAAAGACCTGCGTCATCAGTTCGGCGCCGAGGCCCCGCCGTTGCCAGTCGGGGTGCGTTGCGATCATGTTGAGGTACCAGTGCGGTTCGGGCGGAGTATTTGCCTCGGAGTTGGCGCGAAACGCAAGAAAACGACTCACCCTCCACGCCGGATCAGTTCGGGGCTCATCGTCAACCTCGGGCTCGGGTCGACCAGGCGGCGTCCACCGAGCGAAGGCGACGGCGTCGTCGGTGGTCCACACGGTGTTGAGGGCAAGTCCGCGGCGCAACACCCTCCGAAAGACGACCTGACCGTTCGCGTTGTAGTCGTCGTCATCTGGAAAGAACCAACGCATCACCGGGTCGCTCGAAAAGGCCCGCCACCCCGTTGTCGCAAGTTGGTAGAGCGCATCGGGTGACGCCACACGAATCGCAGCCATCTCACGACCTTACGGCTCAAGTAGCCCAATCCACATTGTCACGGCAAACAAGTACACTGAATAGGACATAGCCGTTCGAGTTCGCGCTTGAACGGAGCGTTCAACGGGGCTGACCGGTTTCGACGTCAGTATCGCTTGGGCGAATTTGCGACCCGAGTTGCTCAGACTCGAAAAACGGGGCAACCACAAGAATTGCCGATGAGCAGTTCGCTCTCGCCGCCTGATTCAGGTGAGTGAAGAGACATCGTGACCAGAAATGGCGCACGGGGCCGATCCACCGCAGCCCGGCAACAGAAGCGG
>JALRBS010000159.1 GCA_023262325.1 Ilumatobacteraceae bacterium | reverse complement strand
GCCGGCCTGCTGGTACAGCCGCTGGCACTGGCCACGACCTCGTACGGGTTTGTCCTGCAGCCGACACTCTGGCCGGCTGCGACCATGAAGATCAGTGACCGCGGCCTGTCCTATTCCATCAACCGGGCTTCCAAGGAGCTGCTTTATATCCCGGTCGACCCCGTGATCATGTACCGGGCCAAGGCCTGGATAGACATGTTCGGCTACCGAATCTTCAAGATTTTCGGCTCCCTGCTCATTCTTGTCCTGACCCAATGGACGGCGATTGCTTCAGGCTATGGTGATCTGAGCTGGGTGATTATCGGCGGCTGCGTTATCTGGATGTTGGTCTTGTTCAACGTCTACCGTGAGTACCAGGCTCACCAATTGATTGGGCTGCGATAACACCGACAGCCTCACCGAGTTCGATGACCTTTCCTGTCGACAGCGACCGGCCGTAGCACAGCGCGCATACGCCGAGTTCTGCGTCACAGGTGAGGACCGAGCGCACTCGCACACGGCTCACTCCAGCGTCGTCGCGAAGGGCTGCCATCTCGAGATCGCCAACGATCGTGTTGCGCTCAAGCACCTTGCGACCATCGGCCATCGGTGCCGCGAGTTCAACGTCACTGAGCAGTGCTCGACCGAAAAGTTTCGTCTCGAGGTAGGAACGTGTGTTCGCGGTGTCTGGGGCAACGTTCTCCACCCACACGCCGAGGGTCGATCCGCAGTCCTCTTCACGAATGATGAGTTCCTGTGCGACGTCGACGAGACGACGGGTGAGATAACCCGAGTCAGCGGTACGAAGCGCAGTGTCGACAAGACCCTTGCGGGCTCCCGGCGTTGCGATGAAGTACTCGAGGGTCTCGAGTCCTTCACGGAAGTTCGACTTGATCGGTCGAGGAATCATGTCACCACGAGGGTTGGCCACGAGGCCACGCATGGCGGCAATCTGACGCATCTGCGTCATGTTGCCGCGTGCACCCGAGCCGACCATCATGTCGATCGGGTTGAATCGCTGAGCCTTGAATTCCTTTTCCATGTCGCGCGTGACCGCGTTCGTTGCATCGGTCCAAATGCGGACCTCCTGCTGACGACGCTCACCGTCGGTGATGATGCCGCGGCGGAACTGCTGCTCGACCTTCTCCGCTTGCGCTTCGTGGTCTTCGAGAATCGCCTTCTTCGTCGCTGGAGTGCGAACGTCATCGATTGACACCGTCAGTCCACTCTGCGACGCATAGCGGTACGAGATGTTCTTGATCGCATCGAGCGCGGCTGCAACCTCTGCGTTCGAATAGTTATCGGACAACTGCTCGACGATGATGCCAAGTTCGCGCTTACGCAGCACGCCATTGATGTGTCCGAACCGTGCGGTGAAGTCCGCGGGCAAGGCCTCTTCGAACAACACGCGTCCGAGCGTCGAGCGGAACTTCTCTCCGCCCGAAGGTCGAACTTCGATCTCTGCGTGCAGCGACAGCGAGCCTGTTTCGTATGCCTTAATCGCTTCCCACGTGTGACGGAAGACGCGACCCTCACCAGCAGCACCTTCAACATGTTCGGTGAGATAGAACGCACCGATGACCATGTCTTGGGTTGGGGTCACGATTGGACGGCCCGACTGCGGCGACAGGATGTTGTTCGCGCTGAGCATGAGCACGCGAGCCTCAGCCTGCGCTTCTGCGGACAGCGGGACGTGAATAGCCATCTGGTCACCGTCGAAGTCAGCGTTAAACGCCGTGCACACGAGCGGGTGAATCTGCAGCGCCTTGCCCTCGACGAGGACCGGCTCGAATGCCTGAATGCCCGTGATCTCGCCGCTCGTGTCGGTCGCGGGGAAGATGATCGCGGGGCCGCCGTAAACGTCCGGCGAGAAGCGGGCCACGCCGACGGCGCTCTTCGCCGCGATGTTGCG
>JALRBS010000095.1 GCA_023262325.1 Ilumatobacteraceae bacterium | reverse complement strand
TTTCTCGATGGAGCGTTCGTGCCAGCAGATGGGCTCGTTGGTGAACTCAACGGCGGATGGCAGGTTGCGACGAGCGTTCTTGCAGACGAACGTGCCGCAGTAGGCGCAGCATCAGTTCGGCTTGACCGTCGACTTTCATCGTTATCGCGCAATGCAGCCGGACTACTTGATCGAGGACGGGCTTTGCGGTTCATGCTCGACCGAAGCGGAACCAACCCAACTCTTGGCCCGTTGTCGAAACTTGCACTCACCGAATTTGAGACATCGCTGACGCGACATCTCATCGACGCTGAAGGCGCGAATGGCATGGTCGAAAATGATGCGACTGAAGCGTTTCTCTATGCGCCCGGAATGAGAGTCGCCGGTGGTACCAGCGAAGTGCAACGTGATCTCATCGGCGAGCGACTGCTCGGTCTTCCGAGAACGCCGCGTGGGTAGTGCGACAGGAACCATGTGGCGCCGGTGAGCCTGTGGTGCGCCCGCGCGCCGCGGCTAGCGCGAACTCAGGCGGTGTGAGAGCGCGCTCGTGCGACGCTCCGTCCGTTTGATGGCTGCCGAAATCACATCGGCACCGCCAACGATGGTCACGCTGCGGCGAGCACGCGTCACCGCCGTGTACAGCAGTTCTCTCGTGGCGAGACGCGAATCAGCGGAGGGCAACACGACGATGACATGGTCGAATTCGGAGCCCTGGCTTTTGTGAATCGTCATCGCGTGGACGGTCTCGAGCGACTCGATCTGCGCCGCCGCCACGAGCCGTTGTTCGCCATTCGATGAAAATGCAACGCGCATCTCACCATCGGTTCGGACGATCACGCCGACATCCCCATTGAAGAGGCCCTGTGTTCGATCGTTTCGGGTCACCATGACCGGTCGGCCCGGATACATGCCGTATGACATGTACCCCGCCTGCCCGATGTGTTGTTCAACTCGATGATTCCAGGTTGAGGCTCCATTCGGGCCGTGGCGATGTGCGCACAGCACACGAAGTTCGCCGAGCAACTTGAGCGCCGGATCGACCGCACCGACTCGAGCCGACTCGACCACCGCGGTTGCGTGTGCCGCAATAACGTCGGCGATCGCTGACGCCGTGTCAACTCGATTGAGTGAAGCCTCGCCATCGTTCTTCGTTCCGTTGTCGCTGAGTACCTCCACCGCAGCGACGTGATCTCCACAACGAATTGCATCGGCGAACGCTGCGAGTCGACCGCCTTCGGTGAACCGTCGGTTCTCGACGAGTTCGGCGACGCGAGTTGCAACGACGCCTTCTACACGGGCGATGTCGCCGAGGGCCGACCCCGCGTCAACGCTCGCCAGCTGTCCGGCGTCGCCGACAAGAATGAGTCGACTGGTGGGCGCTAGCGCATCGAGCAGCATGTCCATGAGCGGAAGCGACAGCATGGATGCTTCATCGACAATCACTACGTCATACGGGAGGGGCCTCCTCGAGTCATACGTGGCGCCAGAACGATCCGCTCGAATACCGAGTAACCGATGCACGGTGGTGGGAGACATCTTCATGATGTCGTTCGCTGCTCGCACGAATGTTTCGTCGGATGACGAGGCGAGAAGTGCAGCCGATTCTGCGATGCTCTCCCCCATTCGTGCTGCGGCCTTGCCAGTTGGCGCAACAAGAGCGGCTCTGAGTGGGGCACCCGAGGCGTCAAGGAGTGCAGTGAGCAATGCGGCAACGGTTCGCGTCTTCCCCGTGCCAGGTCCTCCCGTGAGCACACCGAGCTGGCCCGACAAGCAAACCGTCAAGGCTCCCGTCTGACCGGGATTCAGCTGCATCATTGATGCAATGAGGTCGAGTCGGGCGTCAATTTTGGCTGCGCCTGACGCTCGTTGGACGAGTTGTTCGGCAACACGAACTTCATGCCGGTGGAATCGGCGCAGGTAGACGAGTCCGGCGTCAACGACAAGCGGAGAATTCGGCGTGTTCGCTACTGGGCTGTTCGCTACCGCATCGAGCCACTTCGCTACGTCCGCTGGCCACGCCAAGGTTGCCGCGAGATCTGCCGTCGACTCGTCAATCAGTTCGAGCGCTTCGTGGACCTGGTCGCGAACGCGAGCAAGGTCAAGTGCGACATGCCCCGAGCGGGGTGCCCGTATTGCCAACGCAATGGCAAGGAGGACATCGTCATCCGATTCACCTGACAGTTGCGCGCATGCCGCGGCAATGTGCGTATCAGCCTCGGTGAGCACACCTGCCGCAACCCACGATGAAAGGCGTTCGTGCAGTGGACGACGATCGTTGAGGCGGGCGGTCATCGCAACGCCTCAACTTCGAACATGCGATCGAGACTCGCGATCGCCGACGAGGGCGGCGTCCACCACATCACACCGCGCGTGTCGGTCGTCGACTGATGTGGGTCCATTCCGCGAACGAAGAAATATGCGGCGCCAGCGATCAGTTCGTCGAGATCACGATGACCACCAAGTCGATATCGCAGAAAACGACGAAGGGCGACAAGGTAAATCAAGGCCTGTAACGGATATCCATGGCGGAACATCTCGCTGATGAGTTCCTCTTGCGTAAATTCGGCGTCGGCAGAAATTCGGTTGGTTTTGTAGTCCGCGATGAAATATCGACCATCGACTCGCGCGACGAGGTCGATCGAACCGGTGAGCATGCCCTCGATGTCGATGTTGAGCATGCCATCCGCAGCGTTTGCAAACCATGGGCGCATCGGATCATCGTTGGGTAGTGCGTCTCTGACGCGTGCTGCGAGTTCGTTCGTTGACATGCGAACGAGCGGCATGTGGAATTCAAGTTCGTTGAGTCGATCGCTTTGTGGAATATCGACAAGCCGTCTTGCACCAAATGGACCACCGATTGGAGCATGGAGTGCATCGGAAAGGCCGAGCGCGAGCGTTGTGGGGTTCACGTTCATCGGGCGGTACTGAAGTGCCTCTGTGCAGGCAACTTCGAGGTCGTCTCGTACGTTCTCCGATGCGAAGTCAACCGTCTCAAGCACGCCGTGGACGAGAGAGCCGAACGCGGCTGAACCTGGGATCTCGCTCAATGACGAGTTGAGGGGACTGAGTGCGCGTGTTTCGCCTTCTGCATGCTCACTCGGTTCGTCAAATCCTCCCGCTGGTGTTGGCACGGGATCGGTTAACTCGTGCGAGTGATCGCCTTCGTTCACCGCACGTTGAATACCCGAGAATGACCACACCTTCCAGTTCGCTGCGAGTTCACCCTCGAAGACCGCCGACGCAATCTCGCCCTGCGTTGGTATGTCGTGCTGCAACGTCTGCACCGCCGGTTGTTCGACGACATGGACGACACTCATCGTGCCGTTGGATCGGGAGGCAACATTGTCAACATCGGTTCCGCATGTCTCGCCGAGCAACTCGCGAAGGGGTTGCGTGCCGTGCCGGTGATCTGGAACTTCCCAGACAACGAGCCGATGTACGGCGCGGGTGCACGCAACATACAACGCCCGGCGATCCTCACCGCGCTCCTCTTCGACAGCCGCCGTCCTCACCTCGTTGACGGCTGCGTACTCGGTCAAACCCGTCACCCAGACTGTGTTGAAGGTTCGCCGCCCTTCATCGTCATCGTGCGCATGGCGTAGGGAGGAGCGACCGCCTGGTGCGCTCCACAGCCCAGGGCACAACACGATCGGGAACTCGAGGCCTTTTGCTTTGTGGACTGTCATCACTTTGACCGTTGCGTCGTCACGATCAAGTCGACGATCGAGTAGTTCCTTTAAATGCATGTGGTTCTTCAGACGTATCAGTCGTGGGTGAGTTGGGAGCCAGCCCCGAGTTGATGCTGTGGTTCCTGAAAATTGCGAAGATGAACTTCTCCAGGATCTGGCCAATGCTTAATTGTAGTA
>JALRBS010000041.1 GCA_023262325.1 Ilumatobacteraceae bacterium | reverse complement strand
ATCATGTTGTCGTAGATGAATTCGGCTGGCCGCGTGCTATTCGCAACGATGCCGCCAACCGTTCCGGCGACAAGAAACACGTAACGCGGTCGATGAGCCTCGAACCACTCGCTCACCTCATCTTGATGTCGTAGATCGAGTTCACTGCGTGTTGCAGTGAGAATGTTGGTGAATCCTTCTTGCTCCAACAGGCGCGTGATCGCCGAACCGACAAGACCACTGTGTCCCGCAACGTACACGGGGCTGGAGCGGTCGATGGCCGCAGATGGTTCGGATGGCACCGCGCAAACTTACCTGCCCTAGTGGGCTCGGCGTATTGCACGCCGGTGTCGACATGCCACCATCACGTTGAAGGGTGCATGAAATGAGGTGGGCGTCGTGAATGTGGCAAGGTTGCTCAGTCATCGGTCGTCAAAGGTGCCGGTGGTGATGAGCAAAGGTGTGATGGCGGGTGAACACAGAGTCATCGAATACGGCGATGAAAGCGGAGCCTCGGTCGAGCGATGTCGATAGGGGCGGCCTACGCCCTCAATTGATTGCGGTTGTCGCGGTTGTCGTGCTCATTATTGGTCTCCTGCTTCGTGTACGCGTCTTGGGGAGCGACCGTGGAGACTTGCTTGCCGATGAGGCGTTCACCGGATTGCTGTCAGCAGAAATTCGCGACGGCTATTTGCCGGTGATGATTTCGGCAATTGGGTATACCGCACCGATTGAGAGTTACCTGTTCGTGCCGATCATGAGCCTCTTCGGTATGTCGGTTGTCGGGTTGAAGATGGTTTCAGTTGTGTTGTGGTGCGCAACCGGACTCATTCTCGCAATCGGCGCACGTTGCGTGTTCGGGCGAGGTCCCGCATTCGTTGCTGGCGGCGTTGCCTGGTTGCCGATGGGGGCGTTGCTTGTCATTTCGTTTCGTGCCTATGAGGGTTATGCGAGCGGGCTTGCAGTGTTCGCATTGATGAGCGTTGTTGCGTTGCGATCGGTGGCTCACCGGGCAACTGCCCCGAGAGTTTTCGACAGCTTCGTCATTGGTCTCGCAGCTGGGGCGTTGATGTGGGTCCACCCGGTGTTTCTTGTGGTTGCTGTGCCTGTTGGTGTTGTCGTTTCGATCGTGCATCTTCGATCGGTGCGCCAATGGTGGATTCCGGCCGCAGTTGGTGGCATTGTCGGGTCGTCGATCCTGCTTGCGTGGAACCTCAAAAACGGGTGGCCATCGTTTGAGCAGCCAACCGATTCTGCCGAATCAATCTCGGCGCGATTCGTGGGTCTGCTCACCGAACTCGTTCCGCGACTCTTCGGCATTCGTACCTACGGAAATGTGTGGATTCTTCCGGGAGTTGTCGGCGTCGTCGCCCTGTTGATCGCTCTCGGAATGGTCGTTCGCGGTGTTCGCACACTCGTCACGATTGATCGACCGGTTGCGGCCGTCGTCGTCGCTCCGCTTGTCGCAGGTTTACCGCTCATGGCGCTACTCAATAACGCAAGTTTCACCGACGACGGACGGTACGGAATTGTGTTCGTTGTGCCCATTGCCCTCGCGGTTGGTGCGGCGAGCCGCCAGCACACCACGACCAGTTTCACCACACGAAGTGTCATCGTGTTGGCGCTGTGGATGGCGACCGTCGTGCTCCCGTGGTCGTTCCGAGGAATCAACTACGACGTCACGGAGCCGACAGCGCAGGCGAAGGAACTTGTCACGATCGTTGAGTCGGCTGGGTTCGATCGACTCGCTGGTTACTACTGGGCGGTACTCCCTGCGGAGTACATCTCGCAACAACGCATACGAGTCGCGGTTTCGGGACATCCGAGCACGGTGTTGCTGGCGGACACGCAACGACTCGTTGAGTCGGCTCCACCAGAACAGCTTGCCCTCGTATTTTTGGGTGAACCACCGGAGGCGTTACTTCGGATGCCTCGAGACAACTACGAAGTAGTCGATCTCAACGACTGGCGAATTTTCTTGCCTCGCGACGGCGCAACTATCGGCGACGGCCAATAACGAGCATCTGACCGGCGAGCGGTCGGACCGGGCTGCGCAAGTAGAGCGGCACGAGGCGATAGCCGTGACGAAGTCTCGACTTCAGCGTCAGAGGAAGAAATCTTGGTTCGCAGCGCGCAACGTCGAACCCCGACACCTTCAGCAGGTCTGACATCGAGACATCGGTGAAGACTGATCGGTGCGTGTAGTCATCGAAATAGTGATCGGCGCAGAGCCGGAAGTTCGGCTGAATAACGATGAGGTGTCCACCCGGACGCACGATGCGGGCGCACTCGTTGACGCAGACGACCGCATCATCAGGGCTTAAGTGTTCGATCACATTGCTTGCGATCACCGTGCCGATGGACGCGTCGGAAAGCATCGGCAGATTTCGTGCATCGGCGAGTTCGCCACGGACCCCTTCGAGATGCAACGAAGCGGCCTGAGGGTCTGAGTCGATTGCAATCCGCTCGGACGCATTGACCTGTCCAATGATGTCACCGGTACCCGAACCAATTTCAACGACCGGAGATTCTGAATCGATCCACGGCGACAAGTACTCGAGTACCCGCGCCCACACGAGCGCTCGCTCGCGAACCTCGCCGAGTCGGGTCGACTGGTAGTTGTTCACCTCACCCACACGACAATCCTTGCTGACCTGTCAAAACCGTGCACGCATCTCTCCGCAAGTTGTGATGGGAATGCCGCGTCATTCATTACACCTCGACACCAGCGTTGTGATGAGAGCCTGGGATGAGAATCGAACTCACGACCTACGCATTACGAGTGCGTTGCTCTACCGACTGAGCTACCCAGGCAACGGCGGCAAAGGGGAAACCACCGACTTCGTGCAGAAAAAGTTTTTCGATATCGTGCGGGGAAAGGACCCCAACTACCATCACTGGTTGACGACGGTTTGAGGCCGGCCTTTTTTCTTCCTTCAATTACGCAAATTAGTTTCGTTCGACCCTTGCCAGGGGCGGCCGGGCGTTTTATTAACTTCGAGTGAACCGCCGGTCTTTCGGCGCCCGGACAGTCAGACCCCCTACAGGAGTATGTGAGTTATGCCAATTTATGAATACCAAGGACAGCAATATGATTTGCCTGATGGGTTGAGTAACGACCAAG
>JALRBS010000027.1 GCA_023262325.1 Ilumatobacteraceae bacterium | reverse complement strand
TCGGCCACTTTGACAACGAAATCGACATGGCAGGTCTCGCTCGTTCAGGAGCGGTGCGCGACGAACTCAAGCCAGGCACTGATGTGTGGCGTTTCGAAGATGGCCATCAGGTCATCGTGCTCGCAGAGGGTCGACTCGTGAACCTTGGGTGCGCAACAGGTCACCCGAGCTTCGTCATGAGTTGCTCGTTCTCAAATCAGGTGCTCGCGCAGATCGAGTTGTTCAACTACCCAGACCGTTATCCGCTCGGCGTGCACGTGTTGCCAAAGCATCTCGATGAGCGGGTGGCGGGTTTCCACCTCGAGGCGCTCGGTGTTCGCTTGACGAAACTCACCGACGAACAGGCCGAGTATCTCGGTGTGGAACCATCGGGACCGTTTAAAGCCGATCACTACCGGTACTAAGTCGACAGACCGTCACACCCCTTCGTCACGATGAGGGTGTGACCATCGAACAACAGCTCATCGTTGCGTTGCGCAACGTCATTACTTCGTGCGCTGACGCCATTCTCCCCGCAGAGTGTGCCGGCTGTCGTAGCCGTGGCGCTGCAGTGTGCGTGCAGTGTCGCCTTGATCTCGTCACTGCTCATCGGCAACATCGTGCTAGTCCCGCCGATGGACGGATCCGTAGTGCAGTCAGTTATGAGGGTGTTGTTCGCCGACTCATCATCGGGTTGAAGTATCGAAATGCGCGCGGTGCTGCGGGTCTTCTCGGCGGAATGCTCGCCCGAGATTTGATTCGAGACGGCATCCAACCAGGAGTAGACATTGATGTCGTTACTTGGGCGCCGACCACTCAGGCGCGCGCGAAACGGCGAGGGTTCGACCAGAGCGAGATCATCGCACGAACGGTTGCGGCACAACTTGGGTTGCCTGTCCGGTCATTGCTGGAGCGTGTCGAGGGCGATGAGCAAAAATCGTTGACCCGGTCCGAACGGTTGCGAGCACCCGCGTTCCGAGCGTCAGCAACGAAATGGCGAAAGGTGCTGCTCATCGACGATGTCATAACAACGGGAGCGACCTTGGCAGCGGCAAGCGGCGCATTGCGCACCGCTGGTGTGGAACACGTGCGGTGTGCAGCTGTTGCTGAAACACCTCGATCACGGCGATTCGAGGGAGGCTGTGTCGAACCGGTGTTTGCTGCATTGTCGACGGCAGCCTGACAAGCCTCGCCGGTAGGCTCTTTCGAGCATGGGAGTTCTAGATCGCGTTCTTCGCGCCGGCGAAGGGAAGAAACTCAAAGCCCTTGAGGGCATCGTTCCCGATATCGGATCCTTCGGCGATGAATTTGCCGCCCTGTCTGATGGCGACTTGCGCCACAAAACGGTCGAGTTTCGCGAGCGCCTTGACCGAGGGGAGACACTCGACGATCTCCTCGTCGAGGCCTTCGCAGTTGCCCGTGAAGGAGCCGTGCGCGTCCTCGGCCAGCGGCACTACGACGTCCAGTTGATGGGTGGGGCCGCGCTCCACTTTGGCTGGGTCGCAGAAATGAAAACAGGCGAAGGCAAGACGCTTGTCTCCACCTTGCCTGCATATCTCAACGGTCTGTCCAGCAAGGGAGTGCACCTTGTCACAGTGAACGACTACCTCGCCCGCCGCGACGCTGAATGGATGGGCCAGTTACACCGCTGGCTCGGGCTGTCGGTCGGTCTCGTCATCCCCGGATTTCAGACGTCCCCGAATGAGAAGCGCGCGAGTTACGGCTGCGACATCACGTATGGCACGAATAATGAATTCGGATTTGACTACTTGCGCGACAACATGGCTGGTCGGCTCGAGGACAAGGTGCAACGGCGACACAACTTCTGCATTGTCGACGAGGTCGACTCAATTCTTATCGACGAGGCGCGAACGCCGCTTATCATTTCAGGTCGTGTTGGCGATGCCGCGAAGTTGTATTACCGCTTTGCATCCATTGTCCGAACCCTGGCGCGAGATGTTGACTACGAAGTCGAGGAAGACAAGCGCGTCGTCGTGCCACTCGAACCAGGTATCGAGAAGGTTGAGCACGCACTCGGTGTCGACAATCTTTACGACGACGTTCAGGCCAATCTCGTCCACCAGTTCACTGTTGCGCTGAAGGCGAAGGAGTTATACCGACGCGACAAGGACTACATCGTCCAAGGCGGCGAAGTGAAGATCGTTGATGAGTTCACTGGGCGCATCCTTGAGGGGCGACGTTGGTCTGAAGGCATTCACCAAGCGGTTGAAGCCAAAGAGGGCGTGAAGATTAAAGAGGAGAATCAGACCCTCGCAACAGTCACGCTCCAGAACTATTTCCGTATGTACGACAAGCTCGCTGGAATGACTGGTACTGCCTCAACCGAGGCCGCTGAGCTGATGAACACCTACGGGCTTGGTGTCGTTCCTATTCCGACGAATCGCGACATTGCGCGTGCTGATCAAGCCGATCTCATTTTCAAGAGCGAGGTTGGCAAGTTTCAAGCGGTGATCGATGACATTGTCGAGCGGCACGAAGTGGGTCAACCAGTTCTCGTTGGCACGGTGTCGGTTGAGAAGAGCGAGTTGCTGTCGCGAATGATGCGTGATCGTGGCATTCCCCACGAGGTGCTTAACGCAAAGCAACACACCCGTGAAGCGGAGATCGTGGCGCAGGCGGGTCGACTTGGTTCGATCACTGTGGCGACGAACATGGCCGGACGTGGCGTCGACATTCTTCTCGGTGGCAACCCTGAGTTGCTCGCCCGTCGCGAAGTGCTGAAGGAAGGCTTCGATGCTGGGGTTCTCGTCGATGAATATGCGCTGCCGCAACCGCTTGAGAACATGCCGGACGACTTCAAGGAAGAGCGTGTTGCGGCCAAAACGAGTTTTGCGAAGCATCTTGCACGTTTTCGCGCTGAGTGCTCCGAGGAGGGAGCAAAGGTTCGTGAACTCGGTGGCCTGTATGTCATCGGTTCGGAACGGCACGACAGCCGTCGTATCGACAACCAGC
>JALRBS010000046.1 GCA_023262325.1 Ilumatobacteraceae bacterium | reverse complement strand
GTTGACCTGACGATCGCCATTTTCGCTGACCGATTTCTCACACTTGTCTCGCTGCTCGCAGTCGCAGGATTCTGTAACGCTGGCGCCCAAACTGCGGTCAACCTTGCGCTTGCGCAAGCCGGACTGCCTCGACTCGGGTTGGCAATCGCAGTCAAGCAGTCAGGCATGCCTGCCGCGTCGATGTTGAGCGGCCTCGCGGTTCCTGTCATTGCGTTGACTTTCGGCTGGCGATGGGCATTCGTCGGCGCAACAGGTGTCGCGCTCATCACCGCAGTTGGGGTTCGCGCCACGATCGCGCCACGCCAGACGATCTCTACACCGCGCGGACCACTCGTGTCGCCCATGCCGGCACTCATCGGAGCAGGGATTGCGAGTGGACTGTTGTCATTTGGTGCGGGTGCGCTCAACGCCTGGGTCGTCGAATCGGGCGTGAATGCCGGTCTCGGTAAAGGTGCCGCTGGGATCATGTTGTCGGTCGGCGCTGCACTCGGCATCTCGTTCAGGGTGTTGTGGGGGTTCAAACTCGATCGTTTGAAGGCTCGTCCATTTCGTATTGCCGGATGGATGGCATGCGCTGGAGCGGTCGGCATGCTCGCATTGTCGAGCAGAAGCGCACCAGCGCATATCGTCGCAACGGTGATCGCTTTTGCCGGCGGTTGGGTGTGGCCGGTGTTCACAAACTTTGGGATTGTTCGAGCAAACGAGGGCAATGCAGGCACCGCCACTGGAATCACACACACCGGTGTGTATCTCGGAGTGTTCGCCGCTCCGCTCACCGCCGGTGCGCTCATCGAGTCGTATGGCTATCAAACAATGTGGATGGTGACCGCTGCCGTCGTGGCGCTCGGCGCCTTCGTCATGTTGCGCGTCGCTGACAAGTTTTCTGATGTCGCTCCCCCGTCGCATTCGCTGCGCGGGCGGTGATCGCGCTCAGCCGAATCGACGTTCTTTTTCGATAACGACGATGCCGTTGTCGCTCACGTGATATCGCTCGCGGTCGGCGTCGTGGTCGAATCCGATCCGCTCGAATGGCGGTATGACGACGTTCTTATCGATGATGCATTTGTTGAGTCGTGCACCAACTCCGACATGCACGCCCTCGTTGAGAATCGAGTCGGTGACGTGCGCATCATGGTCGATGAACACGCTCGGTGAGACGATTGACCGCTCAACATGCGCCCCCGAAATGACCGAGCCTTGGCAGAGCAGGCTGCCGTCGACGAATGATGGCTCGCCTCCTCCGCCTCGTGACACCTTCGCTGGAGGGAGCGCCTTGCGGTAGGTGTACACCGGCCATTGCTGGTTGTAAAGGTTGAACACCGGCACCGGAGCGATGAGATCCATATTGGCGTCGTAGTACGCATCAAGCGTTCCGACATCACGCCAGTAGCCTCGCTCTCGTTCGTCCTGACCTGGCACCACATTCGTGCTGAAGTCGTACACATGCGCAACGCCTTGGCGAGTGAGCGCTGGAATGACGTCACCACCCATGTCGGTGAGCGGTAGATCTTCATTTGGCGTGACGATGTCGATAAGGGTTTGTGTGTCGAATACGTAGTTGCCCATGCTCGCTAGGCACCGCCTCTCGTCACCTGGCATTGTCGGTGGGTTTTGAGATTTCTCGTGGAAGTCAAGGATGCGACCCGACACGTCGGCTTCGATGACGCCAAATTGCGATGCTTCCGAACGTGCAACCGGAATTGCGGCGACGGTCACGCCGGCACCGGTTTCGATGTGCTGGTCAACCATCTGACGCGGGTCCATGCGGTAGATGTGGTCGGCGCCGAAGACCGCGACGATGTCGGGGCGTTCGTCGTAGATGAGGTTGAGGTTCTGGTAGATCGCGTCTGCTGACCCTTGGAACCATTGTGGGCCGCGACGCATTTGCGCCGGTACAGGGGTCACATAATTTTCGAGCAGCGTAGAGAACCGCCAGGTTTGTGAAATGTGGCGATCAAGACTGTGGCTCTTGTATTGGGTGAGCACAACGATCTTGAGGTAGCGCGCGTTCGCGAAGTTGGACAACGCGAAGTCGATGATGCGGTAGGTACCACCAAAGGGCACTGCGGGTTTCGCTCGGTCGTTCGTCAACGGAAGCAGTCGTTTACCCTCGCCACCGGCGAGGACCATCACGAGAACCTTTGGTTCATGCGCCATCGAATGAGATGGTACCGCCACAGCGCCTTCAGTTGTTGGAGAGGCGTTCGTACAGCGCGATGTAGTCCTGGGCCGGCGCGTCCCATGACCAGTCAATTGCCATCAACCGTTTGCGAATTGTGGCGAGCTTGCGTTGCCCAAACCGTCGTGATGCGCGGTGTAACGCCGAGACGAGCGCTGTCTCGGTCACTGCCAAGGCGACGATGCCGCGACCAGTTCGAGGATGCGAGTCGAGATCGGTCACGGTGTCGACGAGGCCGCCGACGCCAGTGACGACCGGAATGGTTCCATATCGCATCGCTTGCATTTGTGTGAGTCCGCATGGTTCGAAGCGACTCGGCATGAGGAATAGGTCGCCTCCGGCGAACATAAGGTGTGCGAGTTGCTCGTCGTAGCCGTCGACGAAGGCGAAACGTTCATGAGTGGCGGCGAGCGCCGCGAGACGTTGCGAAAGCATTCGGTCACCGGAGCCGAGTATCGCGAGTTGCATGCCGAGTTCTTCGAGTAGATCAATTGATGGCAGGAGCAGATCGATGCCTTTTTGATCGGTAAGTCGGGTGACGACAACGGCGAGCAACGAAAAGTCGTTGACGAGTCCAAGCCGCGTCCGAAGCGCGTCGCGGCAGGTCTCCTTGCCTGACAGATCGCCCGACGAGAATGCCGCTGGCAGGTGCGGGTCGGTCGCCGGATTCCATGTCGTCGTATCGATGCCGTTGAGAATGCCACTCACTGCGCTACCGCGTAAGCGCAGTGGCTCCTCGAGGCCGAAACCTCCCCCGTCGGCAACGATTTCGGTCGCATGATGCGGCGACACCGCAACAATGGCATCGGCAAGGGCGATCGCTCCCGAGAGCGGGTTGACACCACCCCACCACTCAAAATGACGCGACCGAGGGCCGAGCCGTCCGAGCCAGTCGGCTGTGGTTGTGCCCTGATGTGCAAGGTTGTGAAGTGAGAGCACGGTTGGTGGTGCAGGGTCAAGCGCGGCAAGTGCGGTCGCCGTATGCCAGTCATTGAGATGCACGATGTCGGGCTGTGAGACTCGTGCCCATTCGGCAACCGCTGCGCTGAACCGCATGAACCGGTCGGTGTTGTCGAGCCAACCGTTGCCGTCCGGTTGCAGGTACGGGTGGCTGCGTGCAAGCCCGGGTGCATCAACAAGGTGCAGCGCGCCCGCAGTGGGATGCTCAACGAGGTTGACGTGGGCGGGTCCCGCCCAAGTTGGAACGTCGAGTTCGATTCGGTCGAGCACAGCAAGGTTGTGCCCGCCGTAGTCGGGAAGTAACACATCGACGGTGATTTCGGCGCGTCGTAGAGCGTCGATGAGCCCTGCTGCTGCGGCCGCGAGGCCGCCTACCGCGGCGAGCGGGCTGAGTTCAGCAGTCGCAAAGGTGACACGCACCCGACCAGTCTGTCAGCGCGGCAACAACACGACACCCCTCACGCGAAAGAGCCCGCCCTTGCGGGCGGGCTCTTCATCAGATGACGATCTCAGAAATGCTACAACTGGGCAGGATTTACGTAGATCACATCGATATGGGGAATCGTCAAACTCCCTGCACGGGTACCATTACTCTCGAATACCATTCTCACCGTCCACGAAGCAACGTCAGGATCTCCGACGTAGTCCGTCAATGTCGCATCGGAGAAGAGGTCGTCCGGGCTGTAACCCGCACAGCCGTTCGTGCCCTCAGTCGGAGTGAGTGGGAGAGCGTTCGCGGCGAGTGTCGGAGTCAACTCGTAGGTTTTGGTTGTTGCGTCGTCGACTACCACATCGTGAAAGGTTCCGATAAGTTCGATCGTTGCGAGCGTCGGAGGATCGAAGTTCGCACTCGATGCCGAGCTGTAGCAGAACGTTACGTAATAAGGGCTCCAAGTAGCGTTCGATCCGCCACGTTCAGTAAGCGGGACGAGAACCGTAAAGTCATCTGCCGTGGTCGGTTGAGTGAAGCCGAGTACTGAACTTTGATTGTAAGCGCAATAAACGGTTGGCAGGTCTCCAGAAATCTCAGCTCTGCACCCACTATTTTCGACCACCATCGCCGCTCCCGAGAATGTCTGCCCTAGCGAGGTTGTGCCGACAAATTCGAAGTCACTTTCATCCTTGGTGTACGCGTCGATCATCGTGTAATAGCCCTGCACGTCAGCCAACAAGTGCGCAGTGCCTTTCACATAAAAACACACCTTGCCGGTCGCACCAATCTCCACAACCGTCGAGTTCGCCAAGTCAACCCCAGGGTTGAAGTTCAACGTCGACGCATTCGGCGGAGTATCCGTTACTGCGGCACACGGGAACGCAGTCACGTACCCCTTCGTCTCCGCACCAGTCACCGTCACGTTCACCGCAACCGCATTCGCACCAGTGGGCACAACCGTGTCGCTCACCGTGCCAGCAGACGTAAACGTGTCAATCGCGCCAGTCACCTGCAACGCAATCGTCTCAGTCGACAACTTCTCGCCAGTACGCGTATTCAAAATACGCACGGGAGTCACCGACTCGAACGAACTCGCATCACCAGACGCAGCCGACACACCGATCAGACCGCCACCACCAAGCGTGACCGCAACAGCAGCGCCGATTGCGGCCCAACGAGACCGCATCAACTTTCGTGAACTCATGATTTCTCCTTTTCGAAATGAAGACGCCGCTGGCGCCGGCGCACACCCCCAAGGCGCGCGACGTCAAATATTAGATCACACGAGCACTCAGACATGCGGTGGATTTAACGTCGCGTCATCAATCGTTGTGCAGCCACACCGTTTCTGTGCGCCCTGAACCCAGAAGTTGATGCGGCCTGAAAAATGATGTGACCCGCCCTTTCGGGCGGGTCACATACAGATCTGTCGGGTTCCCCCGAACGCTACTGAACGATGGTGCTCAGACAGCCTTGACGTCGATGGCTTCAGGTCCCTTTCGACCCTCGCCAACCTCGAACTCCACTTCCTGCCCATCGAGCAGGGTGCGTCGGCCGTTGCCGACGATGTTCGAGAAGTGGACGAACAAGTCGTCCTCTCCGTCACGGCTGATGAATCCGAAGCCCTTCTGATCGTTGAAGAACTTCACGGTTCCGGTGGCCATGTGGGGTACTCCCTTACTTGATACGTGCGGTTCGTCGAACGGGACGAACCGTCGGCGGCGAATGCTAACGGGAGGGTTCGGCGAACCCTCCGGCTCAGCCCTTGGTGGCGCCGAGTGTCAGACCGGAGATGAACTGGCGGCGCAGGATGAAGAAGACGATGAGCGTCGGGAGCGCCGCGATCATGGCTCCGGCGGCCAACAAGTTGTAATCGGTGACGAACTCTCCTTGGAGGCGACCGAGCGCAGAGGTGATCGGTCGCTTCGAGTCGTTCGACATGAGCACGAGCGCCCAGAAGAAGTCGTTGTAGATCCACGTGGTCATGAGTACCGCGAGGGACGCCAGCGGCGGCCGCAGCAGCGGGAGCATGACGTTCCAGTAATGACGGAAGACCGATGCACCGTCGACCTTGGCGGCCTCGGAGATCTCTTTCGGGATCGTCTTCATGTAGCTCGAGAGCACAAAGGTGGCGAAGCCCATCTGGAAGGCCACGTGGATGAGCACGACACCCCATTGGGAGTCGTAGAACAGCCGGCGGTTGCCGAGCCAGTCACCGACGGTCAGATACGCCTTGAACACTGGAATGAACACCAACTGCGGAGGCAACAGGTTGCCAGCGGTAAACAACAGGAGCATCGACACGTTCCACCGGAACGAGTATCGAGAGACGACAAATGCGGTGACCGAGCCGAAGAGCAGGGTGAGAAAGACCGCGGGTGCGGTGATGATCAGCGAGTTCCAGAGGTAGGTCGGCAGGTCCATTCGCTCGACCGCCGTGCCGTAGTTGCCGAGTCCGATGCTCTCTGGCACCGAGAAAACGCCGTTGGCGCGGATCTCCTTGTAGGGGCGCAGCGAGCTCCACAGCGTCCAGACGATCGGAAAGATCCAGACCAGAGCGAAGATGCCGATGAAGATCGAGATGAAGCGATCCTTCACTCGTTGGCGTCCCCGGTATCGACGCGCGATCGTCGCGGTCATGAGACGTCCTGTCGAAACTGCTGGCGCAGGTAGGCGATGATCGGACCGATCGAGAGGACGAACAGAATCACCGCGTAGGCGGCGCCCTTCATCGAGGCCCCCTCACCGGCGATGTTCTGGAACACCAAGATGCCGAGAATCGGCAGACCGGCACTCGTGCCGTAGATCACGTAGACCATGTCGAAGGCTCTGAGCGACTCGATCATGGTGATGACGACGATGATGATGTTGACCGGGCGCATCGTCGGGAGGACCACCTTGCGGAAGGTCTCCCACTCGGTGGCGCCGTCGATCGCGGCCGCCTCGCGCAGGGCCGGATCCACGGCCTTCAAGCCGGCGAGGTAGAGCAACATGATGTAGCCGATGTGTCGCCAGGACGCCATCACCATGATCACGTAGAT
>JALRBS010000008.1 GCA_023262325.1 Ilumatobacteraceae bacterium | reverse complement strand
CAGCGACCGGCGACCGTCCGTAAATTTCGACTATCGAACGGCGAGCAGATCGACAACGAAGATGAGGGTTTCGCCTGGCGCAATGACGCCACCGGCGCCGCGATCGCCGTAGCCGAGATGAGGCGGAATCGTCAGCGTACGTCGGCCACCGATTCGCATACCGGTCACACCTTGGTCCCAACCGGCGATGACGTACCCGGCACCGAGCTGGAAGTCAAACGGCATGCCCCGGTTCCACGAAGCATCAAACTCTTCGCCGGTACTCCATGACACACCGGCGTAATGCACGACAACTGTGGCGCCCGGTACGGCCGGAGCACCATCGCCAACGATGTCGTCCACGATGACGAGGTCATTCGGAGGATCACCTTCTGGAACGTTGATCTCGGGTCGTTGTCTGTCGTCTGCCATGCGATCACCCTACTTGGAGTGACCGAATTCTTCCTTGAGGCGACCTGCTGATCTCGCCATGAACACTGCCACTGCAACAATCAGCGCGCCCGATACTGCGATGAGCAATGGCACGCGTCCCTCGCCGGGAAAGAAATATGAGATGGACCATGGCACGAACACGAGCAGCCCCACCGATCCGATGAGCGAGAGCATCACCATGCCCGGATAGGTGCCGATCGCAAGCAATGCGACTGCGGTAAGTAATCCCCACAGCGTGCCGACTGCGGTGGACTGCCGACACATGACAGCCGGACCGACGACGACTCCGAATGCCGCGACGAGATGAAAAACGAGTGGAATTCGAAGGCGCAGTCGATGCGTCACCGCCTCGCTCGCACAGCCGGTCAGCCACAGGGCCGCGCCGGTCGCAATTCCAGCCTCGTCAGAGAAATGCGCAAGTGCCATCGGCAGCGTGCCAACGAGAGATGCGAGCCCAGCGGCGATGAGCGCAGTTGAAGTGGCACGTCGTCCCGGCATCGTCGGTTCGTGCTCCGGAGTTGCTCCAACGAGTTCGCCGGCAACAATGCACACAGTCGATGTGCCGACAAGCGCGAGCGCGGCAACTCCCATCCACCGGTCGACCATCATCGAGCCGCCGATAAATGCGGTGCCGATTCCCGCAACTGCAGTCACCTGGGGCAGCGGTCCAATGTCGATGATCGCAATGCAAATCAGTGTTGCGCCAAACGCCCACACCACCGCACCGATCGGTGCAATGTCGAACCACTCGTTGAGCGCGCTCCCAACCGCAAAGGCAACGCCACCGATCGACGTCAGTTGCTGCACCGGGCGTGGACGCCCGCGCCACAACACGACACTGAGCACCGCAACGAAACTGGCGGCGCCGAAAACGACTCGGTGAACATCTCGATAGAGGATGTCTGCGACGGGGTCGACGATGTCAAACACAATGACCCCGCCAACGACACCGGCCGCGGCAGTCGCAACGAGCCAGACAAACCAGCGAAGACGCGCAAACGCGGCGTCGGCCGCCTCGTCAATCGCCGAGCCACCAACCACGCCACCTATTGCGACGAGCGCAGGAATGAGAATTCGCCATCCGGTTGCGAGATCGGGCCAATACCGAGCGATGAGCAAGATGACGCCGACGGATGCGAGCATGCCACCGAGATAGCCGAGTGCTTCGGCGATGAGCGGCACTCGGCGAATGCGTTCAGCCTGAACTGTTGTCGACCCTCCGGCCGTCGCGTCGTCACGCGTGGCCGCGTTCAGTTCGTACGAACGAATGCTGTCGGCCGACGTGTCGTCGAGTACCCCTGCGTCGATCCATCGTCGCAACCACGCCTCAATATGCGGCGGAACCTGCTGTTCCTGAAGATCACTACTCGGCTCCTCCGAGGCCTGACGCGAGCGCCACACGAGCCATACGACAATGCCAATCGCGATGATGAGTTCGAACCCACCGAAGAACATCGAACCTCCTCGTCACCAGCATGACACAGGTGCGGTGACGGGTGCAGTTGCATCGAGTCGTTAGCGGGAACCCTGACCGTCGTCGACGCGAATGACGGTGCCGGTGACCGCATCTGAGGCAGGTGAACAGAGGTACAGCAGCGTCGAGTCGAGTTGGGCGGGGTTGGCGATGCGTTTGCGCGGAAAGTGCTGGGAGATATCACCCATACGTTCGAGCATCCCGTCCATCATTTCTGACTCGAATGCGCCTGGTGCGATGCAGTTGACGTTGATACCAAATCTGCTCCACTCGACGGCGAGCACCTCGCTCATACGTGCGATCGCCGCCTTCGACACCGAGTAGAGCGCTGCGCCTTGCCCCGCGTAGTTAAAGGCCGCGACACTCGCAATGTTGACGATGCGACCCGGTTTTTCGGCGGCGATCAGGCGTCGAGCAACCTCGCAGGCGAGAATCCACGGGCCACGGAGGTTGGTGTCAAGCACGGTATCGATGAGTTCGATCGACATTTTGTGTGCGCGTTGCGCGTCGGGCACTCCGGCATTGTTCACCGCAATCGTCACCGTGCCGCATACCTCTTCGGCCTCGGCGACACCGCTGATAATCGACTCAGCATTCGTCGTGTCCATCACGATCGGGTGGGCATTGCCACCACTTGCCTCGACAAGGCGCGCGATTTCTGTCAAACGTTCCTTGCGCCGGCCGGTTGGCACGACGATTGCACCTGCATCGGCGAGCACCTGCGTAAAACGCCATCCAAGACCCGATGTCCCACCGGTAACAAGGGCCACCTGCCCGCTCAGGTCGTGGTTGATATTCGGTAACGAATAGTTCGACATACGTCCATCCTTGCCGCGCCGCCGAGCGGTCGCCGTATCGGCATGACGGCTTCGATGATCACTCAAGTAAACCAACGATTGCCACCACTGTCCAGTAGCGTCCCGGCGTGCCTCAGAGCGACTCCCCTCCGGCTGGACTTCGCCGAAATTCTGGTTACCTGCGACTGCTCGGCGCGTCGACGGTGACAAACCTTGGCGACGGCATGAGTTCGATCGCCTACCCATGGCTTGCCTCCGGACTCACGCGCCAGCCATTCCTCATCGCACTTGTCGCAGTCGTGCAACGGTTGCCGTGGCTGGTGCTCACTTTGCCGGCAGGGGTCATCACTGACCGTGTTGATCGAAAGCGCCTCATCGTCCGAATGGATGTCATTCGCGGGCTGCTCACCGTCGTTATTGGCATCGCCGTGTTCATGCGCAGTGGCCTGCTCCCCCACCCCGGCGAGGTGACGACAAGCACGAGCACCGATGCCGTGTTGTATGTCGTCGTCTTACTTACGAGCCTGCTCATGGGTTCCGCCGAGGTCTTGCGCGATAACTCTGCACAAACCTTGATGCCGTCGGTTGTCGCGCAGGACGATCTCGAAGCGGCAAACGGTCGCATGTGGGCGGTCGAAAGCGCAACGAATCAGTTCATTGGTCCACCTATCGGTTCGCTGCTATTAGGTATCGGATTCGCGGTGCCGTTTTTCATCGACGCATCCACCTTCCTCGTCTCTGCTGCGCTCATCGCGACGATTCCGGGATGTTTCGAACCTCCAAAGGTCGCCGATGAGCGACCACATTGGAAGGTCGACCTTGTCGAAGGTGTGCGCTGGCTTCGGTCGAACAAAGTGCTGTGGCCGATGGCGCTTGTGCTTGGCGCCATGAACGGAAGTGGTGCCTTGGCCGAGTCGACGATGGTCATCTTCGCCCAGGAAGTCATCGGTGCGGGTCCGTTCCTCTTCGCAGTGATTGGAACGGGTGGCGCAATCGGTGCAATTGTCGGCGGCTGGTTCGTGCCGCGAGTCACGAAGCGCCTTGGTGGAGGAACGGTCCTCTTGATCAGCGTCGCTGGCATCATGGTCTGTCTGCTTGCACCGGGATTCACGACATCGTGGGTGGTCCTCGCGATCTCATTTGCGTTGAGCTCGATGTTCGGGCTGGCATGGAACGTCGTCACGGTCAGCCTTCGACAGTCGGTGATTCCGAACCATTTGCTCGGACGCGTAAACAGCGTCTATCGCTTTCTCGCCTGGGGCTCAATTCCAATCGGTGCCGCGCTCGGAGGACTTGTCGTGACTGCCCTCGACGGGCCGTTCAGCAGAACGGTTGCGCTACGCGCACCGTGGGTTATCGGTGCCGCGTTACACCTCCTGTTACTCGTCGTTGTCATTCGACGGTTGTCGACGAAACAACTTGACGAACTACGAGTATCAGCCGCCGTCGCCAAGTAACCGAGATACCGTTCGGCATCGTGCAACACCGTCGCGACATCGAGGGGCTCCGCGCCGTAGCGGTGCTCGCCGTCATCGCCTATCACGCGGGGGTGCCCGGCTTCGCTGGTGGATTCGTCGGTGTCGACGTGTTCTTTGTCATTTCCGGCTTCCTGATCACCGGAATTCTTCTCCGAGAGCGCCTCGAAACCGGAAGAATCAACTTTGCGCGATTTTACGCGCGTCGCATTCGACGACTTCTTCCAATTTCTGCCGTCGTGCTCGCATCGACCGCTGCCGCGTCTGCGCTTGCGCTTCCGGCAACAATGTTGCACAACCTAGGGCGGGATGTCTCGAGCGCGGCATTCTTCTTCGTGAATGCGCTGTTCGCGTATCGTGGAACGAACTACCTCGCAGGCGATGTTGACCCTTCAGCCATTCAGCACTACTGGTCGCTTGCTGTTGAGGAGCAGTTTTACCTCGTGTGGCCAGCACTGTTCGCTGCGATCACGATGCTCGGTCAACGGGTTCGTCGAAACTCGGGGGTTCTTCTCGCCGTCGTCGTTGTGACGTCGTTCGCGTTAAGCGTTTCGCTCACGAGTCGCACTCCGACGTGGGCGTATTTCGGATTGCATACTCGGGCGTTCGAACTTGCCATCGGCGCGCTGGTTGCAGTCTCGTGGCATCGACTCATCGACGTGAACGCTGTCGTGCGCGCCTGTCTCGGCTGGGCGGGCTTCGCTGGCATTGCCGTGTCGGTGGCGAGCGCTGGCAACGTTGCAGACTTTCCCGGTTGGTTTGCGGCGATACCCGTGGTGTCGACTGCGGCGATGATTGTGAGTGGCGACTCCACACGTGGAGCCCCACGGCACATTCTTGCCATCGCGCCGTTGCAATGGATTGGTGCTCGGTCGTATTCGCTATATCTATGGCACTGGCCGTTTCTCGTCATCGCACCCGCTGCCATCGGAAGACCACTCGGTGCCGTTGCGACCATGGTCGTTGTCGCACTTAGTGTCGTGGTTTCGGCAATCGGGTTTCGAATGATCGAAAATCCGGTGCGTCACTCTCGCGGGTTAAGTGCGCGACCGGGCGCGACCTTTGCGATTGGTGGAGCCTTGCTCGTCATCAGCGGTGTGGCCGGCGTTGCACTTGCGGGCTATCAGCCTGCGCTCTCTACCGGTGTCGTCGCGGAGAGCGCAGCACCACTTGTCGCGACGACGTCAACGTCGGCACCGAATGTTGCACCTTCGACAGCATCGTCGACCACAATCGCTGCAGGGTCGTCTGAAGGAAACGTCACCTCGACCATCGCAGTGGAGGTCACGACAACTACAACGTTGCCACCGATCGTCAGCAACCTCGACTCAGGGCCGCTTGAGGCGATCGTTGCGGCGCTTGACAATCCGGTACTACCCGACAATGTCCGCCCCGATTTGTACAACGCGGTCAACGACACCAGCCTGCTCTATGACACTGACTGCCACCAGTTCATGTCCCCCACGCTCGAAACAGACTGCGTCTTCGGGGATCCTGATGGCGCGTTTACGATCGGACTGCTCGGTGACAGCCACGCCGCCCAGTGGTTCTCTGCGTTGAATACGAGCGCGATCAACCACGGCTGGAAACTTGTTGTGCACACTCAGGGCGGATGCCCGGTGCTCGACGTGCTGACGTGGAACCGCGGTGCCGACTCCGTGTTTCGCCAATGTTCACAGTGGCGTGACGACGCACTCGACGATTTCATTGCGAACGGCACTGAAGTGATCATTTTTTCGCAGCACTGGGGGTTGCTCGAGGCAACAACTCACGAAGCGGTTCCGTCATCGATCTGGGAACGTGACCTTCCAGGGTTCATCGATCGGCTACGCGATCTCTCGATGGAACCGATACTGCTGCTCGACTCGCCCGACCCGTACGGGGCGGTGCCGCCCTGCGCGGCCTCCCATCCGAATGACCTTCGCCCGTGCGAACCGGGAGTGTTGCGAAATACCGAACGTGAGGTTCGTGCGATTTCGCTTCGAGTCGCCGCTGAAAAAGCGATTGGTGTCATCGACCCGCACGTGTGGCTCTGCATCGACGAGACACCAAACGATGATGATGACACCACCAGGTGTCCAGTAATCGCTGGCGACATTCTCGTGTATCGCGATAGTCACCACTTGTCGAACACATTCGTCGAGTGGGTCACTCCCGTGCTCGAATCTGAACTCGTCGATTGGTTGACCTCGCAAGCAAACTCGTAGCTAGCGATGTGCGAACATCGAGGACGAGGGGGTCGAACGATGAGTATTGACGACATGCATTGGTGGTCCGCAACCGAAACCGCCGCGCGCATCGCGGCGAAAGAGGTATCGAGTCGAGAAGTGCTGGAACACATGGTCGCCCGCGCTGACCGACTCGACGGACCGATCAACTCGATCGTGCGCCGAGACCTCGATCGAGCACGCGCGGCCGCAGATGCCGCCGACGCTGCGGTGCTCGCAGGTCAAGACCTCGGCCCGTTCCATGGTGTGCCGATGACGGTGAAGGACTCGTTTCAGACCGAGGGTTGTATCACCACCTCGGGTGCGCCCGAACTTGCTGATCACGTGCCGACCGAAGATGCAGATCCGGTGGCGCGCATGCGTGACGCGGGCGCGGTGATTTGGGCCAAGACGAATCTTCCTATTTATGCCGGCGATATTCAGTCGTATAACGAGGTGTACGGCACGACCCTCAACCCGTTCAATCACGATCGAACATGTGGCGGATCGTCAGGTGGTTCCGCGGCTGCCCTTGCGATGGGGTTCACATCGATCGAACTCGGGAGCGATATCGGTGGTTCAATTCGCGTGCCTGCGCATTACTCGGGTGTGGTTGGCCACAAGCCCTCCTACGGCATCGTGCCATCCCATGGTCAGATTCCCGGTATGCCTGGCACCTTCAGCCAGGCAGATATCGCCGTGTCGGGACCGATGGCACGCCACGTCGATGACCTCGAACGTGCACTCGACGTACTCGTTGGTCCTGACCGGTGGAACTCGCCGGCTTGGCGAGTCGAACTGCCGCCTGCCCGCCAGGCCTCAGCAACCGATCTGCGTATCGCAGCGTGGATCGATGATGCCGCGAGTCCAGTCGACCGAGATACGAAGCGAGTGTTGACCGACCTCGTCGGTCGCTTGCGGGCGAACGGGGTTTCTGTCGATGAGTCAGCGCGACCGGGTTTCACCCTTGAAAAGGCAGTTGATGTGTTTCAGCGTCTGCTCTATGCCGCTCTGTCAGGTGGACACGCACGAGACAAGCTCGACCATATGGCGGGCGACACGTCGGAGACGGCACTCGGCTTTGTGAAACGCAATACAGCGATGCGGCACCGTGACTGGCTCAGCAACCATGAGCGTCGTCTGCAGATTCGAAAGAAATGGGAAGACTTCTTCCATGATTTCGACATCATGCTCATGCCGGTGCAGCCGCGTGACGCGATTGAGCATGACCATTCTGAGCCGCAATTTGATCGCACCGTCATGATCGACGGTGTCCCTCGGCCATACACCGACTTGTTCACCTGGGTTGGCCCTGCAGGCGTCGCCTTTTTGCCGGCCACCGTCGTGCCGGTCGGTATGTCTGAGGCCGGACTGCCAATTGGTGTGCAGATCGTCGCTCCATACCTCGAAGACAAGACAGCCCTGCAGTGCGCTCGTCTCATTTCGGAGTTGTCGGGCGGCTGCCCGCGGCCTCCTGCGGCCGACTAGCCCCCTGCGCTGGCAACCATCGCCGCGGCGAGCACCATTCGTGTGGTCCAACCGATCGTGCGCATCCAGTTCGAGCGAACGAGCCGGCTGACAATTTCGTGTAGCGCGCGCGAGTCGGCGACAGCGGTGAGTTCAGCGTGGGTGTTGCTTGGGTGCTGCTTGGGTGTTGCGTTAGAGTTGCCTGGGTACTGCGTGGGCTCTGCCTGGGTGCTGCCTCGGTGTTGCCTGGCCCCTGCCTGAGCGCTGCTTAGTCCCCAGCTGTTTACGATTCGTTTTTGT
>JALRBS010000147.1 GCA_023262325.1 Ilumatobacteraceae bacterium | reverse complement strand
CGGCATCGAGCCGCTGTGCGGGGAGCTTTCGGAGATCCTGTCGAGGTCCTTCGTCATCAACTTCGACCTCGCCAACCAGGCCAGCGACTGCTTTCTGGAGTCGGAGGTCATCTCCGCCATCCAGCAGAACCGGGATCTGATCATTTCGGCCATCATGAAGCGAACCAGCCATGTGCTGGCAATGATCCGGGACGGAGCCCAGAAACAGGTCATGCGCCTGCTGCACCGAACCATGCCGACCCATGGCAAACGCCGGTGCAACGACTATCTGAGCCTGATGTACCTGATGATGCTGGCCGGGTCCGAGGAACACGAGGTGACCACCGGACTCGATGATCTGAGCCCGCTGTTCATCGAGCAGATCCATTCCATCAACGACACCAGCCAGGAGATGGCGCGGGAGTCGAACCCCATCGCAACGGCGCTGGCGTCACTCTCGATGGTCGTGTCGTGACGATCGAGGCGTCGGATGATCTGCCATTCGTCGACGGTTTGCCAACGACGCTGAGAAACGCCGCAACCGCAACGGGGAGCCAGGATTGCGCACGGTTGCGAGAAATTGGTGAACAGTGGCAGCGAGCGTTAGCCGCAGTTCCAACGAATGATGCTGCATCGGTGTTTGCCCGATCCGTTGACGAAATGCGCGCATATATCGGGTGTTGATCGGTCGTCGCTCAGAGGTATTCAGCCTGCGATGAGCGCAGAGATCTCATCGACAACGGCGCTCGTGCGTCGACCAGCAGTCGTCACCTGAGTGAACCGTGCATAGGCGTTGGCACGCTCCTCCATGAGTTCTTCGATTCGCTGTTTCGGGTTCGCCACATTGAGCAACGGCCGTCGAGCGCCAGCGTTTTCGCCGCCCACCCGTCGATAAATCGTTTCGACATCTGCAGTGAGGCAAACGATGAGCGCACCAGCATCTTCAAAAATGTCAGCAACCGATGCATCGACGAGCATGCCGCCTCCGGTGGCGATAACGAGCGCAGGCAGCGCGGCGAGTTCCCGTGCGAGATCTCGTTCAAGTTGACGAAACGCTGCTTCGCCCTCACGTTGAAAGATGGCCGCTACCGATCCGTGCCGTTCCTCAATGAGTCGGTCGGTGTCGACAAAGCCGTACCGCAGGCGGGATGCGACAAGGCGCCCGAGGGTCGACTTTCCCGTTGCCATGAATCCGGTGAGCACAAGCGAGCGCGGCCGTACGAGGGTTGATGATCCAGCGCTTTCGTTCATCTCGACTCCTCCCTCGCAACTCAAAGACTAGGGAGACAACTTCATGTGCGTGCGGCAGCGTTCGTGTGCCGCCACCTTGAGCGCACCCCACTCACAGCGTCGTCGCGATCACCTCAGAGGTTATGCGCACTCGCAAAATGCTGCAGAGCGGCCGTCACGTCGTCGGGACGTTGCGCATGAACATCGTGGTGCGCGTCCGGGAACCATACGACGTCGCATGGGGTCTGTGCCTGCGCGCGAAATGCGTTGACCATCGATCGGCGCATCAAACGCCGTTCGTCATCGCCATTTTCGGCAATAAAGAACTGAACCGGGCACCTCACCGCACGAAGGGTGTTGACGCTGTCGTGCTCCCATAACCCGAGCAACACTTGTTTGTGGAGATCACGTGTCAACCGTGGTTTGATCGTGCCGTTCTCGAGATGAATGAAATTCGCAAGTGTTCCGAGTCGCCCCTCCTCGGGCCAGTCCGAGGCCGAAGTCGACAGCCACTGCTCGATACGGGCACGAGGAACACCGTCAAGCTGCGGCGGGGCAAGCGCCTCCCAGCACGCGTCCCAGTTCTCAAATTGCTCGCGGAGCCGGATGAAACCACCATCGACTCCGACGACTCCCGCAACGCGTTCGGAGTGGCGGGCCGCGCACTCCAACACGACATTTCCTCCCCACGACTGCCCGACGAGCACGACCGGCCGATCCGAAAATAGTGTGACAACCTCCGCGAGATCATCGGCCACGGTGGCCATCTCGTAGCCCGTTAACGGGGCGGAAGAATGACCATGTCCTCGCTGATCGAGCGCAATGACGAGGTCGCCCGCCGTCGCGAGCCGTCGCACTACGCCATCCCAGAGACGGGCATTCGATGCGAGCCCGTGAACGAGCACCCAAACGCGATCGGCCTCGACGTTGCCGGCGACAACCGCCGACAACTTGACACCAGAGGTCAGCACACATTCAGTTCGATGCGCACCATCAGGTAGTGCGGTGACTTCCTCCACAACCTGAACGTAGCGGGCAGCGCAACGCACACCATCACCGTTCGTACGCGAGATTCGTTCATGGTCATGGTGCCGGCGTAGGGTCGTCGCGTGACGAGCGATACCCGACCTGTCGAGTGGTCGACCCCCAACTCACTCGACCCGAGATACGCAAAACGGGTTCTCACCACGGTCGTCGCCACAGTCATCGTGTTCTCGTCGTCGATGACGATCGTGTCAGCCTCGCTACCGACGATCGCCGATGATCTCAACTCGACGGAAGGTTTCCTTGCGTGGGCCGTGACCGGGCTGTTTCTCGTCATGGCGGTCAGCACACCGATTATGGGACGTCTCGGTGACAGTCACGGGCACCGGCGGGTGTTCCTCGGTGGAGCCGTCTTGCTTGGAGCCGGCACGCTTGCGTGCGCGCTCGCTCCAACTGCAGGTGCATTTGTGGGAGCACGCATGGTTGTCGGCCTCGGAATTTCTTCGACGATGCCGAACGGAATGGCGCTCATCATGGCCGCCCACCCGCAGGAGAAACGCGGCGAGGCGATGGGCTGGTTCCAAATGACGATGACGGGTGCGCCTGTGCTCGCACTCGTCGCCGGTGGCCCGCTGATTGAGGCATTCGGTTGGCGATCGGTGTTTGCAGGCCTGTTTCCGCTCGCCGTGATTGGAACGACTGCCTCTTGGCGAACGTTGCATCGCGATAGCGATTCACATCCGGTTCCAATCGACTGGTTAGGTGCAGCCACACTCGGGATCGGAACTTTGTGCTTTCTGCTCTTTCTCGAATTCGGTGGCTCGCGCGGTTTTACCTCCTCGCTGCCAGTTGCCCTCATCATCGTTGCTGTTATCGGGCTCGCTGCTTTCCTGAGAGTTGAGCGTTCCGTCGCCGACCCCATGTTGCGTCTCGAATATTTCAAGGAGCGCAACTTCACGGGTCCGCTGATTTGTCAACCACTGAGCCAGTTCGCGTACATGGGCGGATTTCTCATGGCCCCAATCCTGCTTGCCAATCTTTTTGGTTATTCAGTCGGCACGATCGCGCTCGTGCTGCTCTTCCGCCCGGCGAGTTACAGCGTGCTCTCACCAATTGGTGGTCGTCTCACTGCACGGTACGGCGAACGAACGTTTTTGCTCGCCGGCTCAATCCTCATGGTGTTATCGATGCTCGCCTGGATCGGTGGTGCACACTGGACGAACCTTGGACTCGTCATCGCTGGGCTTCTGCTCTCCGGAATTGCGATGGGTCTCGCCTCCCCGTCATATTCGACTGCAGTCGCCAATGCGGTTGCCCCAGAACACCTCGGTGTCGCCAACGGCATGAGTTCAACGCTGATGAACATCGGCATGCTCACCGGTATTCAGTCGATGTTTACTGTGCTCGGCGAAGGCCGCGCACCCGACGACTTCGCACGAACGTTTGTGTTTGGCGCTGTTGTCGCGGCCCTCGGTTCGGGTGGTGCGCTCATGATGCGCCGACACCGCCCTACTGGTAGTTGAGCCGCAGCCCCGGCTGCGGCCACGGCACTTCGTAGAGCAGTCCCCACCCTGACGACGTCACGTATGCCGTCGACAAATCGGCGCCACCAAAACACACATTCGTGACGTACGCATCCCACTTCGGCATATGGACCTGCTCGAGCAACTCGCCCTGAGGGCTGATGACACTCACGGCTCCAGTGACGAGTGTCGCGACGCAGACGTTGCCCGCCGCATCAACGGCAAGCGAGTCGAGCATCTGGTATCCATCGAATCCGTAGAGCAAGGTGCCGTGCGCAAGGGGTGTCGTACCTCGCCGAACGACCCCTGGCGCCTCGATTTCCCATTGCCAGACGCGACCAACCGAGGTTTCAGCCACGTATACCTTCGAACCATCAGGCGAGAGTCCGACCCCATTTGGACGGGTTAGCCCGTACACGGCACACACAATTGAGCTGCCATCGGGGCGGGCGTAATACAACCCACCCACATCTGAATCTCGCGCCCGGTTCTTACCGAGATCGGTGAACCAAAACCCACCAAGTGCGTCGAACACGATGTCGTTTGGACCGCGCAGACCGTGGCGATCACATTCGGTGTACAGCGTCGTCACTTCGCCAGTCGAAATGTCGACTCGCTGAATCGAACCGCCGGCGTAGTCGTCCGCCTGATGGCCAGGTGCGGTCATACCATCGACTTCTCGCCATGCAAAACCGCCGTTATTGCAGACATAGAGCGCTCCATCCGGACCGAGAGCCATGCCGTTCGGTCCGCCACCGGTATAAGCGACGATTTCCTTTGAGCCATCGGGCAAGCAGCGAGTAATTGTCTGACGTTTAATTTCCACGACGAGCACGCTGCCATCGGGCATTGCCACCGGGCCTTCGGGAAATTCGAGTCCCTCTGTCATCACTCGCGTCATCGCTGCCTCCTTTGCGCGTTCCACGAATCCTGTCGCATGGTGCCCACCCACGACGAGTGGAAGCGCCGTACTCACTACTGTGACTTCGATGCAGCACGTCGCAGCCCACGATGAGAGCGATCGACCACAGTTGATTACTGCGCTCATCGACGCGTACCAAGGTGAAATTTTCGGTGTCGCCATGTATGAACGCCTCGCGGGGCAACTGTCCGACCCGTGGCAGCGTTGGCAGTGGGAGTGCCTTGCTCAACTCGAGCGCGAGGTGCGAGATGATCTCGCGGTACTCCTCGACCGACTTGGGTGTCGAGTAGGCGCCGACCCCGCCGAAGTTGTCGCTGGTGTCGCCGAGGCCGACCGCATTCTCTGCGATGACTGGCCGAAGATGCTTGACGCGTTCATCGCAGATGTTCCTCCGCTGATCGACAGGTACGCCGCCATTCTGGACTTCTCCGATGTCGAGGCGAACCTTCATGATGCTCACGCTGTCGTCGAGCGGCTCGTTGAGCACGAAGTTGCCGCGGTGGCTTTTCATCGAGGTGAAATGGCTGGTGCCTCTCCGGAGGAGAGCATCTGCGAGGTCGTCGGGTTGCTCCGAGGTCCGCTCCCTGCCCCGCCGCGTCACTCATCGACGCAGGCCTCGAGAGACCTAACGACTCAGCAGATCGTCAACTGACTCTGACACGCGTCCCTTCCACGCAGGTGCACGTTTTTCGAAGAACGCAGCAACCCCTTCAACCGCGTCGGGCATACGAGCGAGCGATGAGATCAGCCGACCTTCTCGTGACACCATCGACGCGACATCTGAGGTCAATCCCTCCCACATAAGACGCTTCGACAACGACAACGAGATCGGTGACGCCTCGGTCGCCATTTCCCTCGCAAGTTTCATCGCCTCTGCCAGCACCTCGCTTGCGGGAACCGCACGTGACGCAAGCCCGATGTGGGCAACTTCGTCGCCGCTCATCACCCGTCCGGTAAGCATGACTTCGGCGGCCTTCGAGAACCCGATCACCCGAGGCAAAATGACGTGTGAACCGAGTTCAGGGATCACGCCGCGACGCACCATCGCGTATTGCACTTTTGCTTCGGACGCCACGATTCGAATGTCGCACAGCATCGGGTAAGTAATTCCGACACCGATCGCGTGCCCGTTGATCGCCGCAATGACCGGTTTACGCATCTCGTACGGCCACAGTCGGGGACGACCATCATCGCCCGATGTCGACGGCAGAAACCCACTCTCACCGTCACCAAGATCCGCGCCGGCGCAGAACGCCCGACCGGCCCCCGTGATGACAATGACACTCACCGCGTCATCGGCGTCCGCCCGCCCACAGGCGAGTTGAAGTTCATCGCTCAACTCCCCCGTCCACGCATTCATTCGTTCAGGACGATTCAACGTAATCAGTGCAACCCGATCGACCACTTCATACAGCACAACTTGGCTCATCACATCGTTCTAGTGCGACAGGAGACGCGGCGTACAGTCAGCCGATCGGTGGCGATATCGATGACTACCGAAGCGCTCCAACACGATGCCGACATAGCCGTCTGGCACACTGGACGGATGGAGCGAGAACCCGACCGGTATCGTCCCGATTGGGGCGTGCTCATCGGCATAGCGCTCACCTTCTTTGCGATTGGCGTGACCGTCAATGTGCTCGTCTACGACCGAGTCGGCTCTGCGGTGAAGACGATCGCCGCTGCCGGCATCGTGTTATCGGCAACCTCTGAACTTGCGTACATCGCCGTTCGCGACGTTGGTGGCAGCGTGGTCGCTGCACTCATCGCTGGCTGGGTCGTTGCGTCTCGTTTTGGCCTGCTCGCGGCAGGGCTCGGCGCTCGAATTAACGTTGGGCGGGTTCATCGCGGTCTCGCCGCGCTCAATGCCCTGGACCCCAACGTTGGCGTCGCAATTCAACAACCGGAGCCGTCGCAGGTCATCCGTGCGTACTGGTGGGTGACGGGTGCCTTGCACCTCGGGTGGTGGGTCGGAACATTCGCTGGTGTGTTTCTCGGAAATTTCATCGGCGACGCCGACCGACTCGGTCTCGACGCGGTATTTCCGGCACT
>JALRBS010000140.1 GCA_023262325.1 Ilumatobacteraceae bacterium | reverse complement strand
TTCGACTTCAACGAGCGGTCGATTCATGCGGGTTCGGTCAAGCGTCGAGCCTTCGGGAACAAACCAATTGTCGTAGAGAAATCCGTAATCGGGCTCGGTCGCGGCCATAAGGTCTCGCATCGCTTTTGAGGTCAGTCCGATTTTGTGCCCTCGAATTCGTCGACCACGCTGCTGTTTGATTTCGGCGACGACAATGCCAACTCGGTAGGCGTCGGTGACGTCCGCGTCCTCAAAACGGTCTGATATCGGCTCGATCCATACGCCGGTTTCTTCGGCGTCGACGAGTTCCTCAGCAAGCTGTCGTATGAGTTCATCGGCAAGCATCAGCTATCTCCGACCCATGCCAGAAATGAGGCGGTGACGTTTCCACCACCCACATGGGTGTGCCGGGCCGGCCGTGAGTCGGCTTCAGGAAAATGGGTCAGCCACGGCCCTTCAAGCGCTGCTCGGTCACCGGGCGTTGGTACCCAGAACTCCATTTTCGCTATTGCGTTCCAGTCGGTTTCCGCTGCTTCGAGCATCTTGCCAACGTGACGAAAGATGTTGCTCACCTGTTCGTCGATCGACGGTGGCACATCGCGGGTGCCGGGGTTGAACGGCGCAATCACGCTACTCACAAGCAAGGATCCGATCTTCGTTGCAACCGGAATCGCAGTGAGGTGTGAGAGGCCCTCAATTTCGATGGAACGTCGCGTCGGCGATGTACTCACTCTCGTCCCGCCTTCCACGCCTCAAATTCGTCGCGTCGGGCATCCGAAAGGGGGAATAATCCTTCGGGTGATTCGCCTGCACGAACCCGTTCGATTGCAAATGACTCGCGTGTCTCCTGCTCGAGAGCGGCTTCGGCGACTTCATGTGCGAGCGCATGTGGAACCACGACCGCACCTTCATCGTCACCGACAATGACGTCACCTGGCTCGACAAACACGCCAGCACAGGTGATCGGCTCGTCGCTACTGAATGGCATGTGGCGTCGACCCCAGGTGGAACCATGAGATGAACGGTGGTACACCGGCCGCCCGAGCTCCGCAATCGCCGCCGTGTCGCGCAGGGCACCATCGGTGATGATGCCGACCGCGCCGAGGTGGTAGGCGCGCATTGCGTAGATATCGCCGATCGTTCCGGCGTCGGGGACATCACGAGCCTCAATGATGATGACGTCTCCGTCGACCACTGATTCGGCAATTCGTCGCTGCGCGTTCTGACCTGCCGAGAATGCAGCGAGACGGTCTTCTCGCAGCGCGACGTAGCGAAGAGTTCGCGCTCTCCCGACGAGCCGCTGCCCTGGGAGCAGCGGTCGCAGACCGGAGAGAAAGCTGTTCATAATGCGACGGTTCTGCAACTGGTGGGTGATCGTTGCGACTGATACCTGCTCAAGCATCGACCGCAACTCATCGTCGAGAACATCGGGAATGAAATCGGATGCCATCTTGTCGGTCACCTCGGGGTAATCGGGAACGAAACAAATCGCTCGTCGGTATAGAACTCACGGCTGCGGTGCGCTCCCTCGCGACCGACACCGCTCAGGCGCATCCCGCCGAACGGCTGTCGAAGATCTCTGTCGAAGCCGCTGTTAATCCAGATCATTCCCGTTGAAAATCTTTGGGCGACGTAATGGGCCGTGTGCTGTGACCCGGTCCATGCGTATCCAGCAAGCCCGTATTCGGAGTCATTCGCAATGGCGAGCGCTTCGTCGACATCAGAAAATTTCATGATGACCGCCACCGGTCCAAATATTTCTTCGCGACAAATTCGCGCCGAGTTATCCACCTCGACGACGGCGGTTGGCGCAACGAAGTACCCACGTTCGATTCCTTCGGGCCGGCTACCTCCGAAGAGCACCTTGCCTTCGGTTCGCGCCAACTCGAGGTAGCCCATCACCCGTTCGTACTGCCCCTTTGAGACGAGTGGACCGACCCGGGTTGAGGGATCGTTCGGATCACCGACGGTG
>JALRBS010000081.1 GCA_023262325.1 Ilumatobacteraceae bacterium | reverse complement strand
AATGGGGCGCCCTGCTAAGGCGTTGACCACGCAAGTGGTCCGTGGGTTCAAATCCCACCCTCTCCGCCACAGACGTGCCGGGCCTACGGGCTCGGCACGTTCGCGTGCAGCGACAATCGATGAATAGATCTAAGCGCGCGGCTGACGTCGACGCGCAACAGCGATGCCGACACCTGCGCCAATCACGACGACGAGAACGACGATGACGACAATTCCTGTGCTCGAACCGCTTGATCCTGTCGACGACGGTTCGCCGCTGATGGACAGCGTTGTTTCGGTTGTTGCGGTTGGCTCTGTCGACGGGGTGGCGGATGCGTCGGCGTCAGTCGCTGAATTATCGTCCGCAGAAACTTCCGATTCGGCGGCTTCGGTTGTGGTCGGTGGAACCGTTGTTGGCGGAGGAGATGCGGCATACCGAATTCGTTCGACGCACAGTGATCGTCCAGGGCAGAGGTGTGAGGTCCACACGAAGTCTCCGATGACCACGGCGGTTGGGTATGAAAATTCTCCGAGTGCGCTGCCACTCAACACCCACGGCGAAACGTTGTCGGGAACTTCATCGTCGATGAACTGAATTGCGACCGTTCGCGCACCACTGTCGCCCCACCAGTATCCGACGACGGCGAGTTGGCCATCGACCATGACGAGGTCCGAGACCCGTTCGAGTGCTCGTACGGTGAACACTTGAACAGCATCACCATTGTCATTGAATTCGACGACACATGTTGACGAATCGGTGTCGTAATACGGCCCGCCACACATCGCTCCGACGAAAATTCGACCGTCGTCGGTAATGAGGAGTTCTTCGCCAAGTGCGACATCAACTTCGAGGTCGCTTTCGCCGGTGGTGACGACACCGATGGTTTGGAATGTGTTGTCGGGTGTACCGTCGAGGTTCCAGCGAGCGAGGCATGCAGTTGGCGCGTCGGTGTTTGCTGGAGTGCAGGTGCCGACGGCGTAGATCTTGCCGTCGTGTATTTGCAGCGCGTTAAACATGCCGTCATCAAAAATGTCGATCCACGATCCTCCGACTTCGTACTCGCCATCGCCGAACGCAGTATTGAGGTCGCCATCTGGGGTGAATCCGACGAGGCATGGAGACGAGGAGCAGTAGCCAGATACGACGATGTTGCCATTGTTGTCGAACGCAATATCGGAGGGGTTTTGGTAGCGAATCATCGGCGCGTTTGCGACGTGGTCGGGTGTGTTGCCGAATGATTCGTCAACGCTTCCGTCGGGCAGGAACCGCCGCAGACAGATGTCGTCGACGTCATAGTCATATTTGATGACTCCTTCGTGACGCTCGCAGTAGACGCCGACGACAAGTCGACCAAGTGGGTCGGCGGCCATCGTGTTGACGATGAGATAGGTCGCAATTTCGTCTGGCCCATCGATGACCTCGCCGCCGATGCCGAAGTCAGCAACCTCTAACGTCTCGGCGTCGTACGCGACGAGACAGATGTCGTCTCGAAATTCGGGTCCTGAATGGTCGCATGATGCCCCTGCGACAACGAGTGTTCTTCCGTCTTGTTCAATGACAATGGTTCCGAGTTCGGAATTTGCGAGGCCGGAAAAGTGTTCACCGATGACCTCGACGGCACCGATTGGTTCGTTGCTTGAATCCGCATGTGCATTGCCTGCACCGAGCAGCAGAGTTGAGAGCGTTGCAACGAGCAACCCGGTACACCGTTGGTGTCCTTTCATCTCTTCATCGTAAGACAGTTCTGGGGGGCTTGTCCGAAATGTTGCGAAATGATGACGAATACGTCAGACTTTTGTCATGTGGAGCGGCAAGTCGTTCCCTCGTCACGACGATGACGTCACCAACCCAGAGCATGCCTCAGGGTCAGTGAACGACGAACGCGATGCTCGCCTCGATCGAGAATTCTGGCGGAAAACCCTGCCGTGGACGTCGAAATCGCACGATGTTGATCCAGACGCTCCCACTCAACCGTTTGGCATGCTTCGGACCGAGAACGCTCATCGACTGAAGGAGCGGTTTGGGCGACGAATCGTGCCGAATGTCGACCCATTTGTGAGTCGCATTGCCGTCATCATCATCGGATTTGTCCTCGTTATTCCCATTGCCTGGACAACTCGACGGGTCGAGGCTGAGCCGTCGAACCTCGTGACCAACGCCGAGGTCATCGGTTCGACTGCCGATGCAAGCGGGGGCACCACCACTAGTGGCGATGCTGCCTCGTTCTCCCAATCGGCACCACAGAACGCACTGATTGATGGCGGGCAAATTGTTGAGACAACTCCGACCGTGAGCGTCGCCGAATCTGCAAAAGAGACGGCACCAACGATCGTTGACGCCCCGAGGTCGGCGTCGAAAGCAACGTCAGCCCCAACGACCACCGCGGTCAGTTACCCGTGCGGTTCGACCTACGTCGTTCGATCTGGTGACTCGTGGAGCCTCATCGCCGATCGAGCATCGATCACGACGCGCCTGTTGCTGGCGACCAATGGAGCAGTTTCGAGTGACGTGCTCTTCCCAGATGATGAACTCTGCTTACCACCTGGAGCATCGGTGGTCGTGCCGACGACGACACCAAAGGTTTCATCGGTCGTTACGACTGCGCCGGCGCCGACGACGACCGAGGTGATTCCACCGGCGCCGAGTTCGTCGG
>JALRBS010000040.1 GCA_023262325.1 Ilumatobacteraceae bacterium | reverse complement strand
CCGGTGACGACATGTTGGCCGATGGTGGCTCGCAGGCAGCGAGCGCCGCAGCAGAAGTTCGTGGGGAATTGCGATCGCTCAGGGTTTCGCTCGATCGTGGTCGGGCGGAACGCGATCGAGCGACGCAGCGCGTTGAGTTATCGCGGGGACAGATCGTTGAACTCTCAGCAGAGATTGATCGATATCGAAGCGAGTGCACTGCGCTCAGCGAGGCTGAGGGACCACTCGTTCGTGAACTTGCATCCGCCGAGCGGGCGTGTGTCGCTGCAGATGCTCGGTTGAGTGAGGCTGAGCGAACAGAACGATCAGCGAGCGCAGAACTGTCTCGCCTGCGGGCTCGAGAGGAGGCGTTACAACTTGCGCTTGACGCTGCCCGAGCGCGTGCTGGTGCAGAACGACTTTCCGGATTTGACGGCGTGCTCGGGACATTGCTCGATGTCATCGTCATCGATGATGGGTATGAGTCGGCGATTGAAGCGGCGCTCGGTGAGGCGCTCTCTGCGGTGGTGGTTGAATCATCCGACGCCGCACGAAAAGCGCTTGGCGCGCTTCGAACTTCGGCGACTCCCGGAGCAGTGCTCGGAGCCTTCGGCGCGACACGCACGACAGCCGTCGCACCCTCCGGGTGTGAGTTGGCGCTCACGTATGTTCGGTCGAACCGCTCTGACGTGCAGTCGCTGCTTGGCCGACTGCTTTCAAACTCCGTTGTCGCGCGTGATCTCGACCGAGCAATTGATGTTGCGATCGAGTCACCGGACCTCGTCATCGTCACCCGCGACGGTGATCGCCTCACGGCGAGCGGTTGGCGCATCGGGTCATCGTCGGGCGGGGCGACCGCTGCCGCGCTGGGCGACGCAGCACATCGGGCCTCGGAAGCGGCGGTCGTGGTCGAAGGTGCAGAGCGTGAAGTTGCGATGGCCAAACAGGCCGCTGACGCCGCTCACAATGCGGAACGCGCAATTTCGTCGACGCTCGAACGCAACGACGCTCGGTTCTTAGCGTCGTCCGAGTCATTGGCGCAGGCGCAGGCTCGACGTCGCGAAGTTGAGGCCGAACGTGACGCCGCCGAACGCGCCATTGCCGAACTTGCCGAATCGATCGCCGCGAATGAGCAGCGCCTCGGCGAACTGGAACACGTGCTACCTGATCTTGCCGCTGAAGAAGAGGCAGAAGTTGCGGCAGCACGTCAGCGGGACGAAGCTCGAACAGCATTCGAGGCACGGTCGGCAGTGCTTGTCTCGAAGCGGCGAGAACTCGATGTTCGTTCGGCCGGTCTCACCGAACGGTCGGACTTCTTGCAACGGCGCATCGGTGAGGTCGATGCCCGTCTTGCTGCAGACCGCGATGCTCAGGCGGGTGCGGCCTCCCGCCGTGAAAGCACCGAACGAGCGTTGCGCGCCGTCGACGCGCTCAAGGCCTTCGTGGTCGAGCGACGAGACGTTGTTGTGGCGGCGAGGGTGCAACTCGACGAGGAGCGTCGCCGGCAGTCTGAAGAGGTCCGTCAGCTCACTGATCAGCTCGAACAGGCACGGCAAGGTCGAGGTGCCGCGGAGCGCGTCCTTGAGGAAAGCCGCGAACGACTGCACAAGGCAGAGGTTGCTGAGGCCGAAGTGAAGTTGCGCCTTGAAACGACGATCGACACGTTGCGTCGTGACCTCGGCATTGAACCCGAAGTTGCCGAAGCGGCAGAACCTCCCGAAGTCCCAGAGGGCGCTACACCAGCGGGTCGAGTGCGCGAGCTTGAGCGTGAACTTCGGTTACTCGGTCCGATTAATCCGTTGGCGCTCGAAGAGTTCAACGAACTCAGCAAGCGCAACGAATTTCTCGAAGGTCAACTCGAGGACATTCGGACGACTCGACGCGAACTTAATCGCGTGATCGCAGCGGTCGACGTTGAAATTCAGAACGTGTTCGCGGCGGCTTTCGCCGATGTGAGCGCGAATTTCACCCAGCTGTTCTCCTCGCTGTTCCCCGGCGGGAACGGCGCGTTAAAACTCACCGCGCCCGACGATCTGCTCAACACCGGTATCGAGGTCGAGGCGAAACCAAGCGGAAAAAACGTCAAGAAGTTGTCGCTGCTATCCGGCGGCGAGCGTTCGCTGACAGCGCTCGCGTTCCTCTTTGCCGTGTTCCGGTCGCGTCCATCTCCGTTCTACGTGATGGACGAGGTTGAAGCAGCCCTCGATGATGTCAACTTGCATCGATTCCTCAATCTCATTCAAGAATTCCGTCGCGAGGCGCAGCTCTTGATTGTTTCGCACCAGAAGCGAACGATGGAGGCTGGCGACGCGCTGCTCGGTGTGTCGATGCAACCGGGCGGATCGTCGAAGGTTGTTACCGAACGCGTGTCGGAAAGTTCTGTTGTAGCGAACTGATATCCGCGACCTGCCACAGGTAGCGTCCTAGTCAATGGGTGACAATTCTTGGCTGTATCTGCTGCTCATCGCGGTGGTTCTGCTGTTCGGCGTTGGCGTGCTGCTTCGAGGTCGCCGACAAACAAACGAGGTTGGTGGTGCGCGCCAGACGACCGAGCGGTCATCGAGCCCAAGCGTCGGAGATGTTTCCGAGAACGAGACTGACGAACCTTCGGTCGATTCGGAGGATGTCACGTCGACATCGACCGAATCGGCAACCACTGATGAGGTTGCACCTGGTGGTGACCTCGTTCCTGAGGTCGAGCAGATCTCGCCACCGAATCTGCGATCGAGGCTCGGCAAGGCGCGCGCTGCGCTGTCGGGTGCGCTTGGTGCCGTCGTCGGGCGTTCGGGGATTAGCGACGACACGTGGGATGAACTCGAAGAGGCGTTGCTCTTGGCCGACGTCGGGTTTGCGGTGACTCAGCAGTTGCTCGAACCACTGCGCGCCCGTGTTGAAGCTCGAGAGATTGAAACCCCTCACGCGCTCGTGAATGCGCTGCGTGAGTCGATGGCGAGCCAGTTGCTCGGTGCTGATCGGCAGTTGCACCTCCGAACTGAGGGACATCCGTCGATCTGGTTGATCGTCGGCGTCAACGGTGTCGGGAAAACGACGACGGTCGGGAAGCTTGCAGCGCAACAGGTGGCGGGTGGATGTTCGGTGCTGCTTGCGGCGGGTGACACGTTTCGTGCCGCCGCCGCCGAACAGTTGGCGATGTGGGCCGAACGTTCGGGTGCGGACATCGTGCGCGGTGCGGATGGAGCCGATCCGTCAAGTGTCGTCTTTGACGCTGTCGAGCGTGCGACCGCTCGAAATGTGACGCTGGTGCTCGCTGACACCGCTGGGCGCTTGCATAACAAGCAAAACCTCATGGATGAACTATCGAAGGTTCGTCGAGTTGCGGAAAAGGGTGCGGGCGTCGTCACTGAGACGCTGCTGGTGATCGACGCAACCACAGGTCAGAACGGGCTCGTGCAGGCCCGGGAATTTGCTGCAGCAACTGGTGTCACCGGCATTGTTGT
>JALRBS010000038.1 GCA_023262325.1 Ilumatobacteraceae bacterium | reverse complement strand
GCTTTGCCCCCGGCCGATCCGGGGATCGACCGTCTGGTCGAGCCCTCTGTGGGAATCGAACCCACGACACCAGCCTTACCATGGCTGTGCTCTGCCGACTGAGCTAAGAGGGCATCGGGCGCGGCAGAGCCGCGACCGGCGGTGGAGTGTACAGCCGCTTCGGCTGTTCCCACTACGGAGTCGATACGCTCCGCGGACGTGTCTACCACAGGCTCATACCCCGGATTACGCATTCGACAGGCCGTTGTCGGCGATGCAGCCGCAATTGCAGAGATTTACAACACCGAGGTGCTCAATACGGTCTCGACCTTCGATCTTGTGCCGCGGACGTTGGAACAGCAAGAAGAATGGATTCGGAGCCGGTCAGGAGCGTTCAGCGCAATTGTCGCCTGCGACAGCGCGACCGGGAATGTGCTTGGATTCGCGTCACTTTCGCGTTACAAAGATCGGGCGGCCTACTCGACGACGGTTGAGGATTCTGTCTACGTCAACCGTGCGCAAAACGGTCGCGGAATCGGCAAAGCCTTGCTTTCAGAGGTGTGTGCAACAGCTCGATCGGCGGGTTTCCACAGCGTGATCGCCCGAATTGAGGCCACCGGAACCGCATCTCGAGCGCTCCATGCCTCCTGCGGGTTCGAACTCGTCGGGATCGAGAAACAGGTCGGGCGCAAATTCAATCGATGGCTCGACGTCGCCGTCATGCAACTCATGCTCTAAACGCATCGAGCCGGTCGGATGACTCCGGCCGGCTCGAAACGGGGTTGGGCTGATCCGGTTATTGGCCGAAGCAGTCACATCTTGAGTTGTGGGCCGGGAAGGATTTGAACCTCCGTAGGCAATGCCGGCAGATTTACAGTCTGCTCCCTTTGGCCGCTCGGGCACCGACCCCTATGTCGACCTGCGATCGTACCGCCGGATTGTCGTAGCCACCCATGTGCGCACACGATTCCGGATACCGTGTTTGCTATGCCAAGTTTTGATGTTGTTTCTGAGGTTGATGGTCAAGAGGTTCGAAACGCCGTTGACCAAGCGCAACGAGAAGTTGCAAACCGATTCGACTTTAAGAACACAAATTCGACGATTGAGCAAAACGACATGGTCATCACGCTGCACACAGTGAGTGAGGACCGGCTTGCCGCACTTCGTCTCGTACTCGAAGAGAAACTCGTCAAACGTGGGGTGTCCCTCAAGGGTGTCGACTACGGCGACGTGCAAGAAGCGACCCAAAACACCGTTCGTCAAGTTGTCACGATCAAAGTTGGAATCTCAAGTGACAAGTCACGCGAGATCAACAAACTCATTAAGTCAGACGGTCCGAAAGGTGTCTCAAGTCAGACTCAAGGAGAATCGATTCGCGTTACTGGCAAGAAGCGGGACGACCTGCAGAATGTCATTGCGATGTTGAAGGGTGCCGACCTCGGCATCCCACTGCAGTTCAACAACTTTCGCGACTAATCCTCCGACGACGTTTCCGCAGCCCGGCGCTGCAATTCATCAACGACGCTTGCGTCGGCCAACGTCGTCGTGTCGCCGAGGTTGCGGCCTTCAGCAACATCGCGCAAGAGGCGGCGCATGATCTTTCCGGACCGAGTCTTCGGAAGATCGGGCGTAAAGAAGATTGCTTTTGGTTTTGCGATCGCACCAATTTCTGTTGCAACGTGATCGCGCAATGTCGACACGTCAACATCTTGCCCGCCGCGCAACGTGACGTACGCAAAGATCGCCTGTCCCGTCGTTGCATCATTTGCACCGACTACCGCTGCTTCGGCAACGGCCGGATGAGAGACGAGGGCCGACTCAACTTCGGTTGTCGAAATTCGGTGGCCAGAGACGTTCATGACGTCGTCGACACGACCGAGAAGCCACAGATAGCCATCGTCATCGAGGCGCGCGCCGTCACCAGCAAAGTACGAGCCCTCAAATCGGCTCCAATACGTGTCGACGAAGCGTTGCGGATCACCCCAAATGCCGCGCAGCATGCCAGGCCACGGCTGTGTCAACGTGAGGTAACCACCGCCATGTTCGACCTCTTGACCTGCATCATCGACAACAGCAATGTTCACACCGGGCAGCGGGAATGTCGCTGACCCTGGCTTGGTCGTGGTGTAGCCAGGAAGTGGGGAGATCATGATTCCCCCGGTCTCTGTTTGCCACCAGGTGTCAACAATCGGGCACCGTCCACCACCAATGTTCTCGTGGTACCACATCCACGCTTCAGGGTTGATCGGCTCGCCGACCGTGCCGAGTAAACGAAGTGACGAAAGGTCGTGCTTCGACGGTTCGTCAGCACCCCACTTCATGAACGTTCTGATCGCTGTCGGTGCGGTGTAGAAAATAGTGACCCTGTACTTCTCGACAATTGCCCAGAAACGGTCGTTGCCTGGATAGTTGGGAACACCTTCGTACATGACCTGTGTGGCGCCGTTGGCGAGGGGGCCATAGACGATGTACGAGTGGCCAGTGATCCAGCCGACGTCAGCGGTACACCAATACACGTCGCGATCGCGGTGAAGATCGAAGACGTTTCGGTGCGTATACGCAACGTGGGTGAGGTATCCCCCCGTCGTGTGCATGATGCCTTTTGGTTTGCCCGTCGTGCCTGAGGTGTACAGCAAAAAGAGCAGGTCCTCAGAGTCCATCGATTCAGGTGGACACGACGGCGCTGCGTCAGCCATGAGCTCGTGGTACCAATGATCACGACCCTCGACCATGGTGACGTCGTTGTTGCCACGCTTCACAACGACAACATGTTCAATCGACGGCGTCTGCGCGACCGCTTCATCGGCAGCAGGCTTTAACGGAAACACTTCACCCCGTCGATAGCCACCGTCGGCGGTGATCAATACCTTCGCTTCAGCGTCATTGATGCGATCGACGAGAGACTGCGATGAGAACCCGCCGAAGACAACTGAATGCGGCGCACCAATGCGCGCACACGCGAGCATTGCAACGGCCGCCTCAGGGACCATCGGCATATAGATGTTGATGCGGTCGCCTTTCCTGACTCCGAGACCCTTCAGGACGTTCGAGAATCGTTCGACCTCCGCCAGCAGTTCCGCATAGGTGATGACACGTGTGTCGCCCGGCTCGCCCTCCCAGTAGATCGCCACTTTGTCGCCGAAGCCTGCCTGTACGTGCCGGTCAAGGCAGTTCTCGGCGACGTTGAGCTTGCCACCAACGAACCACTTTGCGTAGGGAAGATCCCATTCGAGAACGGTGTCCCAGGGCTGCTGCCACGAAATGAGTTTGCTCGCCTGTGTCGCCCAAAACGATTCAAGATCAGCGCGAGCAGCACTGTGCAACGAGTCATCCGTGACGTGAGCCTGAGCGACGAACGCTGCGGGCGGCGCAAAGGTTCGGTTCTCGTGCGACAGCGCATCGATGGTGTCGTTGTTGTCAGTCATAACTCCCCCTCGGTGATGTGGGTACACGCCGACTTTAGGCGAATCGCATCGGCGAACTCACCGCCGCCACTCAAGGACAAGAAACGACCCGAGTCCTGCGCCATCTACGAGCGCTTCGCGTTCAGCGACCCTCGATCGCATTCGAAGTGCGGTCGTGTCAGGCCGACTGGCATGCTCAACCCAATACGCCCGGCCCTCATCAACGAGCTCATCGATGCCGTTCAGCCCGAGCCATTGCGCCTGCGATCGAACGGCGTGCGGCTCAGGCAACTGGTCGATCGGCACCTCGCAAGTGATGTCCTGGGTGCCGGGATCCGCAAGGTAATGGCCACCTCGTTCGTGACCGCGATAGGTGCGAAGCCATTCGCGCCAGGGTCGAGCCGCGAGCGAGGCAGTCGTTGGAGCGAAATAATCGATCGCGACGAGGACCCCATGAAGTCGACCGAGCACGTCGTCGACCCAGGCGGTCGCACTACCCACAAGAGGTGCACGAGCTCCATGCGTTGGCCGCTCGGGCAGCTGTGCTGGACATGGATCAAACGCTGTCGACAGCACTTCTTGGCGGTCGACGACATACGACTCTCTCCAGCCCCCATCAAACACTGCGAGTCGAAACGGCAGATTGTCGAGCAATTCGTTCGCGAAGACGACCCCACGCAACTCGCCTTCAGGTAGCGACGCAAGGGACTCGACGCCATCGGGGTGCCGCAGGCGTTGTGTGTCTGAACGTTCAACTGCCACATAGCGAAGGGCCGGCATGCACGCAGGCTGCGCGGCAAATACGGTGCGGGCGAGGGTCCCTGGTCCAGCACCGACTTCAAACAGGTTGAACTTCGCTGGCTGTCCGGCGCGACGCCATTCTTCGTCAAGAAAACGTGCGACAACAGCCCCGAAAAGTGGCCCAACTTCGGGTGATGTGATGAAGTCACCACGGCGGCCAGCAAAGCCTTGAGATGTGTAGAACCCATTCGCGCCGTACAGCGCGTCCTCCATGTACCGGTCGAATGGGACCGGCGTGCGGTCAGAGCCCGAGGGCACCGGTGAGATCGGGAAGGTCGGCGAAGCGAAGAACGAGTCCGGGGAGGACACCAAGCAACACGGTGCCGCCAGCTGAGATGCCGAGCGCGAGCCAAATTGATGACGGTGCAGTGATTCGTGTCGTATCACCATCGGGCACGGGCGACATCCAAATCTGGCGCAGCACCCGCATGTAGTAACCGGCTGCGATCACGGTGTTCACAGCGGCGATCAACGCAAGCACATATGCAGCATTTGAGCCTGCATCGATGAGCGCGCGAAAAGCCTGCAATTTTGCGATCCAGATTCCAAGGGGTGGAATGCCCGCAAGCGAGGCGAGGAAGATCGTCATCAACACCCCGAGCCCAGGGGCGTACGACATGAGGCCACCGAACGAGGAGATCTCTCCCGAACGAGTCTTACGAGCCACTGCAATGATGACAGCGAAGGCACCGAGGTTCGAGAACGCGTAGATGAGCAGATAGATGACGACGGCGCGAAGCGCCGACTCTGCCGCCGAGGTCGACATCACGGCGAGCGGCATGAGAATAAATCCGCCCTGGCTCACCGATGAGTAGGCCAACATGCGGACGATGTTCGTCTGCCGCAGCGCAACGACGTTGCCAACGGTCATCGTCAATGCGGCCATCGCCCAAATGAATGGGCCGTGGACTTCTTCGGCCCCGTAGAGCCCGAGGTACAACACCGTCAGCAACGCAACGAACCCGGCCGCTTTCGACGCCACGGAAAGAAACGCAGTGACTGGAGTTGGAGCCCCTTCGTACGTATCGGGTGCCCAGGTATGAAAGGGAACTGCCGAGATTTTGAAGGCGAATCCTGAAATGACGAAGACCACTGCGAGCACTTGCATACCTGAGAGGTCTCCCGACAGCGCCCGACCGATATCGACGAGCTTGGTCGTTCCGGTCGTGCCGTACAGCAGGCTCATTCCGTAGAGCAACACGCCTGATGCGAACACACCAAGCAGGTAGTACTTCACGCCAGCCTCGTTGCTCTTCACATCACGCTTACGCCAGGCCGCCATCATGTACGCCGGGATCGAGAGCAACTCGAGGGCAACAAACACGCTCATCAGATCACGGCTCGAGGCCATCATGACCATGCCGAGGATGCTGACGAGCAAGAGCACATAGAACTCGCCTTGGTAATACCCGCCCTCTTCAAGTTCGTTCTGGCTCATGAGCACAACGACGTAGCCGACGAGCAGGAAGAGTGCTTTCAGAATGAGTGCGTACTCGTCGATGACGTAGCGGCCATCGAAAATTGCATCTCGGACATCGCCACCCAGCACCGCCAGCGTCACGACCGGAATAACTGCTCCGAGCAGAACAAATCCGGTGAGTGTCGCCATCGCCCACTTGCGCGCATCGTCGAGCCACAAATCGATGAGCAGCACCAAGTTGATGCCGACGATGAGCACGAGTTCAGGCGCGATCGCATGCCAATCGATCGTTGGCGCCGACCACGCCTGAGCGAGGAGTGCCGCAATCACGGGATGCCCGCTCCTACCCGCTCAACGAGAGCAGACACGGCTGGGTCCATCACCTTGAACATGAGTTGCGGATACACGCCAAAGACAACGATCGCGATGAGGAACGGCGTCCATGCGAGCCATTCAATTCGAGTGACATCGTGGATATCTGCGCCGTGGTGATCGTCGTTGACGCCGGCACCAACCGCGTGCGCGTGCTGTTCAAATTCGGGATTCGGACGTCCAAACGCCGTTCGTTGATACAGCCAGAGCAAATAGCCGGCGGCAAACACGGTGCCGACCGCTGCGATCACCATGAGCGTTCGGAACAACGCCTCACTCAACCCAAAGTTCGGGCTGTACGCCGAGAGAATCGCCGGGAACTCACCCCAGAATCCTGCGAGACCGGGAAGGCCGAGCGACGCCATCGCAGCAAAGCCGAGGATCCATCCAAGGCGTGGCATCTGAATGAGCAGACCGGAAAGTCGGGAAATCTCGAGGGTGTGGTAGCGGTGCTTCACCGAACCGGCAACGAAGAAGAGCATTCCGGTGATGAGACCGTGTGCGACCATGCCGAAGAGCGCGGCATTGATACCAAAGTCGGTCAACGTGGAGATGCCGAGCATGACGAAGCCCATGTGAGCAACCGACGAGAAGGCAATAAGACGCTTCATATCGGTCTGAGCGAGGCAACCGAGCGCACCATAAATGATTCCAATCACTGCAAGGATGCCGATGACCGGTGCCCATGCCTTGGCGCCCTGCGGCAGCATCGGAATTGCAATGCGAACAAAACCGTAGGTACCGAGTTTCAGGAGAATCGCAGCGAGGATGACCGAACCCTGTGTCGGTGCCTGCGTGTGTGCGTCAGGAAGCCAGGTGTGGAACGGGAACATTGGCACCTTGACGGCGAATCCGACGAACATGCCAGCGAAAATCCAGATTTGGACGTTGCGGTCAATGAGAGCGCCAGCCTCCATGAGGTGAGCGAACGAGAACGACTCGGCTCCAGTCTGGAAGAACAGCGCAAGGAACGCGACGAGCATCAACGCCGAACCAAACATGGTGTAGAGGAAGAACTTCAACGATGCGTACTGACGATCATCGCCGCCCCATACACCGATCATGAAGTACATCGGCAACAACACAACTTCGAAGAACACGAAGAACAAGATGAGGTCTTGTGCGATGAACGAGCCGGCCATACCCACCTGCAGCACCAGCATGAGAATGATGAACGACTTCGGATTGCCCGCGTCAGGCATGTTGTCCCAGGTGTAAATCATCACAAGCAACGTGACGACCATCGACAGGAAGTACAGCGGCAAACTGATGCCGTCAAGTCCGATCGTGTAGTTCGATTTAATGACGGTGATCCATTCGCTGTCAACGAAGAACTGCAGCTGATCGCTGTGTCCAAAGTCGAACCGGAACAGCGTGAGAACGCCGATCGCTGTTGTCGCGGCGGCGGTCACAATTCCGATCTGCTTGTGGGTGCGCTCGTCCGATGCAGGAATGAACATCATGAACAGCACGCCCACGAGCGGCAGGAATGTGCCGACCGTGAGGAGCCAATTGTCGTTGGTAATGGTTTGCATAATGTTGTGCCCTCTGGGTGTGCTGACTCAGATGTTCACGAGGATGAGGACGATTGCCCCAACCGTCGCCGCTCCGAAAAGCAACGCTCCGTATTGATTGACCTTTCCTGACTGAACCGGCTGCAAAGCGTGTCCGCTTTCACTCGCCACGAGACCTGACGCATTGACTGCGCCGTCAACGAGCCGCTGGTCGACATTTCGATAGACCCATTCTCCTGTCGCCCGTCCACCTCGGCCGACGTTATTGACGATGCCGTCGAGCACGTTCTGATTCACCCAATAGGCGGCGCGCGCGATCGGATGCGCGATCGATCGAACGATGACCTGCTCATACAAGTGATCGAGGTAGTACTTGTTGACGAGAAGGTTGTGGACCCAGCGTGCGGGTGCGAACTTCTTGGTGAGACCGACGAACGGATTCCGACGTCCGCCATAGATGCCCATCGATATCCACGCACTCATCGAAATGCCGATGATGACCAGCAGGATTGAAGGCGCCGCTTTTGACCAAGAGAATTCAGCATGACTCAGGGCGGGCGCGTAGCAGGTCGACCCCTCAACGGGTGCGGTGAACCCACAACCTTCAGTTGCCGCTTCATGCGCGCCTTCTTCGGCGCCCTCTTCGGCTGTGGTGAACGCGACCGACACCGCCTCGTGACCTGCTGACGACTCGTCAGTGCTGTGATCGGCTACAACTTCAACACCGACTGGCTCGACCCATTTCGTGAACCAGTGAGTTCCAAACGCCGGGGCGTTGAGGTAACCCGAGCCGATGGCGAGGGTCGCAAGAATGATGAGAGGAGCGGTAATTCGCCACGGGGACTCGTGCGGTCCGTGATGTGCGTCGTGTCCACCGTGATCGTCATGTGCGGCGCCATGGTGATCGTCATGATCCGCGTGAGCTGGACCGTGTGCATCATCGTGGCCTTCATCGTGATGCTCGCCGGCTGCAGCACCTCGTGGCTTACCAAAGAACGTGAGATAGGTGGCACGAGTCATATATGCCGGCGTCATCAAGGCACCGGCAAGGCCGACGTAGAAGAAGAACGTGTAGCCGTTGTGGCTCGCGTGATCGATGATCTCGTCCTTCGAGAAGAATCCCGAGAAGAACGGGATTCCGCACAGCGCGGCGGTCGAGATCATCCACGTCGTCGCAGTGATCGGCATCTTCTTCGCAAGGCCGCCCATGTCCTTCTTCATGTCGAAGGAGTGGTGCGAGCCCGAGTGGCTCACGGAACCAGCACCGAGGAACAACGCGCACTTGAAGAATGCGTGCGTGAAGATGTGGAATACCGCAGGCAACCAGGCACCCGCGCCGAGGCCCATCATCATGTAACCCAACTGCGAAACGGTGGAGTACGCGAGCACTTTCTTGATATCCGTCTGCACGAATGCAAGGGCGGCCGCAATCACGATGGTGATACCACCGATGATGACGATGAAGTTTGCACTGGTGTGCAGAACATTCATTCCCTTGAAGAACACGGGGTAGAGGCGAGCCACCAAGAACACACCAGCCACCACCATGGTGGACGAGTGCAACAGTGACGAAACAGGAGTGGGGCCCGCCATCGCGTCGGGCAACCATGTGTGCAATGGGAACTGACCGGACTTGCCGATACAAGCGATGAACAACATGACGGCACCTGCGGTGATTGCAGCGTGTCCAGGGTTTCCTGAGAGCGCCCATGCAGACAGGCCACGAATGGAGAAGCCGGACACACCGAGCGTCTTCTGGGTCCAGTCATTGGCCGAGAAATAGAGAATTGATGTGCCGACAAGCAGACCAATGTCGCCGGTACGCGTGGTGAAGAATG
>JALRBS010000122.1 GCA_023262325.1 Ilumatobacteraceae bacterium | reverse complement strand
ATGGATCAGCCGAAGGCATACGCCTACGCGATGGAAGTGATGGCAGCCGGAATTGTGACGCCCGATTGTCAAGAGGGCATTAGCGCGTTCTTCGAGAAGCGTCGACCAAACTTCAATCAGTAGTAACGAGCGACGCAAGCGCTGCTGCGATGCGCGCTGATCGATAGCGAATCGCGCGTGCTGTTACGCCGCACTCCCGAGCGATGTCCTCGGTTGAGGTTCCCGTCGCGAGTCGGTGGATGAGCACGAGATCCTCAGCGGACACGCCCTTTCGATGCGCCTCTGCCAACACCTGACGTAACTCGTTCATCGTCGTCACTCGTTCCCCTTCCGCGTGGGCAAGTTGATACTCGTGTTCCTCGAGAGCGAAGTTGAGTTGCCGACGGCGTTCAACCTTGAACGCTCGGTAGACGGCGCCATCGATGAGCGCAGCGGCAAGACACGCAGGCCGGCGCCGCTCATCAAATGTTCGGATTGTCATCCATGCGGCAGACAAGAGTTCGGTAAACGCGTCGTCAATCGTCGATGACCGATCTCGATGTCGAATCGAAGCGACAAGCCCTGGAAGGATTCGTTGTAGCACGACCCGAGCAGCAACGGCGTCGTGGGCGGCATGCAGCACGAGCTGTCGAAGAAGCGCTTCGCTTCCGGCGTGCTCCGTTCGTTCGAAGCCAGTGGCGTGGAGCACGTCGCGAAGTGTGAGGCCACTTGGAAGATCGAGATCCCACCGTGACGCAACATCTTGTAGGTCTGAGCGACGACAGAGCCGATTCCATTCAGTCTCCAGTTGTGCCCGAATGCCCCGAAGTTCGGTTGGCGTGTTCCGTGATGAAAGTTGTGTTGAGTTCATTTCGGCATGGTGAAGGTTCACCTTCTCCGTGGTCTTCACCGAAGTTCTCACCGGAAACCTCACCGGTGAGAAAAATTTCCGCACAATCGACGAAATTTTGCACTTTCACGCATGTCTCGTGTGCAGGTGACCTCAATGGCGGGACCTGACAGCGGTCGAACCTTTCTCGCCTCGCCACCGTCGTCGATCGGTTCAAGTTCGCGTGCTCATGTACGGATCTTTGATCCACGTATGGAACCGATCGAGACCGTTCTCGGATACGAAGAACCGAATCGCCTCAACCCCGTCCCTGCAGCACCGAGCGCCACAGATTGCCACATACTGCAACTCGGCCAGTCGCTTCTCCTCGTTGAGAACGTCACCGATGACCGATCGAGCGATGTTCGCCGGCACGACGGTGTGGTGGTGCGTCGGCGTCGAACAGTTCGTGAATTGCCACCGGAGCGAACTGAGCCGCCGCCGAGGCCCGCTCCGCCTTCACCCTCAGCCTGGGTATTCCCCATCGTCACCCTCGCGTCATCGGTGCTGATGTCGATGGTTCTTCATTCGTGGACAGTCCTGATGTTCGGCTGTGCAGGGGCGGTCACTGGGTGCTCGCATGTCGCCCTTGAGTCCGTGAAGTTTCGCCGGTCGTTGCGCGTCTTTCGTTCTGATCTTGAGCAGTGGCGCCGACGGGACGAGTTAGCGCTCATCGATTGCGAACGTTCTGAGTTTCTGTGTGAACGTGATCGATGGCCGATCGACTTCGACCGCTTGGTGAGGAGCGATCGATTGTGGGAACGGCGTCTTGTCGATGCCGATGCGCTCGAGGTTGTGCTCGGCCTCAGCCTGAGCGCAGGCAGTTCCGTGTCGATGTCGAAGACCAACTACCGAACAGTTGGCGTTGATCTTTCACATATGGTGCTCGCTGTGCAAGCGCCACGAGAGATGGCGTTAGCGATTGCTCGCAGCATCCTCGCTCAACTCGTGGTGAATCTTGGTCCTGCCGATCTTGCCCTCGCAGTTGACGATGGCGTAGGTGTCGACCTGCCGCCAGCGTTCCGGGCTTGTGCTCGTGACGAGCGTGCAACGGTCATCGTCTGTGAGGGCGTTCACGAACTCGTCAGTCGCACCAGCGGGCTGAGGGAACTCCTTGACAACGACTCAAAATGTTCGGCGATTGTGCTGTGCGAGCCTGGTGACGTTGTCCCGTCTCGTGTTGATGCCGTGCTTATCGCTGACGAAGGTTGGTGCGCAACTCTGCGAACCGAGACGGGTGACACTCAGCTGCATCTCGCCGGTGTCTCTCAGCACAGTTTCATGGCGACCGCCGCACATCTTCGGCCACTTGTCGACCCCGAGTGTGTCGTACGAATCGAGCACGAGATTCCACGTCGGGTTGTCATGGGCGAGGAGGCGCATGTGCCGCCAACTCTTTCGGGGTTGAGTTGTCAGGTTGGCGTAAGTCGTGAAGGTTTCGTTGAACTCGACTTCGTTCGCGATGGACCCCACGCGCTCATCGCGGGCACGACAGGTTCCGGGAAAAGCGAACTGCTCCGAACAATCGTCTCCTCGCTGTGTGCGCGACACGATGCGGATGTAGTCAACCTTGTGCTCATCGACCACAAGGGCGGAGCAACCTTTCGTGAGTTTCAGGATTTTCCTCAAGTGGTCGATGTCATTGCAGACCTCGATGGTGAACTCAACGATCGGGTGTTACGTGGGCTGGAACTCGAGCTCATGAGACGAGAGCACATCTTGAATGACCTCGGATGTCGAGATGTTGCTGAATGTGACCCTTCAAGTCGATCGTTGTGCCGACTCGTCGTCGTTGTTGACGAATTCGCGGCAATGGCACAACATCACCCCAATCATCTCAAGAGTTTGGTGAATATCGCTGCCCGAGGACGAAGCCTTGGCGTGCACCTCATCCTCGCGACACAACGACCTGCTGGCGTTGTCAGTGAGGACATTCGTGCGAATACGAACATTCGTATCGCACTCCGTCTTCACGATGCCGCGGATTCGCTTGACGTCATCGGCACACGAGATGCGTATGGGATTGATAGTCGTTGTCCAGGTCGAGCACTCGTTCGCATTGGTGGTGATACACCGATTGAAGTGCAGACGGCACTGCCGGTAGTTCCAGAACCATCATCGCTGAGACAGCGTGCGGCCCAGCGTTGTAATGAGGCTCCGATGAAACCGTGGGCAGATGACCTTCCCTTTCATCTTGATGATCGTCCGATTGATCTCGGTGTGATGCAGTTGCCCGATGAACGTGTTGCACGAGCGATCAAGTGGTCGCCGGACGACGGCGCGCTCGAACTCTTTGGACCAATAGGAAGCGGGACGACCACGGCGCTCATCTCGATTCTCACAGTGAACAGCGACGTTCCGTCCTACGTCATCGACGCTCGCGGTGACGAGCGACTGCAACAGCTCGACATACTTGGACATGTCGCACCGACCGTCGTTGGCTGGGATGACGAACGTGTGCAACGGCTTCTCAACATGCTCACGAGCGAAATCGATTTGCGGCGAAAGATGCGCTGTCACACACACCCGATGCTCCTCGTCATCGACGGCCTTGACGAATTTCGTCGTCAGCTTTCTCTAGACGGCCGAGAACAGATTGAACGCGTGTTGAACGAGGGAGAGAGTGTTGGCATCATCACTCTGACCGTGAACGGCGAACGAAGGTCGATGGTGCCGACGCGGTGGAATTTCACCGGGAGGCCGCTTCGATCGCATTCGAATGCTGAGCGGCATATGTCTGGGTGGGCGATGGTCACCAGCGATGGACGGTCAGTTCCAGCGCGAATTCGTGAAGTCACCCCAGTTCGCCACGACTCATGCGCAACACCTCCACCCACAGTTGACGTTCTCCCGGCGCTCGTCCCGCCATCGGGGTTGTGCGGGAGAGCGACCGATCGAACCGTCGAACTTGTCATCGGCGTCGACTATGAATCGCTGTCGCCGGCTGTACTCAATATTCGACAGCGCGAACACGTGCTCGTACTTGGACCGACTGGAAGTGGACGAACGAATGCACTTCAGGCGATTGCAACTGCATGGCAGCGGGCCACCGACGGACACATCACCAGCGTCGGTGATCTGAGTCTCAGTCGAATCCCGAAGGTCGAGGGTCGTCATCTCGTACTCATTGATGATGCGCATCTCATCGATGACGACAGCGATTTCATCGAGCGGCTCGCCAATTGCGACGAGCACCTCTCCGTCGTTGCCACCGCCGATGTCGACGCCCTGCGTTCGACGTACGGTCATTGGACACAGATCCTTCGACGATCACGATGCGGATTGTTGCTCACCGAGTCGAATGGTGACGGCATCGATTTCCTCGGAATTGCCCGACCTCCAAGGATTGAGTTACCACCTCGGCCCGGACTTGCATGGGTCGTCGAACGTGGCGCTCTGCGCGTCGTGCAGATCGCTGCAATGCTGGGGGAATGATCGACGCCTCACAGCCACTTGAACTCTTTCGTCTCGACGGCAAAGTTGCCATCGTGACCGGCGCGTCGGCCGGTCTTGGTGAGCGCATGGCCCGTGTGCTGCATGCGGTCGGAGCAACGGTGGTTGTTGCAGCACGTCGTATCGATCGGCTCGAGTCGCTTGCGTCATCGCTTGGCAATGAACGCGTGACAGCGATCGCCGCCGACATGGCATCGGAGTCTGATCGCGAGCATCTTGTTGCTGAAACCATTCGTCAGCACGGTCGAGTCGACATCCTTGTCAACAACGCCGGCATCACCGAAGTTGTCGGCATTGAAGATGAGTCCCTCGAACTTTTCAGACGCGTCCTCGAAATCAACACGACGGCTGTGTGGCATCTATCGAAGTTGTGTGCACCGTCAATGATCGACACCGGAAGTGGGTCTGTCATCAACGTCGCATCGATGCTTGGACATGTGGGGGCAACCCCAGTGAAGCAAGCGAACTATTGCGCGTCAAAAGGTGCGGTCGTCAACATGACCCGTGAACTCGCCCTGCAATGGGGACGTAAGGGCATTCGAGTGAACGCACTGTGTCCCGGCTGGTTCCCATCAGAAATGACAGAACCGATGCAAGAAGAGCGAAGCCAAGACTTCGTGCGCCGCAACACGCCGATTCCGAGAATGGGAGAACCACACGAACTCGATGGGGCGCTGCTCTTGCTTGCCAGCGCGGCAGGAACATTCATCACCGGTCAGTCGATCATCGTTGACGGAGGCTGGACTGCACGGTGAGAGCCCTTCTGTCACTGCGCTTTGTTGCCGCCATCGTTGGCCTTGTTCTTGCGTTTGCCGTCGTGCGGTCGGTGACCGCTGACGACGCGGCTGCGCCCTCACCCGATGTCGTCACCACCGACGCCGTCGCACCACGCGTCATCAACCTTGCCGAGCGGCTCGATCGTGACACGTCCTCACTTGTGATGAACGATGACGGTGTCGCATCGATGACCGCAACGCTCTCAATTAGCGACGTTCGGGCGGTGACCATCGTGGAAGGCACCCCTGGCGAGATTTCGTGTTCACTTGCACAGCGACGTCTCGGAGACTGCGCAATCTTCGCCGATTTGCTCGGTGAAGCAGTTGTCTGGTTTTCACTTCAGCCGGTGGTCGATGACGAGTACGTCGTACTGCCTGCGGTGACGTCGTTTGAGAATGACCTCGCGGTGTTGACGAATGGCATGCGGCTTGCACACGCCGAAGTGTTCGTGCGGCGATGCCCTGAGGAATTCGCGTCGTTTACGGACATGCGTGATCGGGTGGGTTCCGCATTCGTGAGTTGGTGGTCGGTGGTCGACCACGAAATCACCGACGTTGTGTGCACCACTGAGTAATAACTTCGGCTGCCGCCACACCCGAGAGAAACGCCCCTTCGACCCGAGGTCCCCCGAACGCGTCGCCAGCGACAACAACTTCAGCCTCATGGTGCGCCCAGCATGGTTCAGTCCACGTTGCTCGGGGCGTTGCAAATCGCCACTTCTTTACTTGAGCAATTGCAATCTGTGCTTCGCCGATAAATGGTTCGGCAAGCGCGCGCAGGAGCATTTCGAGTTCTTCGATCGGTTGCTCCCAATAATGTTCGCTCCACGACGGCGACGCGTTCAGTGTGAGCGCAGGAACAGCCGAAATTCCTTTCATCGAGTGATCGACGACGAAGGCAACATCATCTGAGGGCGATTGGAGAGCGCCCGGCTCTGGAAGCGAGGATTGACATGAGAGCGTGGCAAGTAATGCGATCGTTCGATCGTGGTCTTCGGCGAAGAATTCACGGGGAAGCTCACCAATCGCCTCGAAGATGAACGAAAACGATTGCGGGACAGGAGCGGTGAGCACGAGCGTCGAGGACTCGTAGGTTGACCCGTCGTCACAGGTCACGATCCAGTTGTGCTCGTGGCGCGCCGCAGCAAACACACGATGGTCGACGCGCACGTCGAGACCACGAGCGAGGTCCTTCGCAAGTGAATTCATCCCGTCTGTGCCAATCCAACGGTCATGACCATCGTTCTCGCCGAACCCCGTGCACCACACTCGTGTAAGACCGCGAGCGTGCCAGTCGTTCACCTGCGCCGCGAAACGGTCGGTGCGAACGGTAAAAAACTGCGCGCCATGATCAAGTCGGGCATCGCCGATGCGCCGTGTTGCAAGCCTGCCGCCTACGGAACGACCTTTGTCGAACACGCTGACATTGAGACCGGCTTCGGCAAGATGACGAGCGGTAACGAGGCCAGAGAGTCCGGCACCGACGACGATGCAGTCAGCCTCTGGCATCTCAGCGCAACTCGTGCGCACGAAGAATGACTTCGCGCGCAAACGGATCGAGCTTTCGACCCGTGAGTTGTTCAGTCATCGTGATGGCATCGGTGGCATCTTCGATGAGCCCAGCCCACCTGATGTATCCGCCCATAATCCCGACGACCCGGTCACCCAGTTCATCGCCGTGCACAAGCACTCGCTGCCCGGCGCGAATGAGTTCGTCGATTTCTCTGAAAAATGCGGTCAACCACTGGTCGAGGTTGTCGGTGCGCAATGGACGATGGCGATAGGGCTGATTTAACTCTTCGTAGTTGTGCAGGTTGTGCGGAGCCTGAATGACCGAAATGACGTAGTTGAAGCCATTTTCTCGAATCCAGATGATTTCTTCCTGACGGCGAACCCGCCGATGGCTTGAACCAAAGCCACCGGGACGCTCGCAAATGGCAAGTTTGTCCTTGAGAATCCATGTGAAATGGCGGGGTTGGATGCCGAGAGCCCACTTCCCGCGAAGCTTTGGCGGCATCAACGAACTCCGTCTCTCTGAAACATACGCAGGGGGATGCTACTCGCCAATTTGGCCCGGGTCGATGACTCTCAGGCGTTGATGTGAGCGGGTCACACGCCGCCCACCATCGATTTCGCACGCTGTTGCTGCCCCTCGAGCGACGTCGAGCACCCGTTCAACTGCCGCCTGATCGGGGGGATAACCCTCGATCGTGAGCCAACGACGAATCGCCCGACGTGCCAGCACGGCGTCGGCCGTTGCGAGCTGCTTGGCGTCAGTCGGGTCAATTTGCTCGCTTACGCTCGAAATGAAGTCGGCGTCACGTCGCAGCAGGTCCGCGGTTCGGGTAAGTAATGGCACAACGTCACGTTCCGCAATATCGGCCATGAGCGGGATGAGTTCATTGCGCACACGATTGCGCCACATTCGTGGGTCGTCGTTTGATGGATCCCGAACGGGTGTGACGTCAAGGAGGTCGCAGACTGCAAGGGTGTCGGCACGACGCAGCCGAAGAATCGGATGCTGACCACCTGGTTCCATCGCCCGAAGCCCGTCGGCGCCAACACCGCGGAGCAGCCGAATGATCATCGTTTCTGCTTGGTCGTCGGCGGTGTGTCCCGTGAGATGTTCGGCAGGCAGCACCTGCTGACGCGCCTCGCGCGCACGAGCCTCGAGATTTGGTCCATCACCAACCTCAACCCGATGAATGACACAGATGACGCCGAGGCGGTCGGCGATTGCTGCGGCGTGATCTGCCTCTGCACCTGAGGTCGGACGAAGACGATGGTCAACGTGGTGGGCTGTCACCTGAAGATCTGCGGCAACGGCAAGTGCGACGAGCGCAGTGGAGTCCGGACCACCGGAAAACGCGCAATCGACGTGGGTTCCAGCTGCAGGGAACTCGCAACGCTCAAGAAACGCGTTGAAGTCGGTCAGAGTTCAGCGTCGCCTTGGCGTCGACCGAGTGGATGTTTCAACGCCGTTACTGACTTGAGGTAACCGACAACGAGACCAAGCGCAGTTGCTGCACCCACGAGGGAGAGAATGACGCCGATCCACCAGTGCCAGATGTTTGCCGCAAGCATGAGCACATCCTAGCGAGCTGGCTCGTTGCCCACCTTGCCGTCGCCATCAAAGTCCTCCATGAGGCACACCTCAAGGCGCTGCAACAAGCCTTCCGGAAGTTCGTCGTTACTTGCCTTACGACGGATGGCATCGCGAAGTTCAACGTGGAACTCAAAAGCCTGCTGACAGTCGACACAACCATCGAGGTGCTCGTGGATGTGTTCACGGGCGTTGTCGGACAACTCGCCGTCGATAAACGGCTCGAGTTCTCGAAGAGTTTCTTTGCAATTTGCCATCAGACAGGTTCCTGCGTGTCGTCGACGAGCCCGCGGGCCCGTGCAAACTCATACAACTCTTTTTGCATTGCTTTTCTTCCCCGATGGAGACGTGACATCACAGTTCCAACAGGGATATCGAGCATTTCGGCAATCTCTTTGTACGCAAACCCTTCGACGTCCGCGAGCAAGACGGGCAGTCGGAACGTGTCGGGCAGGTGTTCAACCGCAGCCTTTACTTCATCGTCGGTGAAGAGATCGAGAAACTCATCCTCAGCGGAAAGCGACGACACAGCACTTTCAAGACTGCTCACGCGTCGGTAGAGATAGAGATCCTCGATGTCGCCTAGGTTGGTTTCTTCGGGACGTCGCTGCTTTGACCGGTAGCGGTTGATGAACGAATTTGTAAGAATGCGATAGAGCCATGCACGCAGGTTCGTGCCCTCGGTGAACGTGTCGAAACTGCGATAGCCACGCAACATCGTCTCTTGGACGAGGTCCTCGGCATCGGCTGCGTTTCGTGTCATACGAAGCGCGGTCGAATACAACTGCGGGGCGAATTCCATCGCGCGTTCGGCGAACGTCGATCGGTCAGCCACGGGTTCGAATGTAGTCGGCGAGACGTTTACGAACCGATGCCGCGCAATTCGTTGCCATCTGCAGACGAGTTGATGAACCAGTCGTACGTCGATCGGAGACCGTCCTCAAGCGAGATTGACGGCTCCCAACCAAGCGACCTCAGGCGCGAAATGTCGAGCAACTTACGTGGTGTCCCGTCTGGCTTTGATGCATCCCAATTGATGACGGCGTCAGGGTTCACGATTGACCGAATCGTTTCCGCAAGTTCGCGAATCGAAAGATCGACGCCGGTTCCGACATTGATATGTGAGTCACCGCTGTAATGTTCGAGCAAGTACAGACAGGCCTTCGCGAGATCATCGACATGGAGAAATTCGCGCATTGCAGAGCCCGTTCCCCACACCTCAACTTCGCCGCTCGCCGTCGATCGAGAGTCATGAAATTTTCGGATGAGGGCAGGAATGACATGGCTCGAGGTGAGATCGAAATTGTCGCCGGGCCCGTACAAATTCGTTGGCATCGCTGAGATGAAGTTGCAGCCGTACTGACGTCGATAGGCCTGGCACAACTTGATGCCCGCAATCTTTGCGATGGCGTACCACTCGTTTGTTGACTCAAGTGGACCGGTGAGCAACTCTTCTTCTGTAATCGGCTGGTGAGCGTCGCGGGGATAGATACATGACGAACCGAGATAAAGAAGTTTTTCGACGCCGGTTTCGTACGCCGAATGCACGACGGTGCCGTGGATCATCATGTTGTCGTAGATGAATTCGGCTGGCCGCGTGCTATTCGCAACGATGCCGCCAACCGTTCCGGCGACAAGAAACACGTAACGCGGTCGATGAGCCTCGAACCACTCGTTAACTGCAGATTGACTTCGTAGATCGACCTCGTGACGTGTTGCAGTCAGAATATTGGTGAAGCCTTCGGCCTCCAAATGCCGCACGATGGCAGACCCAACGAGGCCGCGGTGACCAGCGACATAGACGGGGCTCGTGCGATCGACGATGTCATCGCCATTTGAATCCACCTCGGAAATCTATCCATATCACGTTGCCGAATCAGCGTTCGGTACGAGTTCGCCATCCGGTGCAAACGTCAGACGTATGCCGATGTGCGTATGAAATGAGGTGGGCGTCGTGAATGTGGCAAGGTTGCTCAGTCATCGGTCGTCAAAGGTGCCGGTGGTGATGAGCAAAGGTGTGATGGCGGGTGAACA
>JALRBS010000129.1 GCA_023262325.1 Ilumatobacteraceae bacterium | reverse complement strand
CAACGAAACGCTCCAACTCGCCATGCTCGACCCGCGCATCGTGGTGCTGGATGAACTGGATTCTGGTTTGGACATCGACGCATTGCGTGACTGCGCGCGGCGAGTCGAGGACCTCACCAACGAACGTCAGTTGGGGGTGCTCGTCATAACGCACTACAGTCGCATCTTTGCGGACCTGAAACCCAACTTCGTGCACATTCTTGCCAAGGGACGCATCGCTGCAAGCGGCGGACCGGAGTTGGCCGATCAACTCGAGCGCCACGGCTACGACGCCTTCAACGCATAGGCGGGAATTCGCAATCGCGGCGTAGTCGAAAATGAGCGTTCATCATGTACGCCGCTCGACGTTCACGAGCCGATGCGTTCGATCTTCGGGCTGAACGGGACTCGAACAGTGTTGAACGGGATTCGAACAGTAGAGAAGTGGATACAAAACGAAAGGGGCGGCCCTTTCGGGCCGCCCCCTCGTTACACCGAGGTGTCGAGAATTACTTCTCGAAACCAACCTTGGTCCAGTCGAGCGAGGTGTAACCGAAGGCGCCAAAGTTGGCGAGCTTCTTGTTCACCGCTACGGCGTTTGGACGCTGGTACAGCGGAATGCTCGGCATGATCTTCCAGAGTTCCTTGTCCATCTGGTTCATCAGTGCACAGCGCTTGGGCAAGGACAAAATCTGGTTTGCCTTGGCACCGAGGCTGTCGACCAATGCACTCGAGATCTTCGGGAAGTTCTGGGCCGAGCCGGTCTTGTAGAGGTTTGGCGACGATGCGATCGGATACGCCGTGCCCACCCACGCGAATACCGCCAACTCGAAGTTGGCTGGCTGCGTGATGTGCTTCACGAAGTAGTCCGCCGATGGAATGAGCGTCGGCACCAATTCGATACCGGCTTCCTTCGCCATTGCGGTCGACAACAGAATGATGTCGCGACGGGCATCGTTTCCGCTCGGGTACTTGATGGCAATCGACAGACGAACACCGTTCTTCGAACGGATTCCATCCGAACCGACCGTCCAGCCAGCCTTGTCGAGCATCGCTCTTGCGGCCTTCAGGTCCTGTTTGCCAAGCGAGCCAGAGTTGTCCTGGTTGCAGTAGAGGCCCCTCATGAAGATGCGGTTGTTCAACACCACCGCGTTCTTCTTGCCCACGATTGGGCCCTGAATTGCCGTTGCAATCTGCTGGCGGTTGAGCGCCAAGGTCAGTGCCTGACGAACCGAGACGTCACTCGTGACGGGGTTGCCAGCCAACGGACCGAACGTGAGGTGCTCCCACACCGGCGAAACTGCCGTGTTCAAACGAACCTTCTTGCCCTTGTCGGCGCGAACTCGCTTCACGGCGTTTGCATCGATGGACACGTCCATGTAGTCGATCTCACCGTTGAGCAGCGCGTCGATTTGCGCGGCCTGCGGCACCTGCTTGAAGACGATTCGATCGAGGTACGGCTTGTCGCCCCACCACTTCGGATTGCGCTTCACCGTGATGGTCTTGGCCGTGTTGTCCACGCCACCCCAGATGAATGGTCCGGACGTTACGGTCGGAGCAAGCTTCCACGAGTTGTTGAATGCATCGGGTGTGGCAGTGAGCGACACTGGCTTGAGTGCACCGAACAGCGGCTGCCAGTCAGCGTACGTTTCTTTGAAGGTGACGATGACATCGAACTTGGTCTTACCCTGAACGACCGACTCGATCTTGTCGTAACCCGTGGTGCTGATGACGGCGAATGCCTTGTTGCTGCCGTTCTGCGCTTTCCACATCGAGATGAAGTCGGCTGCGGTTACCGACTTGCCGTCGGTCCAGACTGCCTTCGGATTGAGTGCGTAGGTAACGGTTTGCTTACCCTTCACCTTCGACACCTTGACCGATGATGCATAGTCCTTGTTCACCTGCAGAGTGCCGTTGCCGTCAAAGTAGGTGTAAAAGGGCAGCAGCGGCCCCATCGCGGTGCTGCAGTCGGCCAAGTTGCCGCCGGCAGCGCCACCGTTGAATTGTGGGCACAGCGAGACCTGAACGTAGTTCATGGTTCCGCCCTGCTTGATTCTGGACGCTGGCTGTGGGTTTACGTCGTTACCTGTTCCCCCGACGTCGTCACGTGATGAATTGCCATCACGGGCGCTGACGGGATCTGCGAACGAGATTGGAGCGACAAGTGCGATTGCACTCAGCGCCGCCAACACTCGGCGTTTCATGGTGTTCATGTTTCCCCTTCGTTGTGGTTGATATTCGGGGCCCACTCGGTCGGTCCGGATGAAGGATCGGCAAGTGTCGCCCTGTATTTCGTAGTGGCAGGGGTTTCCCTACCGTTCATCGCTAGGTTATCTAGCGGTTTTAGGTCTCAACATCCTGCCGC
>JALRBS010000093.1 GCA_023262325.1 Ilumatobacteraceae bacterium | reverse complement strand
CGCTCCAGTGCTCGTGCTCAGCGAACAGCCAAGCGAGTATCTCGAACTTGCCGTCAACGCGGGACTCGAGTTCATGGTGTACACAGAATCTGGCGTGACACAGTTGGATTCGTTAGCGATGAGTGCCGGTCGAATCGTTGGTGTGCACGTCAAGGTGAATAGCGGGATGAACCGAGTTGGCGTTGACCCGACTGCCGCAGTTGCACTCATCAACCTCATCAACGAGTGTCGAGGCATCGAGCTGCGGGCTGTCACAACACACTTGGCGGTTGCCGATGAGCCCGCTCATAAAGGAACGTCCGAGCAACTTGAACGATTGAACGAAGTTCTCCAGCAGCTCGAACAGCGGCCGGCCGTGCATGTGGCGAATTCGGCGACCACGTTGACGCGACCCGACGCGTGGTGCGATGAAGTTCGAGTTGGCATCGCCTGTTACGGCATCGACCCATCAACCGAGGTTCAGCTCGACCGAGCGGTGTTCCGCCAGTGCATCAGGTGGTGGGCCAAAGTGTCCTTCGTCCACGAGGTTGCTGCGGGAGAACACGTCTCGTATGGCTGGCGCCATGAGGTGAAACAACGAACTCGGCTCGCAACCGTGCCCGTCGGGTATGCCGACGGTGTACCTCGACGTTGGTCGAGCGTCGGCGGCGAGGTTCTCATCAACGGGCGGCGGCGACCCGTGGTTGGAGTTGTCACCATGGATCAGCTCATTGTCGATATTGGGCTCGATGATGGCACTGACGCTGTTGACATTGGCACCGAGGTGGTGCTCATCGGAGAACAAGGTCGGGCGACGATCACGGTTGAAGAGTGGGCCGATCGTCTCGACACGATCGGATATGAGATCGTGTGTCAGATCGGGTCTCGAGTACCTCGTCGCGTGGTCGGTAGTGCTCGCAACGACTCATAGCATCAGTACAGCCATGCTGTATCGGTCTCACCATCCTCAGGCGACTGCCGACCTCGCATCAGCCATTGCGACGCTTGTGCGCAAGGGCGATGTCGTGTTGTTGATGGGCGATATGGGATCGGGTAAAACGGTATTTGCTCAGGCGTTCGCCCGTTCGCTTGGCGTCGACGAGCCGGTGACGTCACCGACGTTCACCATTGTCAACACCTACAGCGGCTCGAGGTGGCCCGTGTTTCACGCAGATCTGTATCGCCTAGATCGAAGGGTCGAAGTTGCTGATCTTGCCCTGGCTGAGCTTGCTGAACAGGGTGTCCTCATTGTCGAGTGGGGTGAAGCAGCCTTTGATGAAGTTGACGGGCATCTTGCGGTGAACTTCGACAGCGACCCTGAGGCCGAAACGATTCGTGAGATCGACATCAGCGCAGTTGGCCAACATTGGTTGCAGCGTGTTGACCGACTTGAGGCGCTTGTGCGGGAGTTGTCGTGATTGTCCTAGCAATTGAATCCGCCACTGAATCGGTTGGCGTTGCGCTGGCGGGCAGCGACGGTGTGCTCGCACATGCGACCGTGTCTCGTGGCCGACGCCATGCCGAAACGATCGTGCCTGCGGTCGAGTTTGTCTGTCGGCAGGCAGATGTCGGGCTCTCAGAGATCGGCGTCATTGGCGTTGACGTTGGACCCGGGTTGTTTACCGGGATGCGTGTCGGCATTGCGACCGCAAAAGCATTTGCGATGGCCTGCGACATCCCAATGGTTGCTGCATCCTCACTCGAGGTGCTGGCGCGGGGCGAAGACGACGCGACAGAAATTGTCGTGCCAGTCGTTGACGCGCGAAAAGGTGAGGTGTTCTGGTCGATGTACCGTCCAACCGGTCTCGACATGGATGCGCTCGGGGAGCCGAAGGTCGGTTCGATCGAGGATCTCGTTGCCGATCTGATGGCGCGTGATCAAGACGTTCGTATTGTTGGTGATGGTGCACGCCGTTACGAGCGTGAAATTCTTGACGGGTATCGTTGCGACGTGGGATCTGCGGTGAATCCCTCTGCGATCGTCCTTGCTGAACTCGCGTATTCGCGAGGAATACGCGACGAGGTCGTTCACGAGCGCGAGGTGTTGCCGATGTACATTCGCGAACCAGACGCGCAGATCAATTGGAATACACGGCAGGTTCGGCCATGACCGCCAGGAGGAACACAATCGACGTCGTCGATATGAAGCGCCGTCACCTTCGTCAAGTGCTGGCGATCGAGTCGCACACCTACGAGCGCCATTGGTCCCGCACCGTATTCGAAGACGAACTTGCTCAGGTAGGGGCGGGTGGTCGGCATTACATCGTCGCCCGCGCGCAGCGAAAGGTCGTCGGCTACGCAGGCGTGTGGGTTGTGCCGGGTGTCGGAGAGCGTGAGGCGCACGTGACGAACATCGTCGTACACCCCGAACGACGGCGTCAGGGTGTTGGTGCGCGTCTCATGTGCGAACTAGCGCGCAGGGCGCGGCGTGAAGGCGCGGTCGCCTGGACACTCGAGGTGCGAGCATCTGCAGTTCCCGCGCAAGAGATGTATCGGCAATTCGAATTCTCTCCGGCAGGTGTTCGTAAGGGGTATTACGAGCACGGCGAGGATGCGGTTGTTATGTGGTGTCACACGCTTGGGGAACGTGACTACCTCGAACGTCATGCGAGTTGCGACGATGGAGCCCAGCGGTGAGCCCTACTCAGCACGATGTGGGTCCCGAGACCGTCGTCCTCGGCATTGAAACGAGTTGTGACGAGACGGCAGCAGCGGTTGTGCTCGGCGGGCGCGACATCATTTCGTCCGTCGTGTCGAGCCAAATTGACATGCATGCAGAATTCGGTGGTGTCGTTCCAGAGGTCGCAAGTCGCGCCCACCTCGAGAGCATGAATCCGGTGGTGCGAAAGGCATTAGCAGACGCAGCGATTGAACCGACTCGTGTCGATGCGGTTGCATGCACCGTCGGTCCCGGGTTAATCGGTGCGCTGCTCGTCGGAGTGTCGTCGGCAAAGGCGCTTTCGCTCGCGTGGAACGTTCCGTTCGTCGGCGTGAACCACCTTGAAGCGCACCTCTATGCAGGTTTCCTTGAGGATGAGTTACTTGAGTTCCCTCTTGTTGTTTTGCTTGTTTCTGGCGGTCACACGATGATTGTGGAAATGCGCGACCACGGCGACTACTCGTTGCTTGGCTCAACGATTGATGACGCGGCGGGCGAAGCATTCGACAAGGTCGCTCGATTTCTTGACCTTGGGTATCCCGGCGGACCGGCGATCGATCGCGCTGCAACTCAAGGAGACCCCGATGCGATTCGTTTCCCTCGGGCGATGATGGATGATGGGTTGAACTTCAGTTTTAGCGGCCTCAAAACCTCGGTGATGAACCATGTTCGCCGGCATCCCGATGTGGACTCGCTCGACGTCGCTGCGTCCTTTCAGCAGGCGGTTGTTGATGTGCTCGTTCACAAAACATTTCGTGCGGCTCGAGAGGTGGGTGCAACAGGCGTTGTGCTCGGTGGTGGCGTTGCGGCGAATTCGCTGCTCCGTTCGGAGATGACGGCCGCAGGTCGATCAGCGGGGATTCGCGTCTCGCTTCCGGGACGTGAGATGTGTACCGATAATGCAGCGATGATCGGTGCTGCAGGTTGGCACCGGCTGCGAACGGTTGGCGCGAGTCCGCTTGATATCGGTGCGTTCCCGTCGATGCCGCTCGTCACTTCGGGAGGTCACCCCGATGAATGATCGGATTCCATTGCAGATCGGGAACCACGTCCCGGCGGCGCCGGTGGTGCTGGCACCGATGGCTGGTGTCACGAACGCCGCATTCCGTTCAGTGTGTCGGCAGTTTGCGCCAGGACTCGTCTATGTCAATGAGATGGTCATGGCGAATGCGGTCGTGCATCGAAACGACAAGACGATGCGCATGATGTCATTTCAGCCTGAGGAGCAGCCGCGCAGTCTTCAGATCTACGGAAGCGATCCCGAGCAGGTCGGTCGTGCCGTGGCGATTGTGTGCGATGAAGGGCTTGTCGACCACATTGATCTCAACTTTGGGTGCCCCGCAGCGAAGGTGACGAGAAAGGGTGGTGGTGCAGCGGTTCCCGCACGTCCGGCACTGCTGCGGGCGATTGTGCGCAATGCGGTTCGGTCGGCGTCACCGTTCGGTGTTCCGGTCACTGCGAAGTTTCGAATGGGTTTAACTGACGACTTACGCACCGATGTCCAGACGGCTCATATCTGCGCGGAGGAGGGTCTGGCATGGATTGCGATGCACGCTCGAACTGTTGAACAGCACTACTCCGGCGACGCACGTTGGGAATCCATTGGCGAATTGCGCCACTCGGTGCGTTCTGCAGGTCATCGCATTCCCGTCTTGGGGAATGGTGACATCTGGGAGGCTGCTGACGCCGTTCGCATGATGCGCGAAACCGAGTGCGACGGTGTCGTCGTCGGTCGCGGTTGCCTCGGCCGACCGTGGCTGTTCGAAGATCTCGTCGAACTGTTGTCTGGTCGAGCAGTGCGCGAGCCTCGCCGACTTGGTGAGGTTGCCGACGTCATTTCACTTCATGCTCACGCACTTGTCGCTCATTACTCAGATGACGGACGACACGAGACGAAGAAGCGAGCGAACGGTGAGGACCTCGCCATGCGCGATTTCCGTAAGCATGCGTCGTGGTACCTAACGGGGTATCCGGTTGGTCCAGAGGCACGCCGACGGTTTTCGATGGTGTCGACGCTCGCCGAACTTGAAGATCTGCTCGCTGGACTCGATTCGATGGCGGAACTTGTTCCCGGTGGTGCACGAATCAAGCGTGGTCACACGAATGGTCCGATCAAAGTGTCACTACCTGAAGGATTTCTCTGCGCTGAGGATGCGGAGTCCGATATGACAATTCCCGATGACGCATTTGAGATGGCGGTCTCGGGTGGCTGACCTGGTTCTCGCATCGGGTTCGCCGAGGCGTCGAGAGATGCTCAGCGCGCTCGGCGTCGAGTTCATCGTTGATGCGGCAGATATCGATGAGTCGACGGTGGTCGGGGAGTCAGCGCGTGACTACGTGATGCGGGTGGCAATCGAGAAGTCGATGACGGTAAGCCGACGACATGAAGCCTGCGTCGTGCTTGCCGCGGATACGACCGTCGATCTCGATGGCGCAATCCTCGCGAAACCACTCGACGCGGCTGATGCGGAGGGCATGTTGCACGCGCTCTCCGGTCGCTCACACGAAACGCATACCGCAGTTGCGGTTGCGTCCGACGCTGGTGTCGCCTCGCAGCTCGTGACGACTGAGGTCACGTTTCGACACTTATCCAACGCTGAAATCACGTGGTACGTCGATACCGGAGAGCCGCTTGATAAGGCGGGGGCATATGGATTACAGGGCCGAGCGGCCGCGTTCGTGTCCGAAATTTCCGGCAGCGTCTCAAATGTCATCGGACTGCCGCTCGCTGAGACGGTGATGTTGTTGCGCGACGCCGGCGTCCGAATTGCCGGCGCCTAGCGGCGATTAGCACTCTCGGTCGTCGGTTGCTAACGCATCCGCTTCGCCG
>JALRBS010000207.1 GCA_023262325.1 Ilumatobacteraceae bacterium | reverse complement strand
TCACCTTCACCGGGTGCAAGTGGTACAGCACCGAGTTCATGATCACGTATGAACGGTTACGGGGGCTATCGGTGTAGCCCTTGCGGAAGATCGAACCCGGACGGAAGATGCTGCTCCACACCTGTGATCCCTGGACGGAATCAACAGTTTGTTGGACACGCTCCTTCGCTGTCGGGCGCGGGGTCTCGTCGATGATCTTTGCCATATCTTGATCAGAACCTCATGCCGTAGGCGTAGCCATGGTTGTTAGTGCGGGTGTGAGTTTCCCCAGCCGCTGAAGCTGGGCCTGCCTTTCCAAGAATGATCACTCCTGTCGGGCAACGATCGACGCACAACGCACAACGAGTGCAGATGTCGTCGTCGATAATAAATACGACGTTGTCGGAAGGATCAGCGCCGGGGCGCTCGGTTCCTTCAGCGGCAACAATCGACTCTGGTTGCACCATGTGAATGCACTTCCATGGGCAAATATCGACACAACCCTCACACATGATGCACTCGGACTGGTCAATGTGAATGAACTGCTTTGGCTTGACGGCGCGAGTGAGATAATCCGCGTCAACCTCGACGAGTGTGTACTCGTCGCTGTACGGCATCATCGGGGGGTTCGCGTCAGTACGTGCCATTTTGAGAACTCAGGCCTTCCTCACGAGCGGTCGACCGTATGAACTTGTCGGAAGTTCCTTCACTTTCACTTCGCCACGCTTCTGCCACCAGATCCACATGAAGATGAGAAGTCCGAAGTAGTAGGCATGTAGAACCACCACGATGACGTCACGGATGGCCTGGTACTGCATCGTGAACGGGAACCATCCATCGAAAGCTTTCGGCTTCAAGATTCCACCTGGTCCAAAAATGATCTTGCTGCGATCCCAGCCGAGGTCCTTGTCGGCGTGGTCGATCCACTGGTGAGGAACGATGCCGAACGCGATGAACATCACGCCGAAGGCGTACACCGCGCCGATCATCGCCTCGCCCCACGTGACGACTTTGTCGACTGGTCGACGACGACCGTAAGGAATGACCGCGAAGGTGAGCACGTTTGACGCGATGAATGACGCTAAGAAGGCCGTGTTCATTCCCGGCCACTCAAGCACATTCCAGTTAAAGGCGATCATCTCGCTCGCATTGCCTTTCCGTCGTGCGCGCCCACGGCAGAGCGCTACCCGAAGAGACTGTAGTCGCAAGCACCCACGAAACAGCCAATTCCGTCGATGCCAGTGACATCTTGTAGTTCCATTCTGGCATCACCTACCCACTCGCGCGTCAGGTTGTGCGAAAGTGCACAACTTCGATGTGATGTTCATAAATCTCGCCCACATTTCGCGAATTCACGCAAAGCAGAATGAGCCGTCTATCGTGTCCGTCTATGACTGAGATTCCTGAGCACCTTCTCAAACGGAGTCGCGAACGTCGCGCTGCGCTCGGAGGTGGAGATTCGTCATCCACCGCGCCTGCGACGACATCTGAGTCATCCGCAACTCCAGCAGTTGCGGCGGCCGCTGCCCCATCAGGACCTGCTCCTCGGGGCGCAGCACCGACACCCTCCGCTCCTGTCCCGCCGAAACCTGATTCCTTCGTCGTCGCGAACTATCGAGCGCGAAAGAAAATTCCAGGCTGGGCAATGATGGCGCTCAGCCTGTTGCCAATCTGGATGTTCATGTACGTGCGATCAGTGACCGCGCAAGCCCAAGAGGCCGTCGGTCCGCTCAGCGTCGGAGCCGAGCAATATGCGACCTGTGCCGGATGCCATGGCGCGAATGGTCAAGGTGGAGTCGGATACCAATTCTCCGAGGGTGAAGTGCTGAAGACCTTCCCGCACATCGAGGACCAACTCCGATACGTCATGTACGGCACTGGCGCGTATGTCGTCGCCGGCATTGACGTGTATGGCAACCCGAATCGCGAAGGCGGCGCACACCTCGCTGGCGCTCGTGGCGCAATGCCGGGCTTCTCCGGATCCATCACGGACTATGAACTTCTCGGCGCTGTCTGCCACGAGCGCTACACGCTTAGCGGAGCAGATGCTGACGGCGAATACGCCGAAGAGTTTGAGAAATGGTGTTCGGAAGAATCCGAGATCTTTGCGGAACTCGAAGGTGGCGCCGCTCTTGCGACTATTCACGAAGCGCATGACGGTGTGATTCCGATTGGTGACGGCCCTGCGCCGGGTTCGGCAGCCGAGGGTGGCGCCGCAAAGCCCATGGAGGGCTGAGACGTCTTCTCATCGAGGCGAGCAACGTTGCGACGCGCTCGTGATCGGCGCCGGACCGGCCGGATGTAGCGCAGCGCTCACTCTCAGCCGTCGGGGAATACAGCCGACGGTTATTGAGCGAATCTCATCTTCTGATGAACTGCCAATGCGCGCGCTACTGCTCGATGAGGTCGCCCTGCAGTGCCTTGCTGAATGCGGTATCGACACAGCCATGCTGCATCACATGACACGCGTGCGGTTTTCGCATCGTCATCACCACCGGGTTCGGGAATTACACAAAACATCTGCAGGTGTCCTCTCTGAACGCGCACTTTCAGCGCGCCTTCGCGAGGCCTGCGAGGCATCCGGCAGCGACGTTCGGATGGGAGTCGCAGCAACCGCACCGTACGTAGAACGAGGTTTCGTTCGCGGAGCGATACTTGACGACGGGAGCGTCTTGCGATCCGAATTCGTTGTCATCGCCGACGGAGCCAACAGCACCTTCGGACGATCGCTTGGCACCTACCGGCGGCGCGACATCCCGTACCTCCTCGCGATCGCTGCCACATTCGAGTCTTCGCATGCCTCTCGCTCTGAATTTGACGTGCTTCTCGACCTCGAACGCTCGGAGCGCGAACCGGTTGCAGGGTACGGGTGGGTGGTTCCTGACGGCGGTCAATCGGTGACGGTCGGCATCGTTATCCCGTCAACCGTCCGCGATGTTGAGGCGGTCAACCTTGCCGACGTGTTGGGCAGGGCTGTGCGATCGATCGCGCCGCGATGGGAGATCGATCCCGATCGACCGATCTCCGCAAGCCGCTCGCGGCGTCTGCCGGTGGGCGGTTCAGTTCTGCCGATTGCCGGTCCAACATTTGTTGTTGCCGGTGACGCCGCCGCATCTGCTGATCCGCTCAGCGGGATCGGTGTTGGTGGAGCCCTCGTGAGTGGTACGTGCGCAGGTACCGCTGTGGCCGACGCAATTGACGCTGGCGCGTCAGCTCCACTGCAGAACTACACGACGCTCATCCGCGAAGCATTCGGACAACGACAACGCATCGGCCGTGTTGCACTCCCAATCCTTGGGCACCAAGTCGGTCAACGCGCGCTCACATTCGCAGCACGATCACACATTGTCGCTGAGGCTCTACTGCGCGCAACATTCGATCGATGATGCGCGGGCCGGTCTGAGGCGTACGAAAGGTTTACGCCGTCGGCGAGAGCACTGTCGCCAGCAACGCCTGCGGCGCAGCAGCGAGGGCAACCCGTGCAGGACAATCTGGCAACTGAGCGACCGCTCGTTCGGCGGTGCGCACGAACTGAGCGCCGGCGTCGAGCGCTGCGGCCACGCCGCCCGAGTGTCGAACGAGGTCGAGCGCTTCAACACGCTGCGCTTCGTCGAGGGGTGAGCCGAGCAACTCAAGGAGCCGCTCCGCTGAGTCGCCACCGGCGGCGATCGTCAAAATGACGGGGAGTGTGTAGACGCCGACCTGCATGTCGTGACCCGCACGCTTGCCAATGTGGTCGTCCGTTGAGGTGATATCGAGCACGTCGTCAACAATCTGGAACACCATGCCAAAGGCGTCGCCGTATTCGGTCAAGGCATCGATTGCTGACCGGTCTAAACCAGCGACAATTCCGCCTACCCGGGCCGAAGTGCCGTAGAGCGACGCCGTCTTGCCGCGAATCGAGCTGTAGTAACTGTCGAGTGGTCGATGGACGTCATACGTATGGCGGAGTTCTTCGATCTGACCTTCGCAAAGTGACGCGATCGTTTGCGCGAGTAATCCGGCAACTTCGGTACCGAGCGAAGCTGCGATTTCAGATGCTCGAGCGAGTAGGAAGTCGCCGGCAAGAATCGCTTGCAAGTTGCCCCATCGCGCGTTGACCGTCTCTACACCCCGCCGCGTCGGCGATTCGTCCATGACATCGTCGTGGTAGAGCGATCCCAGGTGCACAAGTTCGCATGAGACGCCGCCTCGGACGACGTCGCGTGGTACCGAGGGATCCCCGACGGCACCTGCCACCATCGTGAGCACCGGCCGAAGCCGCTTTCCTCCCGCGACAATGAGATGGGAGGCAAGTTCAGTGAGATGCGCATCAGAGGTGTGAACGGCCGCGAGAAGTTCATCTTCGATCCGTTGACGCTCGTCACCAAGCACATCAAGAAGGGGCGAAAATCCCTCGACCACGTCGGCAGGTTATGCGGTGAACTGACACATCGGTAACCCGTGCTCTTCTTCTTCGCTCCGACGGACATGAGGCGACACCCACCGGTAGGATGATGACATCACGTCACGACGACCCTGAAAGGCGGCTCATGTTCGAACGCTTCACTGATCGGGCCCGAAGGGTGGTCGTCCTCGCCCAAGAAGAAGCCCGTCTTCTTAACCACGCGTACATCGGCACTGAGCACATCTTGCTTGGACTCATCCACGAGGGTGAGGGTGTTGCGGCGAAGGCACTTGAAAGTCTGTCAATCTCGCTCGAGGCCGTCCGAAGCCAGGTCGAGGAAATCATTGGTCAGGGTGGCTCGTCACCATCGGGTCACATCCCGTTCACGCCCCGTGCGAAGAAAGTGCTCGAACTCTCGTTGCGTGAAGCGTTGCAGCTCGGCCATAACTACATCGGTACAGAGCACATTCTTCTTGGACTCATTCGCGAAGGTGAAGGAGTCGCTGCCCAGGTGCTCGTAAAACTCGGCGCAGATCTGTCTCGAGTTCGCCAGCAGGTCATTCAATTACTCAGTGGCTATCAGGGTTCATCTGGCGGTCAATCGCAGCGACCCGAGCAAGGCTCTCCGTCGACCGGTGCCGGTGGCTCGTCGAAATCTGACGACGACAAAGGCAGCCAGGTGCTCGACCAATTCGGGCGCAACCTCACGCAAATGGCGCGTGAAAATGCGCTCGACCCGGTTATCGGGCGCTCCACCGAACTTGAGCGAGTCATGCAGATTCTTTCTCGCCGCACGAAGAACAACCCTGTGCTCGTTGGAGAACCCGGCGTCGGAAAGACAGCAATTGTCGAGGGTCTTGCCCAGCGCATCGTGAATGACGATGTTCCCGACACGTTGCGCAACAAACAGCTCTACACACTTGACCTCGGTTCACTCGTCGCCGGCTCGCGCTACCGAGGCGACTTTGAAGAACGCCTCAAAAAGGTGCTCAAAGAGATCAAGACCCGCGGTGACATCATCTTGTTCATCGACGAGATCCACACCCTCGTCGGCGCCGGAGCGGCAGAAGGTGCAATCGACGCTGCGTCGATTCTCAAGCCAATGCTCGCCCGCGGCGAACTGCAGACGGTCGGTGCGACCACCCTCGACGAGTACCGAAAGCACATTGAAAAAGATGCTGCCCTCGAACGTCGTTTTCAGCCCGTCAAGGTCGAAGAACCGACGGTCGCTCACACGATCGAGATTCTCAAGGGAGTGCGCGACCAGTACGAGTCACACCACCGGGTGACGATCACCGACCAAGCAATCGTTGCTGCGGCAAATCTCGCCGATCGTTACATCTCAGATCGTCACTTGCCGGACAAAGCGATCGACCTCATCGATGAGGCTGGATCTCGCTTGCGCATTAAGCGGATGCAAACTCCTCCCGACCTGCGTGATATCGAACGGCGCCTCGAGGACGTGCTGCGCGAAAAGCGCACCGCTGTCGAGGAGCAGCGTTTCGAGGAAGCGGGCCGCCTTCGCGACCAAGAAAAGCAGCTTCTCGAAGAGAAAGCCGCAAAAGAGTCCGAGGTGAAGGCTTCGGGTGTCGACCTCTTCGACGAGGTCGATGAGGAAGCAATTGCCGAAGTGCTTTCGATGTGGACCGGAATCCCGGTGTACAAACTCACCGAAGAGGAAACGCAGAAGTTGCTGCGAATGGAGGACGAACTCCACCGACGCATTATTGGCCAGAACAATGCAGTGTCGGCAGTAAGTCAGTCGATTCGGCGAACTCGAGCCGGGTTGAAGGATCCGAAGCGCCCGAGCGGTTCATTCATTTTCCTTGGTCCGACTGGAGTCGGAAAAACCGAACTTGCGAAGACCCTCGCTGAGTTTCTGTTTGGCGATGACTCGTCGCTCATCACGCTTGACATGTCGGAGTACATGGAGAAGCACACGGTGAGTCGGCTCGTCGG
>JALRBS010000106.1 GCA_023262325.1 Ilumatobacteraceae bacterium | reverse complement strand
CTACGACCGACTCGACCTTGAGGACTCGGTCCGGCTCATCTGGGATTATCTGCACGTAGTGCCGCTCGATGGACGTTGTACCGAACGAGCGATTCAACTCGCACGCGAACGTCCAATACGCCTCAGCGACGCTCTCCATTTCGCCTCCGCAGAGCGCTTGCCGCAGCCCGTCGCATTCGCAACATTCGATCCCACCCAACTTGCCGTCGCTGAAGACCTCGGTTTCGACATCATCAGTCGATGACGTCAGGTTCGCCCACTTCGACGTGCCTCGTCACTCACGATGACAGCACGTGACCGCACAACACGCGACACTGGAACCATGGACACGCTGCACTGGTCAAACGCCGACGTTGAGGTACATCGTCTTGTCGTCGGGCCGTATGACAACAATGTCTTTGTCATTCGATGCACTCAGACCGGCGAGGCGGTACTCATCGATGCCGCAAACGAGCACGAGCGTTTGCTCGAGATCTCGTCAAGGCTCGGCGTCCGCAAGGTGCTCGAAACTCACGGACACCACGACCACATCGGGGCGGTCACCGAAATGAGAGAGGCCGGGTACGAAGTTGCGGTCACCGCAGCAGATGCGCCCATGCTCGCCGATGTGGGATACGACGTCTTCCTTGACGACAAGGAAATCATCGAGTTTGGTCGACTTCGTCTCTCCGCCATTCACAACCCGGGCCACACCCCGGGCTCGATCTCGTTTCACCTCGCGAACACACCGTTACTCTTCACCGGAGACACGCTGTTCCCGGGTGGCCCGGGTGCAACAAAGTTTCCTGGCGGGAATTTCGAGGCGATCATCAATTCGATTGACAATCTGCTGTTCCCGTTCCCGAATGAGACCATCGTCCTACCTGGTCACGGACTTGACACGACGATCGGCAACGAGCGTCCGCATCTGCAGGAATGGGTTGATCGCGGCTGGTGAGCCCAACCATGTCGCTATTACATGCCCCCCACTAGGTCAAGCAACCGGTTGACGAACGCAACCTGCGCCAACTGCCTGCTCCTCAACTATCGTGATTGTCATGGTTGCGCACGGACCTTCGGTTGCATTCAATCCGACCGCTGCCGTGCGCCTCGGCGGCATGACTCCGCCGACTGACATCTTCACTCCGGGCGCAGCAACGAATCTTGTCAATCCAGACGGCCGTCCGACGGCGGAGTTTCGACGGGAGCTTCGACATATTCCGAACGTTCGAAATGCGATCACAATTGTTCTGCTCTACGCGCAAACGATCCTGATCATGGCCGCCGCTGTCAGACTTGGCTGGTGGGCCTGGCCGATCGCGTTTCTTCTCATGGGTCGCGCCCACGCCCAGTTCGCTGCGCTCATGCACGAAAGCGCGCATCGAGTGCTGTTCTCAAACAAGTCACTCAACGACAGAGTCGGTCGATGGGTGCTTGGGTACATCGGCTTTGTCTCAACCGACGCGTACCGACGGGTGCATATGGCTCACCACCGGAGGGAATTCGGCCCAGAGGAGCCCGACATTCCGCTCTACCAGGGGTACCCGGTATCGCGGGCGTCGCTTCGCCGCAAACTCATGCGGGATATCACCGGTCGCACTGGTGTGAGACTGCTTCGTGACCAGTTTGCGCGACGTCGCTGGAGTGATGCCCGACAACGCAAGGTGTTGCTATCGATTCTTTTCATTCAAGGGCTTGCCTTTGCCGCGTCGATGGCGGCAGGGCAGCCACTCGCGTATCTGCTGCTGTGGCTGTTGCCGTTTCTCACACTCTGGCGTGTCATCAATCGGCTTCGATCGATCGCCGAACATGGTGGGCTTGAAGCGTCCACCGACCGTCGCGTGACAACTCATTCGATCCGGCAGGACCCGTTGACGCGATTCTTCTTTGCTCCATATCAACTCGGCTATCACCTCGAACACCATGTCGACGCTGGTATTCCGTTCCGAGCGTTGCCGAAATTTCATCGAGCACTGCGTGAGTCGGGTTACATCACTGACGAGTACGAGTACCGGTCATATCCAGCGCTGTGGAAGGCGCTCGCCTCAGCCGGCTAGGAATTTCCCCTACCGCAGCAGTGTTAATTCTGGGCGGTCTTCTAGAATGGAATCTATGGATAGCGGTGCGACTTCGCCCTTGTTGAAGGTGAGCGAACTTCGCGCTCGTCCAGCAACCGAGGCCGGCGCACCGGCTGCCGACGAAATCCTCCGCGGACTTAACCTCACCGTCAACCAGGGCGAGGTCCATGCGATCATGGGTCCGAATGGTTCGGGCAAATCGACGCTCGGCAACACGTTGCTCGGCTCACCCGAATATGAACTCACCGGCGGCTCCATTGAGTTGCATGGCCGATCTGTCACCGACGACTCCCCCGACGAACGCGCTCGTGCTGGAATGTTTCTCGCGTTTCAATACCCGCAGGAAATTCAGGGGGTATCGGTCATCCAGTTCTTACGACAGGCACTGTCGGCTCGCAAAGGTATCGACCTCAGCGTGCTCGAACTGCGGTTGGCCGCGATGGAGTGGATGAAGCGCCTCGGCATGGACTCGAGCTTCGTTGATCGCTACCTCAATGAGGGCTTCTCAGGAGGAGAGAAAAAGCGCAACGAAATCATGCAGATGGCGATTCTTGAACCTGACCTTGCCATTCTCGACGAGACCGACTCTGGACTCGATATCGATGCGCTTCGCATCGTTGCCTCCGGTATTCGTGAAGTTCGTGCCGATCGCCCGCACATGGGCATCGTCATGATCACCCACTACCAACGACTGCTCGACGAAGTCCAGCCAGACGTTGTGCACATCATGGTTGACGGCCGAATTGTGGAATCTGGCGGGCTTGAACTCGCAGAGCGACTCGAACGCGAAGGGTACGAGTCGCTGCGTTCTGATGCGAGGCGATGAGATGATCGACTTCGCTTCAATTCATTCCGACTTTCCACATCACCAGCGCACCATCGACGGTACGCCGGTCGTCTACCTTGACTCGGCGAATACGTCGCAGAAACCGCTTGCGGTGATTGAGGCGATGCGCGAGTTCACGGTGAATACGTACGCACCGATCAACCGAAGCGCGTACCGACTTGCGGCAGCAGCGACTGATGCATTCGAGGAGGCTCGAGCGAAGGTGGCGAGTTTCATCGGTGCCGAGGCCGACAATGTCGTCTTCACCAAGAATGCGACCGAGTCGTTGAACCTGTTTGCACAAGGGTGGTCTCGATCACATCTGTCGGCAGGTGATGTCGTCGTGCTCACTCACATGGAGCACCACGCAAACATCGTTCCGTGGCACATGATGGCCGAGGAACTCGGTATCGAGTTGCGTTGGATCCCACTGACCGCGGATGGCCAGCTTGATCTCGTCGATCTCGACAGTCTGTTTGATGGCGCAAAGGTTGTCTCCTTTACGGCGATGAGCAATGTGCTCGGAACGTTGAATCCCGTGCGAGAAATTTGTGACCGGGCGCATGCTGCTGGGGCGATCGCTATGGTCGATGCCTGCCAGTCGGTGCCGCACTCCGTCACCGATGTGAAGTCGATGGGAGCGGACCTCATTGCGTTCTCCGGTCACAAAATGCTTGGCCCCTCAGGAATCGGCGTGCTGTGGGGTACCTCAGAGATTCTTGACCGTTTGCCACCGCTCCTCGGGGGCGGCAACATGATCGACGAAGTTCGACTCGACGGATTTTCTTGTGCCCCGGTCCCTGCAAAGTTTGAAGCAGGCACACCGCCGATCATTGAGGCCGTCGGTCTTGGTGCCGCAGTCGACTATTTGAGCGCGCTCGGTATGCACCATGTGCGGCGCCACGAAATGGAACTCACTCAATATGCGATGACGGCCCTCAACGATCGATTCGGCGATGATGTTGTTATTCATGGCCCGTCAAATATTGAGGTGCGTGGCGGCGTGCTGAGTTTTGCCTATCGCGACCTTCACCCGCACGATGTCAGCCAGATTCTTGACGAGCGAAATGTGTGCGTTCGCGCCGGTCACCATTGTGCGAAACCGCTGATGAAGATCATCGGGGCTCATGCAACGGTGCGGGCAAGCCTGTATCTCTATAACACCACCGATGACGTCGACACGCTTGTCGATGCCCTGGCGGGAGCTGACGCAATTTTCGGACTGTGACGACGAGAAGGAATCTCAAATGCCGGGACTAGAAGACCTCTACCGAGAAATCATCCTCGATCATTACCGCAACCCGCGCAACAGAGGTGAGTTGCCTTCGCCTCCAGCACGAACCGCGGATGGACATAATCCGCTCTGCGGCGACGAAATCACCCTGTATGTCGAGATCGTCGATGGGCGTGTGGCCGATATCAAGTCGAGTGGGCAAGGTTGCTCTATTTCGCAGAGTTCGGCGTCGATGATGACGCAGGCGGTTCACGGGAAGACGGTTGCCGAGGCCGAGGCGCTCATTCACCGGTTTAAGCACATGATGTC
>JALRBS010000160.1 GCA_023262325.1 Ilumatobacteraceae bacterium | reverse complement strand
CAGTGAACGGCGCAATATTTCGTATGCAACGTGGCGAGAAATCGGCGTCGATGCCGCAGTGCTCAAGCGCGCTGGCGTCCCGCGTTCGCTCTAACACGACCAGCAACAGCTCACCGAACGTTCGTGTGAGCCGCCATCATCTCGCCGAGCGCGTCAAATGTTCGTGAAATATGGCGAAGTGAGTGTGACACGTCAAAGGCCGCATCGAAATCAACCGCGGGCTGACGGCTGCTGATCTCAGCGTCAGACTCGAGTACTTCTCGAAAATCACGCCGTTCATCCCAGGCGATCATTGCGTTACGCTGAACGATTCGATATGCCTCATCACGGGTAAGCCCGCTCTGAACGAGCGCGAGAAGAACCGGCTGCGAGAACACAACCCGGAAGCTCGACTCGAGGTTTTTCGTCATCGCATCAGGAAGAACCTCGAGGCGTTCCATCAGCACTGACAGCCTGCGTATGAGGTAATGAGCAAGTGTCGACGTGTCTGGGAGGATGACGCGTTCAACGCTTGAATGCGAAATATCTCGCTCATGCCATAGCGCCACATCCTGCAAGCCGGCGAGCAAATTTGACCGAACGACTCGTGCGAGACCCGAGATGGTTTCTGCCGAAATTGGATTGCGTTTGTGCGGCATCGCCGAGGAGCCTTTTTGACCGTCGGCAAAGCCTTCGCGAACCTCGCCAACCTCGGTTCGCTGTAGGTGACGCAATTCCACAGCGATCATCTCGCAGGTTGCCGCAATCGAAGCGCACGCCCAAAGAAATTCGGCATGCCGATCGCGAGCAACGACCTGCGTCGCCGGAACAGGATCGAGACCAAGCACGGAACCGACGTGATCTTCAACCTCTGGAGGAATGTTCGAGAAGGTGCCGACCGCCCCGGAAAGTTTCATCACGGCGATTGAGGCTCGGGCCGCCTTCATTCGAGAGCGGTCACGATCAACCTGCAGGGCCCACAACGCGAGTTTGAGACCAAAGGTTGTTGGTTCGGCGTGAATGCCGTGTGTGCGACCGATCATGACCGTGTCACGATGCTCCTCGGCGCGCTGAGCGAGCACCACAATGAGCCGGTCGAGCGCCTCAAGGATGACGTCCGCGGCATCTCGTAGTGCCCAGCACAACGCGGTATCGACGACGTCGGTGGAGGTGAGTCCGTAGTGAATCCATGACCCATCAGGAGAGCCGATCTGTTCTTGAACGATGTCGACAAATGCCGCGACATCGTGATGCGTGATCTCCTCTCGACGAGCGACTCTGTCGACGAAGGCGTCATCGACACGCGGGGCACGTTGGCGGCACGCGACGGCAACAGTGTTCTCAACAATGCCAAGTTGTGCGTGCGCCTCCGTTGCGAGCAGCTCGACCTCAAGCCAACGCGAAAATTTGGCTTGCTCTGACCAGAGCGCCGACATCTCTTCTGTGCGGTATCGGTCGATCACGCGTCGTCACCCCAGATGACATAGTCATCCCGTTCGGCGCCGACGCCAACAATGCGCACCGGAATGCCAACTTCGGATTCGATCAACGAAATGAGCGCCCTTGCCTGTTCCGGCAAGTCGCTCGAGGTTCGAGCCTTCGTCGAGTCACAACACCATCCGTCGAGGTCGACGTACACCGGCTCGACCTCCTCGAGTGTGGTCGAAAGATCTGGATAATTCGTCACCTCGACGCCGTGCCGTCGGTAACCAACGCACACGCGGATCTGCTCAAACGTGTCGAGCACATCGAGCTTCGTCACAGCAAGCTCGGTCAGACTGTTCAACTTGACTGCATGTCGCAACATGACGCAGTCAAGCCAGCCAGCGCGCCGCCTTCGACCGGTCACCGTTCCAAATTCGCGACCGATGTCGACGATGCGGTCACCAAGTTCGTCGGTGAGTTCGGTTGGGAACGGACCCGCACCAACTCGAGTGGTGTAACTCTTCGTGATGCCAACGACACGTGTGATGTCACGCGGGCCGAGGCCAGTGCCGGCGCATGCACCTCCGGCAGTCGGATTCGATGAAGTCACATACGGATACGTCCCGTGATCGAGATCGAGGAATGTGGCCTGCGCACCTTCGAGAAGAATGTCGTCACCTTCTGCAAGTGCATCATGAAGCAAGTTCACCGTGTCGGCAAGATAGGGCTGGAGACGCTCGCCAAGACGAGAGAAGAGCGCGACCACGTCATCAACGTCGAGCGCCTCACCGCCTGCCGCAACAATCGCAATGTTTTCTTCTTCGCATCGAGCGCGCACGGACTCAGCGAAATGCACAACATCAGTTGTTTCTCCAGCGCGGATTCCTACCCGACGAGCCTTGTCGGCATACGCAGGACCGATGCCTTTCAACGTGGTGCCGATCTTGTTCTCACCACGAGCAGCTTCGGCGATCGCGTCATGGCTTTGATGCCACGGGAAGATGAGATGGGCGCGAGTAGACAACTTGACTCGGCTGCAGTCGATTCCACGCTCGGTCAACATGTCGATTTCTCGAAAGAGCGTCGGCAGATCGACGACCACACCGTTACCGATGACCGGTGTCACCGAGTCGTAGAGGACCCCCGACGGCGTCAGTTGCAGCGCATAGCGCTCCTCGCCGACAACAACGGTGTGCCCAGCGTTGTGTCCACCTTGATAGCGGACAACGAAGGGGTGTTCCTTGGCGAGAAGGTCGATGACCTTTGCCTTGCCTTCGTCACCCCACTGGGCGCCGACGACGACGGTGACAGGCATGGAAACGCTCCTTTACGGGCTCGGACGGAACGTACCTAGATCGTAGTCGTTGTTGCGCCGGAACGGTCACCTCAGACAACAGCGCTGCGAACTAATGCTAACTAATCGGTCCGCTGCACGTCATCGACTCGGGTGCGAAGGGCGACCGGTTCAATCTCTGGATGCTTCCGAGTTCGAATGTTGAGCGTTTCGACGAACACTGAAAACAGCATCGCCGCATAGATGTAGCCCTTTGGAATGTGTTCGCCAAATCCTTCGATCACCAACGTAAATCCGATGAGCAACAAAAACGCAAGTGCGAGCATTTTCACCGATGGATGCCGATTGACAAATTCGTAAATGGGACCCGAGGCGCCGAGCATGATAATCACTGCAATCACAATTGCGATCACCATGACCGGCACGTGTTCGGTCATCCCGACGGCGGTGAAGACCGAATCGAGTGAAAAAACGATGTCGAGAACCATCACCTGGGCGATCACCGCGCCGAAGGTCACCGCTGCCCCAGCGCTACTGTGACCGCCTTCCCCTTCGAGCTTGTGGTGAATCTCCTTCGTCGCCTTGTAGAGCAAGAAGACACCACCTGCGAGCAGGATGAGTTCTTTGCCTGAAAATCCGAGGTCCTTGCCAAACAGAGAAACCGCGAAAAGTTCTTCCTTGAGCGAAATGATCCATCCGACGCTCAGCAGGAGCAGCACGCGAACGGCACCCGCTGCGAGAAGTCCGATTTTCCGCGCGCGAACGCGTTGATCCTCTGGAAGCTTTGCGGCGAGAATCGAGATGAAGATGACGTTGTCGACACCGAGGACAACTTCGAGGACAAGTAACGCCACGAGCGCAGACCACGCTGAGGGTTCGGAAATCCAACTCATGTGGTCACACTAGAGCGGAAGCATCGGTGAGGAGAGACGATGCTGTGCTGTACCTGGCTGACTTGTGGTCGGCGGCTATCCGGCGGTGTATGCGCTTCCGCCGTCGATCCGAATTGTTGCTCCCGTCGTATAGCTCGACGCGTCGCTCGCAAGGTAGAGCGCAGCTCCAACGATTTCTTCGGCTTCACCGCCGCGTTGCAGCGGAATACTTGTGCGGGCGCGCTCGGCGAATGCCTCGAGATCCCACGCCTTTGAAATATCGGTAAGAAACGGTCCAGGCATGATGACGTTGCAACGAACCTTTGGCGCAAACGCCCTCGCCATGCCGGCAGTCATCGCATCGAGTGCGGCCTTTGCTCCGGCATAGATGAGTTCGTTGGGGGTCGGTGCAACCGCAGCAATCGATGACACGTTGATGATCGAACCACCTGCGCCTGCCGCCATACGTGTCCCGATGATCGAAGCGAGTCGAAACGGCCCCTTGAAGTTCACGCCGACCACCTTGTCGAAGAGTTCCTCAGTGATTTCGGGCAACGACGGGTAGAGCGGCGACATACCGGCGTTATTCACGAGCACGTCACAGCGACCAAACGAGTCGTACACCAAGTCGGCAAGCTCATCCGCCTGTTCCCAACGTCCAGCATGAAAGGCGTGCGCAATCGCGCGCCGCCCAGTGCGGTCGGTGACCTCTGCAGCGAGTGTCTCGCAGGCGTCGAGTTTTCGACTGGCGATCACCACGTCGGCCCCATGTTCAGCGAAGGCGAGCACCATCTCACGACCCAGCCCCCGACTACCACCGGTCACGACCGCGACCTTGCCCAAAAGATCAAACCGTGAACTCATCGATACCTCCTCACTCACGCTGCTCGTTCCTCAACGTAATGACCCGATGCGTCGATTCACGTGACGAGGAATGAAGCGCCTCCCAGCGACGTTGATCGTTGTGTGACACCAACGATGAATGACGAGCACATTCCAACGGGACCCGGAGGTCGCGTCGTGTTCGATTCGGTGCGCGAAGTGGCCATGACACCTCAGGCTGCCTGGGATGAGTTAGTCGATTGGGCGGGCCACTCTGCCTGGGTGCCACTCACGCACGTCGAGGTTGACCCGAACGACCCGGCTCGCTTCACCGCCTGGTCGGGACCAGGGGCAGCACGCTGGGGACGTCGGCTCTCACTCCGTGATGAAATGGTCGCTGTTGAGATGACATTCAACGAATCGCGCGGGCGATGTCGAGTGCACAAACTTGGACCAATCCTTGTCGGTTTCGCTGATCTCACCGTCACGCCGGGGTCACAGGTAGGTCACACCCGTATCCAATGGCATGAAGAGGTTCATGTGAAATTCCTGCCGCGTCTGTTCACCGTGATTGTCGGAAAACTCAGCGCGGCGCTCTTTCGATCAGCTCTCGGACGCATGGAACGCCTTGCACATCGGCAACACTGATTCCGTCGGTCCAACAGAACGGAGGGTGGCGGATGCCGAGAGTGGTAGGTGTCGAAGAATTTGGCGGGCCCGAACAACTTCAAGTGTTTGACGTCCCGGAACGACACGCTGGACCAGGCGAAGTTCGCGTCGCTGTTGCCGCCGCCGCGGTCAACCCAACCGACACAATTCATCGCTCGGGTGGTCGTGCCGAGCTACTCAAGAAGGATCCACCGCCGTACGTGCCCGGCATGGACATCGCTGGCGTTGTCGACGAAGTCGGTGCCGGGGTCACGCACATTGCGGTCGGCGACGAGGTGATGGGAATTGTTGTGCCCACCGCATCGCACGGCGGATATTCATCGTCACTCGTACTCCCAGCACGATCAGTTACGACGACCCCGAAGGGTGCGACGCTCGTCGAGGCGTGCACGCTTCCGATGAATGGCCTCACTGCGCAATTCGCGTTCGACCTCATGCAGTTGGGGGCGGGTGCAACGCTCGCAGTCACGGGCGCTGCCGGGGCGTTTGGCGGCTACATGGTGCAACTTGGTGTCGCGTACGGCTTTCGTGTCATCGCCGACGCATCGGACAACGATGTCCACCTCGTTAAGGCGCTCGGGGCGCACGACGTTGTTGCGCGTGGACCCGATGTCGCTGAGCGAATTCGAGCAGTCGTGCCAGACGGTGTCGATGGTCTCGCAGATGGTTCGGTGCAGTGCGAACAATTGCTTCCAGCGATTGCGGACAATGGTCAGATGGCGACGATTCGAGGGTGGGACGGACCCACCGAACGAAATATCTCGATTCATCCAGTGTGGGTTCGTAACTACGCAACCGAGCTGGAAAAACTTGAACGGCTGCGCGACCTGACAGCCTCAGGCGCGGTCACGCTGAGAGTAGCGCGCACATTTGCAGCGTCGGATGCCCCCGACGCACACCGGGTACTCGAAGCCGGCGGCACCCGAGGTCGATGTGTCATCACCTTCTGATACTGCAGACGAACCACGCGACGTGTGGCTCTCGACGAGTCGCCCAAATGGAGCAAGCCATCTCGTGCCGATCTGGTTTGTCCTCGAGGATGGCGTGGTCTGGATTGCAACCGGATTCGAGAGTGTGAAAGTGAGAAATATTGCGCACGATTCCCGCGTGCAACTCGGTTTCCCTCGACACGGCTCCATCGAAGAAGATGCCGTCATCGAAGGAAACGCCGTAGTCGTTCGCACGGCGCCCGAAGGTGTTCTGACGCGATTCGAATCGAAATACAACTGGAGACCGGGACCGGAGCCCGACCCCGACGTCGGTGCGCTCGCATTCATTTGTGTGACACCGCATCGAGCAGTCATGGGCACGTTGCCGAACAACAATCGAACGTCGTAGTGCGCGCGCCAAATTCAGAGTTTCAGGCACGTCTTGCTGCCGGAGCGCCGTGGATCTTTGTGTTTCTGTGGAGCACAGGTTTCGTTGTTGCTCGGTACGCGACAACCGACAGCGACCCACTTGCGTTTCTTGGGGCACGTCTCGTCCTTGCTGCGCTGCTCCTCGCCGGAATCGCCGTCGTTACTCGAGCCCCAAAGTTGAACCTTCAGGCTGTTCGGTGGTCGGCCATCGTCGGCCTCGGCATTCACGCCGTCTATCTCGGTGGCGTCTTTATCGCAATCGATCGTGGGCTGCCCTCAGGAGTCGGTGCACTTATTGGCGGGTTGCACCCCGTCGTCACGGCAGTTGCTGGTGGCATCTTCTTGCATGAGCGGCTCGCGCGGCAGCAATGGTTCGGGGTCGTTCTCGGTCTGCTCGGCGTAACCCTTGTCGTCGCCGAGCGACTCCGCGATGCCTCTCTCGTGATTCCGACGAGTGCAGTTGTTTCCGCAAGTGTCGCAATGGTCGGAATGTCGGCCGGAACCATCATTCAACGAAAATTCTGCGCCGGTGTTCCACTCCTGTGGGGAACTGTTGCCCAATATGCGAGTGCTTCGGGTGCCTTATGGATTGCTGCGACGTCGACTCGCCGCGCGTCGATCACGTTCTCCGCGACGACCCTGTGGGCCCTCGTGTGGGCGACTCTGGTGCTTTCGCTCGTCGCCGTGCTCACGATGCTGTGGCTCTTACGTCATCGGGCGGCCGCAAGTGTCTCCAGTCTGTTCTTTCTCGTTCCTGCGCTATCCGCGATCGAGGCTGCGATCCTCTTCGGAGAAGCACTCGGCGGCGCCGCAATCGCCGGATTCGCGGTTGCGCTCATCGGAGTCGCGATGGTGACACGAGTGAGGGAAGCCCCCGCCACCGTTGATGGAGGTGCACAACACCAGAGCGGTTCAGCACCGATCAACGAATGATGTCAACCACATAGGTGAGCACTGGCGCAACGATGAGCGCCGGCAACATGTCGGCAACCCGAACATCGCGCAGCGCAAGCAGTCGCATGCCTATGCCGAGCAGAAGGACACCACCAGTTGCGGTCATTGCCGACACAAGCGAGTCGGGCATGACGCTTCCAAACAGCACACCCAACATCGTGAGCGCTCCCTGGACGACGGCGACAGTGATCGCTGCGAAGGCAACCCCGATGCCGAGAGAAGCAGCGAAGGCAATCGACGCAAAAAAGTCGAGCAACGACTTCAACGCAAGTTGTTCGATACCACGACCGAGACCGTCGTTGATCGAACCGAGAATTGTTAACGGACCAACACAGAAGAGCAACGAAGCGCTCACAAATCCTTGTACGAACCTCGCTTGACCTTCCGAGGTACCACTCGACGCAAAGCGACGCTCGAGACGGGCTCCAACGCCGTTAAGTCGACGTTCGATGCCAAGCATCGAACCGGTGATGCCGCCAACGACAACTGCGCCAAGAACGACGAGCAGCGTCCAGTTCTCGCCAACCGCGCGTTCAAACGCGGCGTCACCAATCGCGGTGCAGTTGAGCGCGCCGACGATAAGGGTGATCAATCCGAGTCCGTCGGTCACAGTTACCCGTGTGTCATCTCGAAGCCGATTGCCAACGACTATGCCGATGGCGGAGCCCGCCAGCACTGTGACGACATTGAGTATCGTGCCGGATCCGACCACACCTGCACGGTACCGACCCGACGCGCAATACTTCTGCTCGTGACGCTCATATGAGCCACCCCGCACCTCCGACCTATGTGGAGACCGGCACGACGTCGTTCATTCCCATCGTCGTCGCTCGAGGTGTCCGGTCCTTTGTCGACGGCCTCTGCCTCGTTGCTCTGCCGACCTACTTGCTCGCCAACGGAGCAAACGCTGCACAAGTGGGGGCGATCATTACTGCCGCCATGCTGGGGTCGGCAATTGCAACGGTGGTTGTGGCACATGCTGCCCGCACACGCGGCACATCACCCTTGCTCATCCTTGCGAGCATCCTCATGATTGCAACCGGACTTGGCTTTTCCCTTTCGACGTCGATCGGATTGCTCTTTGTCATCGCAATCGTTGGAACATTGAATACATCCGCAGGTGACACGAGCGTGTTCATCCCACTTGAGCAAGCATCGATCGCCACGCTCACCGACGACACGTCACGACCGAAGGCAATGGCGCGTCTCGACCTCGTCGCTGTGTTGTCACTCGCTGCGGGAACCGCCTGTGCTGGTGTCATCAACGCGTGTGGAGAGGCGCTCGGGCTGTCGTCGACGACAGCACTTCGCGCCAACTTCGTGTTATACGCCTTCGGCGGGTTGCTGGTACTCGTTACCTACTTGCGTTGGCGCCCGCCGCAGTGGGGCACGACGACGACAACAAAAATTGATCGGGCGACACGTTCGAGGGTGAGAACACTGTCCCTGTTGTTCAGCCTCGACTCGCTCGGAAGTGGATTCGCGTCCCACGCCGTCATCGCGCTGTGGCTCTACGCCCGGTTCGATCTGTCACCGGCTGTCGTCGGTGCAGTGTTCTCCTGTACCGCGATTGCTGCTGCATGTTCAGCCCAGCTGTCACCACTGCTTGTCACCCGCCTCGGTTCGATTCGCACGATGGTCTTCACTCACATCCCATCAAGTCTGATGCTCGTCGGCGTTGCCCTCTCCCCCCACATCTCGATCGCGCTCATTCTGTTTGTTGCTCGGGGGCTCACATCGCGTCTCGATGCACCGATACGTGCGAGCTTTGTCATGTCGATCGTGCCGGCCGAATATCGAGCGAGCGCCGCCGCGGTCACGAACGTGCCGCGATCCTTCACCGCCGCGCTGCCGGCAGCCTTCGCTGGCTGGATGATCGGTCGATACGAATTTGCATGGCCCCTCATCATCTGTGCCGCGCTCAAGCTCACCTACGACCTCCTGCTCTTGCGCACCCAAACACACGTCCATGGGGTTGAGTAACCCGTCGCTAATCTTCGATCGTGGACATTGCTTCACATTGGGACACGATTTACGCAACAAAACATGCGGAGGAACTGTCATGGTTTCAGCGCGAGCCGAGTCGATCAATCGATCTCATCGGTGACACGCCGCCACGGGGTGCGATCGTTGATATTGGGGCTGGGACCTCATCTCTCGTCGACTCACTCATCGATGGAGGGTGGGAACACATCACTCTTCTCGACCTTGCGCCGTCTGCGCTTGAGGCGACATGCTGTCGACTCGCCGACCGATGCGGCGACGTCGAACTTGTCACTGGCGATGTGACGACGTGGGAACCGACACGTTCGTTTGACGTGTGGCACGACAGGGCAGTGTTTCACTTCCTACGTGATGCTGATCGTGACCGGTACGTGCAACGCGCCACGGCTGCGATCACGAGCGGTGGACGGCTCGTCCTGGCAACATTTGCGACGGATGGTCCCGAGACCTGTTCGGGTCTGCCAACACAACGGTACGACGCATCTGCACTCGCCGAGATCTTTGCTGGCGGATTCACCGTGAGTCGTGCCGACCGCGAGGTCCATGTCACGCCCTGGGGATCAATGCAGTCCTTCACCTGGGTCGTGCTCACAAGGGTTGGCTGAGCACGGCCCAACCGAAGGTTCAGAGCGAAAAGCGGTAGAGATTTGTTTCGTATGGCTCAAAGCCGAGCCGTTGATACAGCCGATTCGCCGCCTCGCGCGATGGTCGACTTGTCAGGCTGACATTCTTTGCGCCGCGCGTTCGCGCCTCATCGATCGCAGCAAGATTCAACGCTTCACCAACGCCGTGGCCGCGCGCCGACTCGTCAACAACAACGTCTTCGATCCATGCCTTAAGTCCGGTTGGTATCCGGTAGAACGCAAGGGTGAGGCTTCCAACGAGCCTGGTTTCAGCGTCGTCCGTTAACTCCGCCACGAACAACACAGAATGCGGATTGTCGATGATGTCAAGGAGTTCGGCGGCACTCGGTGGCGGTGAAGATGAAGACAATTGGGGTATCAATGACGCAAATGCCGTGGTCAATGCGTCATCGACTTCTGTCGCCGCTCGAACTACAAGAGTCACAACTGTGACGGTACCTGAGTTCGGGTACCCACCGGTAGCCTTCCCGTCGTCATGGAGAACGACACAAGGCATATTCGATGGCACGCTGAGCCGTCGTTGACGAGCCCCGTCATGGTTGTGGGTTTCACCGGATGGAACGACGCAGGTGACGCCGCTTCGACCGCCGTTCGAACGCTCATCGAGACAAGTGGTGCCGCGCCACTCGCCGAGGTCGACCCAGAACATTTCACCGATTTTGCAACCGTGCGACCGCATGTTCGTCTTGACGAGGAACAAAAACGAAATATCGTCTGGCCGACCGTCGGCGCATGGTCAGCCTCCCTTCCTGGCGCTGACGTCATCTTCGTCCTCGGCCCAGAGCCTGCGCTTCGGTGGAAGTCGTTCACTGCCCAGGTTGTCGGTATCGCACAAAAATATTCGTGCCCACTCGTCATCAGCCTTGGCGCGCTGCTCGCCGACGTGCCGCACACTCGACCCGTTCACATCTTTGGCAGCGCAACCGACGATGACCTCATCAATCGCTTCGACCTTGAACGTTCTCGTTACGAGGGTCCAACCGGCATCGTCGGTGTCCTGCAGAATGCATTCTCAGCCGCCGGCATTCCAAGCGCATCGCTATGGGCCGCCGTGCCCGGATACGCCTCGCAGGTCCCAAGTCCAAAGGCGGCTGTCGCACTCATTGAACGAGCGAGCACGATGATGGGTACTCCAGCACCGATCGGTGGACTTGCGGACGACCTTGAGGACTATGACGCACGGGTCGATGCCCTCATCGCCGACGACGACGACCTCGTTATTCATATCGAACAACTCGAATCGATTGTCGACGACATGGACGACGAGGATTCGAGCGGGCCGATCGACCTGTCCGAATCAGCAGACTTACTCGGAGAAGTTGAGCAATTTCTTCGTGACCATGACGGAGAGAGTTAACGCGTCACGAATCGCGCAGATCGGTCTCGTTGAGCACCGCACGTGACGCATCGTCGACTGCGACGTCACCTCGCCAGACGGGGTCTCGAGGGAGGTCAAACGTCGTTGCCGATCGATCGCCTCTGATCGCAGCGAATGCTGGTGGTGCCCACCAACTCGCCCCAGCGGTTGGCTCGGGAAGCGCTCCTTCGCCGAACCACCCGACATCGCTCGTTTCGAGAGGGTGACCGTTGAGTTCTCCACCGGTTGCTCGACAGAGAAAGACAAGCATGTACATGCCAAAGCGAGAGAATCCCATTCGCTGTCCATCGACAACCGAAAGCAGCCCGATGGGCTCACATTCGATGCCGGTTTCCTCGTGTACTTCTTTGACTGCAACCTCGGAAGGCGAGTAACCGACGTCGGCCCATCCTGTCGGATAGAGCCACACACCGGACTCCTTACGTTGAACGAGTAGCACCTCACCATTGGCGTTGCCGACGATCGCGCCAATTGCCACCTTTGGAGTCACATAACCCGGGATGCCTTCGCCAACGTTGTCCAGCCATTCCTGAACAAAATGATCTGCTTCACGGGCAGTCTCGATGCCTTCTTCGAGTTCTGCCGCTGCAGCCTTGATATCAGCAGCAACATGCAGCACCTCTTCATAACGCTCTCGCTCGTACAGCGACTCGGTAAAAGCAAGCCCAGTTCTCGCAATTCCAGCGAGCGCATCGCTCCATCGCGCAAGATCGCGTGGGTCAGGCAAATGGGACGACATCGCTCGCCAACCTAGTCGTCACGACACAACGTGGAGAACTGCCCGCCGAACCTCGTTGCGATGAAAACGATCGCTGAGGAGTTCGCCGCTCCGTGTCCGAACGTAGAACGTGTCGACGACTTCCATTCCAAGGGTTTGAACCGTCGCATGTCTGATATCGAGATCGAGCTCTGCGAACGCCTTCGTAATGCGATGCAAAACACCAATCTTGGACACGCAGTGCACTTCGATGACCGTTGCTGTCGAGGACGCAGCGTCATCAAAGACAACGGTCGGTTCGGCGAGCACATGCGCCTGGGTTGCGCGTCTGCGACGGTAGGTTCGGGCGCGTTCGGCGAGGCGCGCCTCGATCGCAAGTTCTCCACGCAGCGCACGTTCGAGGTCGGCTCGAACTGGCTTCCAGTCGATGCCGTTCTTCGGTCGAATGACAAGGAATTGCGATGCGGCCATCGCCGCCTGACCGGGTTGCGGCTCATCGGAATGCGCACGCGCCCCAGCAACGTCAAGACCGTGCAATGAGAGCACGCCTGCGATACGACTGAAGGCGCCAGGGATGTCAGGGGTGACAACGGTGACACGGTCGTAGCCCGACTCTTCAACCGAGAGAATCGAGGTCTCGCCGGAGGCCATTCGTTCGAGGGTCGCAGCATCTGGAAAGAGTCTCCATGTTGCCTCTGAGACCGCTCCGCCACCCAGCACGTGCGCCGCTCGATCGACGAGATCGCGTACGAGCCCTTCTTTCCATGATCCCCAGGCCGCCGGACCGGTGGCCTTTGAATCACTCTCGGTGAGCGCGTGGAGCAGTTCAAGGGTGAAGGCATCGCCAACCGCGGCAACAACGCTTTCAATCGTCGACGGGTCGCTGAGATCGCGCCGCATCGCAACATCGGGTAGCAACAAATGGTGTTCAACAAGTGAACAGATCGTCGCAACGTCAGCATCGCCCAGCCCAAGTCTCGGGCCGATCGAGTCCCGGACGAGCGCAATGCCAACCTCGGTGTGGTCGCCGGGGCGTCCTTTTCCGATGTCATGGAAGAGAGCCCCGAGTACGAGCAGATCTGGCCGCTGCACGTGATGTGCAAGTTCTGCGGCATTGGCTGCGGCCTCCCAGAGATGCCGATCAACGGTGAAGCGGTGATACGCGTTTCGTTGTGGCCGTGCGCGAACTGGAGCCCACTCAGGCAGCATTCGTTCGATGAGGGACCGCTGATCGAGCGCCTCGAGCACCGGAATCGCCGCATGCCCCTCGAGGAGCAACGCAACAAGTTCATCAACTGCACCTGGAGGCCACCGATCTGGCCAAGGTTCCATCTCACGCGCGAGCCGATCGAGTGTGTTGCGTCCAATGCGGTGACCTGTTCGCGCAGATGCTTGGGCGACGCGCAACATCAGCACCGGATCGGTTGCCGGATCAACGTCGGCGTCAATCTCGACATCGCCCTCGACAAGGCTGATACCAGGTGCGATGACGAGAGGTTTGCCATCACCGACGCGTCCGTATCGAGCCCATACCTCATCGGAAATCCATGCGATCGACCGCGCTGCAGCCGAGATTTCGCTCATCATGTCATCAGCGTCGACGAACCCTGCCGACTGCGCCGCTGCATCCTGCTCTTCGAGCCGAAGCACGTCGCCACGTCGACCTGCGGAGCGATGCAGCCCAACCCGAGCACGAACCAACGTTTCGTAACATTCCGTCAGGGCGGCAACGTCGTCATCGCGAAGTGAGAGACCGCCGGCAGCTCCCCACCACAGCGACTGGACATCTCGAAGCCCGCCATGGCCGTCCTTGATATCGGGTTCGAGAATGTATGCGACATCATCGGTTGCTGCACGCCGCGCGGCGACGGCGTCACGGAGTTCGCTCAACCATCGCTTCCGACGGCGTCGCCACAACTGAAGACCTGACTCAATAACCTCTGCAGCCAATCGCTGATCTCCGGCAAGAAATCGCGCGGTAACGAGACTTGAGGCAGTGTCAAGATCATGTTTTGCGAGCTCGACCTGTTCGTCAACTGACCGCACAGCGTGTCCAAGAATCGCTCCCGAGTCCCAAATCGGGTACCACATCGCAGAAGCAATTCCTTCAACACGCTGCGCCGTTGAACGGTGGATGAGCAGCACATCAAGGTCGCTGAACGGCGCGAGTTCACCTCGTCCGTATCCGCCAATGGCAAGTAACGCGACCTTCGGCGCACGAGGATGAGCCGCACGCGCTGCTTCGTACAGCTCAATGATCCAAGAATCGGTGGCCTCAGCCAACTCGTGACAGAAGTCCACACCGCGTCGAGTCGAGGTGGTCACAACCTTCGTTCGACTCGCCGACATGTGATGAAGAGTACGGCGTATTCGCCCGAATGACTGCGGCTAGCGCAGACCTTCCTCGCGACGTCGACGAAGGATGACCGACGCCTTCCACGCTCCCCAACGCAGCCCCGACTCGACGAGACGTTCGTCGATGTCGGCCCAGGTCATTGGGGCGAGCGAGTGGCGGTCATCGGGAAGCGTCCGCACGTCGAAGGGATCGCGCAGCGACGGTTCAATGCCGAGGTCATCAAGGGCACGCGTTGCGGGATGCAAACCTCGTCGAATGAGGTCGAGTGGATTTGTTCGTTGTTCGTCGGGATCCATCTGCAGCAGGTCGTGAAGATCTGCAAGAAGTTCCACGGCAATCGCCGCGGCTCGCTCACTCAGCAGAGCAACTTGCTCATCTGCGATCGAACCGGACCGTTGGGCGACCGCAACGACACGCCGAACCAACCACCCACCGAGGCAGTTATTGAGGTCCACCAGGAGATCTTCGACCGGCGACCATGACTCTTCCATGAACTCCTTCTATCGTGAAGGAATGTTGATGTGCGGTTCGCGTGGATGTCGTCGCGTGCTCATCGCCGCCTTTTCGACGATCAGCGCATGCATCCTCGCATCCTGTGGGGGCACATCAATCACGACGCCCGATGTCACGGTCACTCCGCCGTCAACGACAACGCCGGCCGACCGAGTGAACGATGGAGTACTGCGAGTTGGCGTGCTCCTGCCCACAACGGGTGCTGGTGCGCGCATTGGCACCCCGATGACCGATGCAGTTCGACTGGCGATTAGTGAAGTGAACGCCGCCGGTGGCGTGTTTGATCAACCGGTCGATGTCGAGTTCGTCGATGAGGCAACCGCAATCGACGTCAGCGGGCTCGCCCAAACCGGCAGTGACGTCATCGTGGGTCCGGCATCATCGCGAACGGCAATCCATTTTCTCGACCGTGCGATTGAATCCGGCCTCCTTTCGTGTTCACCGTCCGCAACAACGCTGCTGCTCGATCGATACCCAGACGCAAATCTGTTCTTCCGAACCGTGGGAAGCGACTCGATGCAAATGGCGGCACTGGCGCGAACCGCCGCGCGAACTGGCAGCGGATCAATCACCATTGTTCACCTCGACGATCCCTACGGTCGCGGACTCGCTAACTCGCTTCAAACCGCCGTCGACAGTCGGGCAAGCCTCAGCGTCCGCGAGGTGCTTCCGTTCAACGGCGACGATCCTGAACTCGACGATGATGCTGCGGCCGCGATCGCAAGCGAGTCGCGAATTATTGCGTTGCTCGGTGACGTCGACGACGGCGGACGAATGTTGGCAGCACTTGATGCCGTACTCGTTGCGAATGATGCCACTCGTCCGTTCATCATCGTGAACGACGCGCTTCGAAATGCAACCGATGTTGTCGCAGCGATGTCGCCCGAGACACGAGCGCAGATCGTTGGTGTCGCACCTCGCGCAATTGTCACGGCGGTTGATTCACCGTCCGGCTATTTCGCAACTAATGCCTACGACTGCGTCATCTTGCTTGCGCTTGCGGCAATTCAAGCTGGCGTGGATGACCCACGATCGATCGCCAATCAGGTCGCCTCGGTGTCGTCGGGCGGACGCATCTGTTTGTCGTTCCCAGAGTGCGCGTCGCTCATTCGCCAAGGGTTACAGATCGACTACAACGGTCTCTCAGGTTCCGTCGACCTTTCGTCAACCGGGGAACTCACCCGTGGGTGGTTCCGCGAGTTCCGGTTTGATGACTCCGGCCGCGAGTACATCTATAACGAAACCGGTTATGAGATTTCGTTCTAGTTAGATAATCGTTTCAATGTCGGCGAGATAGCCGACGTAGAAATTGCCAAATTCTCCGTAGAGCGCCGACCCTTTGTCGAATCGCATCGTGTAGACGACGTCTTTAATGACCTCGAGGGTGACACCGAACAGCGTGACGCCCCACTCGTGCGTGTCGAGTCCAGTCGACGCCGTCACCAGCTGCACAATCTTGCCTGCGAAGGTCCGACCACTCTTGCCGTGCTCCATCATCATTGCGGTGCGCTCTTCGAACGGAGTTGCATACCAGTTCGCGTGACCCTCGCGCTTTTTACTCATGGGGTAGAAGCAGAACGCTGGTTTTCCTTCGGGGGGAAGAACCGGGTAGAGACGATCTTGCAGGGCTTCAGCGGGCAGACCCTTTGCGTATTCGCTGACTTCGGTGATGCTGATGTAGCTGTCTCGCACGTCGAGTCCAGCGCGTTGGAGGCCTGTCTGCAATGCCTTCAGCGCAGCGATGTCCGCGCTGAGCGCCATGACCGCGATATCACAGCGATGTCCGAGCATTGCTGCGGTCATCACCTGGCACCCGCTTGCTGTTGCCGATTCGATGACCTGGCGGAGCGCCGAAGCTGATGCGTTCTCGCGTGGAGAGCAGAACAGGTGCAGCACGCAAACTCCGGTTTCCATGTTCATAACAGCAGGCTACCGATCGAGAAGCGAAGCAAAGGCGGCCGCAGTTCGGACCGCGGCGTTCGCATCGACATCAAAGAACAATGAAGGTTCGACAAGTTCAACTTCTGAGATAACCGGGCCGTTCGACGTCGGCAACATGTCGATGCGCGCGTACGCCGTTTGCGGCAGCACCTCTATGACGCGTTCTGCGAGTGCGCGTTCATCGGCGGAGGCGATGCGTGGGGTGATTCGCTCCTCGGCGTAAAGCCCCGTTGAAGACGTCGTCTCTCCGGTGAGGATTGCGCCTTTTTCGAATGCGTACTCAGCAACTCCTCCGAGGACCACAATGCCAGTTTCACCCTGTGTGTCGACTGCTGCCAAATACGGCTGCACCATGACGTGACGACCACCGTTCAGAAGTTCGTCGACGTAGCGCTGCGCGGCGTCTGCATCACGACGAAAACGCTGCACGCCATGCGAACCGGCTCCGATCGTCGCCTTCACGACGACGTCACCGTCGAGCACCGCGGCATCAGCCGACTCGTCGTCCTCCGGCGAGAGAAAGATCGTCTCAACGATCGGAATACCTTGGTCTGCAAGGTCTCGTAAGTATCGCTTATCGAGATTCCACCGCATCAATGCGGGTGGATTCCACATCGTCGTGACCTGCGACGTCGAATCAATCCATGCAGCAAATGCATCGAAATTGAGGTGGTAGTCCCAGGTTGACCGAAGAAATACGGCCTCGAAGGTCGACCAATTCACTGTTGTGTCATCCCAGGACGCAACGACCGCCTCGACGCCCTCGCGGTGCAGTGCCTCGCGCAAGGGCGCCAGGTCAGGGTCGAGATAAGCCGCAGCAGTAGCGGTGACGAGCGCAATCACGGGTCCCTCTTGTGTGATCGTGTCGCTGGCGCCGGTCAGCCGCCGGCGACGGCGGGAATGATGCTGACGGTGACACCGTCAGCAACGCTCGTTGACAGGCCGTCGAGATAGCGCACGTCATCGTCGTCAACAAAGACGTTGACAAATTTGCGCAATGCACCGTCGTCATCAAGGAGTCGATCTGCAAATCCGGGGTGGGCACCATCGAGCGCCTGAATGACCTCTGACAGCGCACCGGACCCAACTTCGACCTGCTTTGCTCCACCAGAGAGCGGACGAAGCGTTGTTGGAATTCGCACGATGACTGCCATAGCTAAATACTACCAACTCGGTCGGAATTCGACACTGGCTGACCGGCTAGGTTGCAGTCGTGCGCGTGATCGCCGCCGTCGACAAATTTCGAGGAACCGCAACCGCGCACGAAGTCGCGTCTGCGATTGGCGATGCATGTTGGGATCTCGGACACGAAGTTGTCGAAATTCCGCTCGCCGATGGAGGTGAGGGTTTACTCGATGTCTTTGGGGGTCCAAATCGACACAACACGGTGACTGGTCCTCTCGGCACGCCGGTTGAAGCGGGTTGGAGAAGCAACGGAAAAACCGCAATCATCGAAATGGCACAAGCGGCAGGACTGCAACTTGCCGGCGGCGCAGAGGGAAACCGACCACTCGATGCCACAACGGCGGGGGTCGGTGAACTCATCCTTGCCGCCGTATCCGGCGGCGCAAAACGCGTCATCGTCGGCCTTGGCGGATCTGCAACAACCGATGGAGGGCTTGGAGCGCTACAGGCAATCGGCAGCAAAGGTCGAATCGCAGGAGTCACGCTCGACATTGCGTGCGATGTGAGCACGCGTTTTACCGATGCCCCGCGGGTGTTCGGCCCGCAAAAGGGCGCTTCCGCCACCGAGATCAAGTTTCTTGAAGGTCGTCTGGAACGACTCGCCCAGCAGTACCTCGATGACTATGGAATCGATGTGCGGGAGATCAGCGGTTCAGGTGCGGCTGGTGGGCTTGCGGGCGGACTCGTTGCGCTTGGTGGCACGATTCAAACCGGGTTTGATCTCGTCGCTGACGAGGTCGGTCTCTATGACGCAATCGAATCCGCTGATCTCGTCATCACCGGTGAGGGATTCATGGACGAGCAGAGCTTCCAAGGAAAAGTTGTTGGCGGCGTTGCGGGTCTCGCACAGCGTCACAACGTGCCCGTCGTCATCATCTGCGGCGACGCAGAATCGGGTATGTCGACCGACATTCCAGTTCACACACTCGTTTCGAGGTGGGGCGAGCAGCGTGCGTTTTCAGCGACCCGCCAGTGCATTGCGGGCACAGCACGCGAGATTTTGCAGTCGTTTGAGAAACGCTGAGATCAGCCGGTCGCTGACGCCGGCGCAAGCTCGGCGAGCGTTCGGCCAGCCTTGTCGAGACCGAGCATGATGAGGACGCCGGCTCCGTCAAGCGAGCCCGTCTGGGTTGGCGCTGGCGTTTGTACCGGCGCAATTGAAGAAACTCCGCCGAGTGCCGCAGCAATCGATTCCGCTACGGCTTGAGCCGCAGGAATGCCAGCGTCGTAGTAGACGACGGTGAGCTCAAGCCGCCCACCAATCGAGGACGATGCATTTGTCGGCGAACCAACCGAATAGCCGGCGGCAACGAGTTCATCACTCAACAGACCCGCCGAACCACTCACACCGTTGGCGTTGGCGATGATGACAGACGCTCCATCGGTGACCGGTCCTGCAACCGAGGTCGTGGTGACCTCAGCAACGGTTGTCGTTGACTCGGCCGCAGCCGTGGGAACGGTGGTCTCGACCGTTGTTGTGGCAACCGGGCTGCCGAGCACCGCATCACCGCTCGACGAAATCGAGCGCAGAATGAGGAAGCCGGCGACGACGGCGATCACCGCAAGAACAATGGCAAGTCCGCCCGCGACCTGAGCCGGTTCGTTGCGCGGTACTCGACGTGGAACGCCCCCGCTCGGATCACGTGTCTCGCTCATGTGGGTGTGCCTCCTGAGAGCTCGGTTCCGTTGCCTAAACGCTCCCGACGGCGAAGTGACCGCTGCCGTTGAAGGCGGCGTACGAGCAGTTCGTCGTGCTCGACCGCCTCGGGAGTTTCAAGCAACTCGTTGAGTTCTGCATGGTACTCGTCTACCGAGCACTGAAAGCGCGCGCGGATTGCCCGATCGCGTGGCTCATCCAACGTCCACCATGAACGTTCGAATTCGAGAATGGCGCGCTGTCGATCAGAGAACACCACAACACATTTACCGGTGGGAGGTGTGTGAAACAAGCACCCTCCATAACAACTTCGCTTCTCAGTGAATTATCCTCACCCTCTGTGCGAGAACGACCGTTCATCATCGGGGTCTCTGGGGGCACCTGCTCGGGCAAATCAACGATCGCGCAACGCTTGCTCGACACGATCGGAACCGATGGACTCGCGCTCGTAAAACTTGACTCGTACTACGTTCGACGGACGCACGAACCAATGGAACAACGTGCGGCAGCAAATTATGACCACCCGTCAGCGTTCGACTGGGCGCTCATGCGCGAGCACCTTGCGGAACTCACCGCCTGGCGGGCCGCTCCCGTTCCGACCTACGACTACAGCATTCACGACCGAACCGACATCGTTGATTGGGTGCAGCCTGCTCGAATCATCGTTGTCGAGGGAATCCTCGTGCTCTGGGATGCAGACTTGCGGGAGCAATTCGACCTGAAATTATTCGTCGACACTCCTGCCGACCTTCGATTCATTCGACGGTTACAGCGAGACGTCGTCGAACGAGGTCGGACACCTGACAGCATCGTCGCCCAATATCTTGCGACGGTTCGCCCAAGTCACGAGGACTTCATCGAACCGAGTCGAGCGCATGCCGATGTCATCATCCCCGAGGGTGGGCTCAACCGTCCGGCTCTCGACATGCTGCTCGCTCGGGTGCGTGAACTTGCCGATTGATGAGGTTCAGGGGGATGCGGTCGTCGCACCTGGCAGTGCCTGATCGGCAAAGTCATCGCCGAGCGCGACGAGCACCGTGGCGTCACCAAGGTCTGACGATGCGACTGGAGGTACGGTCGGCATCTCGAGCAGTTGAATAACCCCTCCGAACACTCGAACGAGTGACTCGGCGACGGCGAGCGCTCCATCAGCGTCGCCGTAGTAGATCTTTGATGCGCCGAGATTTCCTTCGGTCGAGTTGGTTGGGGTTCCCATGGTGAACCCTTCAGCGGCAAGTAATTCCGTCATTCGTCCTGCCGACCCGTTGACGCTGCTCGCGTTCGCAACGACCACCTTGGCACCGTCGAGAGTGAGCTCGATGACAGCGGCCGTTGTCGTTGTCTCGATTGCCTCTGTCGTCGTGGTCGCTACCGTGGCCTCCGTCGTCGCAACTTCTTGCGCAAGTGTGGTCGTGGTTTCTTCGGCAGTACTGCTGCCCCCGCAAGCGGTACCGAACATCGCAGCGAGCATGGATGCCGTGATGAGAGCAGTTGTTCGAATCGCCCGTGGGCGACGTTGAGCGTCGCGTGCCATAGGTGAAGGGTAGTCATATTCGCCGCAGGATGTCACTCGCGAGAGGTTCGCTGTGAGTTGGTGACTCGGCGATGTACATTTCGCCCGTGCGATCAACGTCGGTACCGATCATTGACCTTCAAGGTGCTCGCGCATCGGTAGCCGCTCAACTGCTTGAGGCCTACGAACACATCGGCTTCGCGCAGATCGTCGGCCACGGGGTTGCCCCTGACGTCGTCGCAGCGGCATTCGAAGCGTCGCGGCGCTTTCACGCATTGCCGTTGGAGGAAAAACTCGGCATCGCCCTTGACCACAACCATCGCGGATATATCGCCGACGGCACTGCAGTTGATCGCTCATCCGAGGTTGTCACCGCAACGGCAGCAAATCGCAGCGAATCGTTCATGATGATGCGCGAAGACGCTCCCGACTCACGCGAGGTTCGGAACCGCACACCAATGGCCGGGCCAAATCAATGGCCAGCACTTGATGGCTTTCGCGACGCAGTCACCGCCTGCCACGATGCGATGCGCGATACCGCTCTCGACATCTTGCAGATCGTCGACGAGGCTCTCGACGGAAACGGCGCAATCATCTCGACCTTTGAGGTCCCCACGACATGGTTTCGTCTCCTTCATTATCCGTCGGTAGCGACCGACGCTCCGGAGGACGTATTCGGCTCAGCACCACATATCGACTTCGGCGGTATCACGTTGGTGTCTCAAGATGCTGCAGGCGGTCTCCAAGTCTCGATGGGTGGCGGCGACTGGTTGGACGTTGAACCGATCGACGGCGCGTTCGTTATGAACTCTGGCTCGATGTTGCGACGATGGTCAAACGGTCGGCTCAGGGCTACCCCACATCGAGTACGCAATCGGGGTGGTACCGACCGTTACTCGTGTGTGCTGTTCTGCGACCCGCACATGAACACGATCGTCGAGCCAATCGCCTCGTGTTGCGAAGAAGGCGTCCAGCCCGGGTGTGAGCCGATCAGATTCGCCGATGTTGTTGCGCACCATCTCGGCGCAATTTACGAACAGCATCAATTCTGACGCTCTTCGGCGTGGAGCCGGGTGCGAGAATCGAACTCGCGACCACATGATTACAAGTCAAGTGCTCTACCAACTGAGCTAACCCGGCAGGTGTCCGATGTGTCGAACCCGTCAGAGGCTAACGGCGGATGCGCACGTGCTACACGAGCGACGTTGACTACCACTCGTACCAGCGCACAAGTTTTGCGAGTACGACAATCCGGTAGGCAAGACTCGACGGTAGATAGTTGCGGTACGTGCACGCAATGAGAGCGACCGAGGGTGCATCGACGGATCGTGCGGCGTTCAAAATGTCATCCCGATCATTCGTCGTTAGTCGTCGACTAGCGACCTCATATTCGAAAACTCGGCGGTCGCTCGTTACGACCTCAACGCGATCTCCGTGCGCAAGCAAGTGCAGGTTGTAAAACGGTCCACCGGCAGCGGTGCGATGCGCGAATAGCGCAACGTTGGCGACATCACCCATGTTGCCGGTGCCGCTCCAATGCCAGGTATCGCCGCTGTCGGTGACCTCGATCGAATTTCCGTCGCGAACCGTGGACAGGTGCCCAATCTTTGGAATTCTCAGTCGCCATTCGGGCCCGGTCGACTGCGGCGGCGGATTGGATGGTGCGCCGACAGTGGGTTGGCGCGGTCGACCGGTGAAGTAACCCGAGTAGTCGATGAGGAGGTGGCAACCTTCGGAGGCGTAGGCCGAAATTCCGTAGGTGTCCGTGACTCTGCAGACAACCTGGTTCGCAACGGTCTGGCCGCGCACCGTGTGGTTCACGCTCGATGTCGATGGGCGAACCGAGGGCGTCCACCGGAATGATCTCGCCGGCAACATCGATACGTAACCCGGTCCGAGCGCGTCGACCGCGGTCACATTGACGACAACTGATGACGCGTCGGTCGCAGCGCGCCCCGGCACGGTTGATTCGAGCATCCAATTTCGCCAGAGCCGAGCAGGTGTTGGGTTCCTCGTGTCGACGATCCGCACAGGGTCCGCGGGCACAAAGAGACCATCACTGCTTTCGTCCGCTTCGTCGCCGGTGTAATAACCGACGAGATCAACGATGATGTGACCGCCGCCGGAGGTCATCACCGAGAAGCCTCTTGTGCCGGATGATTCTCCAACGCGCACGACCGCGGCCGCAGCCCGCGTCTGCATCACCCCATCAACGTTGAGGTTTGACGTCGAGGGCATGTCTGTCGAGCCGAATGGCACGCACGAGAGATACCCCCAGCCGAGCGTTTTTGTCGTCGTCAAATTGATCGCTACGGCGGTTGCATGTTCAGGCACCCGACGATCAAGAGGCACCTCAACAATGGCCTCGCGGCCGGGCACCGCCGCACCACCGTTTCGACTGTCGAGAATTCGTTCGGGTGAATCGAGTCCGACGTAGCGTCCTGCCCGCACAGGCATGTCGACCGCCTCGTAATACCCGGCGATGTCGACAATGAGTTTCGCCTCATACTTCGACAGCACGTCGATCATTCCTCCGGCGCCAAGTTTGATCGTTGCGAGGTTTGCTGCGACTTCGCCACGTCGCGCCATGTTGAGCGTTGAGACAACCGGAACCGATGGTCCGCTCGGGAATGCCGTTATGTAGTTCGTCGTAGCTCGATTGACAGCAGTCACCGTGAAGACGGCGGCGGTCGCGGTCGTTGGCACTCCGGCGCGACCGATGACGCGAACTCGAATATGTTGCCCCGACTCTGCATCGACGACTTCGTAGGGATACTCACCGTCGGGGGGTTTACGGGTGTCGGCTAGTCGAACCTGCATCGGGAGCGGAACGAACCGTGTCGCTCCAGTTGGAACTGATGCTGCTGCAAGGAGCCGCGGTGAGAACAGCCCGGCGTCTGCTGCCATTGCGAGACCAACGCCGGCGCCGATGCCGGCGATGAACTGGCGGCGGGGCACCTCGAATGAGTGCTCAGAGACGCCGTCCACTCGGCAGAGGTTACGCAAGCCTGGCGTGTGTCAGGTAGCCGTCACAGGCCAGGTTGGGTTCGGTGTCGACGAACCTCGTATGCCGCGAGCGCAGCGGCCGCCGACACGTTGAGTGACTCAACACGACCGTGCATCGGAATCGCGCAGATGAGATCGCACCGATCGCGCACGAGTCGTGAAAGACCGGCTCCTTCGGCACCGAGCACGATGCACACCGCCTGCTCGGCAAGGTCGCCAAGTTCAAACAAACTGCGATCTGCCGCATCATCGAGCCCAACAACCCAGATTCCGTTGTCTTTCATTCGTGCGAGCGCTGCCGGCAGCCCCGGTACAACGGCAACCGGCACGTGTTCAACAGCACCTGCTGCCGCTTTCGCGACCGTCGGTGTGATGTGCACCGCACGGTGTCGCGGTACGACGAGACCGTCAACCCCTGCTCCTTCGCATGAGCGCATGATCGCACCAAGGTTGCCCGGGTCGGTCACGCCGTCAACAGCAACGATAAATGGGGGTCGTCCGGGGCGACGGCTAATGAGGCGCGCGAGATCAATTTCTGGAACCTCAGCGGCTTTGGCGAGCACACCCTGTGGCGCCTCAGATCGAGCTTCGGCGTCGAGTCGACGTCGAGCGACGTACGAAACCGGCACCCGGTTCGCTTTCGCAAGACCAACGATGTCATCGAGCGCCTCGTCACCTTCGAGTTCAGACGAGATCCATACCTCGTGAACTTTTCGGCGCTGTGCGATGAGCAGTTCTCGAACGGCCTGACGCCCTTCTACCTGACCTCCTCCGAGCGACTTCGGTCGTGTCGGACGGGCTTCGCCCTCTCGTCGAATCGCGCCGGTTCGTCCGGCACCCCTACTTCGCTGTGCGCTTGCACCGCGAGACGACGAGGTGCGGCCCGAGGGGCGGCTACCTGAACGCGCTCCTGACGACTTTCCTCGTCCACCTGACGGCTTCTGACCTCGTCCTCCTCGTGCATTCATCTCGAAATCACCACCACCGCCCAACAGGCAATTCCTTCAACCCGGCCAATTGCGCCGAGACCCTCTGCTCGACGGCCGGTGACGGTGACCGGCGCGCCACACGCGACCTCAAGATGTGCCTGCATCTGTTCTCGAGCCGGTGCGATACGCGGCTGCTCACACACAATTGCTGCGGAAGCGTTTCCGATCGTCCACCCGAGAGAACGGACCTCATCGGCGACCGAACGCAACATCTCGATCGAGTTCGCATCTTTCCAGGCGGCATCGGTATCAGGAAATCTCGAGCCGAGATCGCCGAGCCCGGCGGCTGCGAGCAGCGCATCGGTGATGGCATGCGCCGGAACGTCGGCGTCGGAGTGTCCAATGAGCGGTCGTTCGCCCGGGAACTGCACGCCACCGAGCACAAGTGTGCGTTCCGGATCATCGCCGAATCTGTGAATATCGAATCCCTGACCGACCCGAATATCAGTTGTCATCGCTCAACCTCGCCTCTTGCCCACACAAGGTCCTCTTGGGTTGTGATTTTTCGATTTCGTCGATCGCCAGCAACAACAACCACGACACCGTCCCGCTCCACCATCATGGCGTCATCGGTTGGACTGACGGTGGACTCGACGTTGCGATCGTGAGCCGCTCGCAACGCTCCAGCACGAAAGGCCTGCGGCGTCTGCACTGCGGTGAGCGTCGATCGTGACGGAGTCGAGATCACTCGACCTGAATGATCGTCGGCGACAACCTTGATCGTGTCGGTCACCTCGACTCCCGGCACCGCACCGTCTGCGCCGGCTCGAACGGCGTCGATCACGCGGTGATAGAGGTCGACGTCGGCGAATGGACGTGCCGCATCGTGTACGCAGATAATCGTCGCCTCGTCGGGCACCGCAAAAAGCCCGGCACGAACGCTCGCACTGCGCGTCGCCCCGCCGGGCACCCCCTGTTCACGTTCGGCGTCGTCCGCTGGAACGACGACGACAACACCATCGGAGCACTCGCGAGCAACGGCTACCGACACATCGATGATTCGTCGTCCCCCGATCGTCTCGTATTGCTTCAGCCCCCCAAAACGTGTTCCTGCGCCCGCGCCAACAACAATCGTCCAGATCACTTCAGTGTTCGTTGTTTCGCCAAGAGCCACGGCGCCGCAGGGTAGTAGAATGAAAGCAAGGTGACTGACAACGCAACACATATTGATCCGCTCAGCGCTCTGAGCGAGCACCAGCTCTTCACGTCGACGACCGCTGACGACCTGGCTCGACTTGTCTCGTCTGGGCGTACGTTCGACCTGATGCGTGGCGACCTCCTCTTCGATGAGGGCGACATTTCTCACTCGCTCTATCTCGTGCTTTCGGGGCGAGTAGCGATCGTCATGACTTCTGAAATCGACCAGCGTGAGAGCGTGATCGCCCTCATGGAGGTCGGTGATTTATTCGGAGAACTTGGTCTGCTCGATGATGGGACTCGATCTGCGACGGCGCGTGCACTTGAGCCGAGCACCGTCATCGAGATTCCCTACGAACCAGTCCGAGCGCTTTTTGAGGACCAGCCAGAACTTGTCTGGGGTATGGGAAGAATGCTCGCCAAACGACTCCGCGTCATGGACGAAGCGCTCGCTGATTCGGTGTTTCTCGATGTCACCGGCCGCACCGCAAAACGGGTCATCGACCTGTCTGAAGGAGCCGACGAATTTGTCTTGCCAGTTACCCAAGAGGAGTTGGCTGGCATGGTCGGCGCATCACGCGAACGAGTCAATAAGGCGATCTCAAGCTTTGTGAGACTCGGGTGGCTCGAACAGCATGAACGCCACTACCGAATCCTTCAACGCGATCGACTCGAACAGCGCGCTCGCTAATCGCGTCAATCGTCGTCTAGCGACCCGATAGCCAAGCCTGCGCCCGTGCGAAGGCATCGGCAGCGTCGGCGGCTCGGTGCGAGGGTCGACTCGAATCATGTGCGAAACCGTGTTCGGCATCCGCGTAGCGAACGACCTGCGCGCCGCTGGCTTCGAGGTCGGCAACAGCGTCGGGCGGCGTGTACGGGTCGAGTTCGCCGATGACAGCGAGCACCGGCCCGGGGCTTGCGATGACGTGCGGAAGAGGTTCGCCCTGACCCGGTCCACTCCAGGCCGGCGGAAGGTGAATCATTCCGTAGAAGCTTGCAATGCGATCAAACCGACCGGCATCGGCTGCTTTGAAGCAATGCATCCCGCCGAGGCAAAACCCGATCAAACTCACGGCCTTGCATCCGGTTGCGGCAGCCGCGTCGATGAGGTCACCGATCACGCGATCGTCGTGCAGACGCGCAACCGCTTCAAAACGCGGTTCGATATCGGGCGAGAGCTCCTCGGTCGGAAACGGCTCAACGGCGACTGTTGTCATGCCCCATTCATGAGCAAAGCGGGTGACGAGATCTGAAAACAGAGGCCGCAGCCCAAAGATGTCGGGGGCAACGATGAGTCCGCGCTGGGCGCCCTCTACTCGAACGATGTCAATTGGAGTGCCGTTGGCAAGTTGCTCACGCATATGCCAACAGTATTCGGAGCGGCTCATGCGAGCTGAGCCCGAACGACTTCCGCTGCGGTCAGTGAGCGACAGCGTCTGCGGCAGCGCGGTGAGCGGCATCGGCAAGATCGCTCAGCACTTGGTCATCGTGACCGAGACCAACGAACAGCGCCTCGTACGCGCCCGGGGCCATTGCGACCCGTTCGGCGAGCATTGCATGAAAGAGCCGTGCGTACATCGATTCGTCGGTGCGGCGAGCATCATCAAAGTTCACGACAGGTGAATCGTGACCGATGAACGCTCCGACAAGGGTTCCAACATGCGGAAAATGCGCGGGGAGACCGGCGCTCGAACATGCATCGTGTAGCAGTTCGGCAAGGCGAGTCGCCCGTCGCTCAAGTTCGACGTACACGTCATCGGTGAGGAGGTCAAGGGCGGTGAGACCTGCCGCTGTTGCGATCGGGTTACCTGCAAGCGTGCCGGCGTGAAAGACCGGTCCGAGCGGTGAGAGCGTTTCCATGATCTCGCGTCGTCCGCCAACTGCGCCGATCGGGAGACCACCACCGATGACCTTTCCAAAGGTCGTGAGATCTGGTCGAACGTTGTACCGACCCTGCGCACCTGAGGGTCCAAGGCGAAAACCGGTGATGACCTCATCAAAGATCAACACTGCGCCAACGCGATCGCATTCTGCACGGAGCCCGCTGAGGAAACCGTCAATCGGTGCAACGACGCCCATGTTGGCGGCGACCGGTTCAACGATCACCGCGGCGACGGTCTCATCAAGAGTTGGCACCACGTTGTAGGGAACGACGAGCGTTTCGCCGACAGCTCCGGCCGGCACACCGGCGGTGCCCGGGATACCGAGGGTTGCGACGCCGCTTCCGCCTGCGGCGAGCAGAGCGTCGGTGGCTCCGTGAAAGTTGCCGTGGAAGATGACGAGTCGGTCACGACCGGTGTAGCCGCGTGCAAGACGAACCGCAGTTGATGTCGCCTCGGTACCCGAGTTCATGAACCGCACGCGTTCACACGATGGCACGCGCTCACGAATCGCTTCCGCAAGTTTCATCTCGCGTGCCGTCGGCGCACCGTAGGACGTGCCATCAGCCGCGGCGCGACTCACCGCTGCGGAAATCGCCGGGTGTGCGTGTCCGAGAATGACCGCGCCGTAGCTCTGCACGAGATCGATGTATCGGGTGCCTTCGGCATCCCAGACGTGAGCACCTTCGGCGCGAGCGACAACATAGGGTCGCCCACCAACGGACTTGAATGCTCGAATACTCGAATTCACACCACCTGGAATCGCGGCGGCTGAACGTGCAAAGAGTTCGTCATTTGATGCAAGCCCGACACCGGTGCACGTCGTTGCCGAGCATCCGGCGGCCACACAGCGGACCGGGTCACAGAGTTCGATCATCGCAATCCGCCGGCGCCCTCAGCGAACCATCGGGTGAGGTACGTGAGGATGATTCCGGCACCAGCGCGCTTGATCGCAGTGAGCTGTTCGAGCGCGACGACGTCACCGTCGATCCATCCGTTTGCAGCGGCGGCCTTGATCATCGCGTATTCGCCGCTCACGTGATACGCCGCAACAGGAATGTCGACCGCCGACCGAACCGATGAGATGACGTCGAGGTACGTCACCGCAGGTTTGACCATGACGATGTCTGCACCTTGCGCAATATCTCCCGCCACCTCGACGAGCGCTTCGCGGCCGTTACGCCAGTCCTGTTGGTACCCCTTCCGATCGCCGCCGCCAGCACTGGTCACGTCGACCGCTTCACGGAATGGCCCGTAGAGACCGCTCGCATACTTGCTTGAGTACGCCATGATCGGGATGTTCGTGTGACCGGCGCTATCGAGTGCGGCGCGAATTGCTGCGACTTGACCGTCCATCATTCCGCTTGGCGCAACCATGTGCGCTCCGGCGTCGGCCTGAGCGACTGCTGCAGCCGCGTACAGCGCGAGGGTTGCGTCATTATCGACGTTGCCGTGTTCGTCGATGATGCCGCAGTGCCCGTGGTCGGTGTATTCGTCGACGCAAAGGTCAGCGACCAGCACGACATCATCGCCGACATCGGCGCGCAGCTGTTGTAGCGCAAGTTGAGCGACTCCATCAGCGGCACACGATTGTGAACCGACGGCATCTTTGTGTTCTGGAATACCAAACACCATGATCGACTTCACGCCAAGTTCTGCAAGTTCTCCAACTTCTCGTCGCAGCGACTCGACCGAATGCTGCACAACTCCCGGAAGCGAGTTAATCGGAATCGGGGCGTCGATTCCTTCTCGCACGAACAGCGGCGCAATGAGATCTCGAACGTCAACTCGGGTATCAGCAACGAGGTCGCGCATCGCCGAGGTGGTTCGGAGTCGTCGAGGTCGGTGAAGTGGAAATAGTGCTGGATCAATTGCCACACCAGCATGGTACGAGGATGCTCGTCCGACGCCACAGCCGTCGAGCGGTCAGCGCGTAGTGAAGTACGCGTCGACGGCGTCGATAAGACCCTCTATTGACGGTGGCTCGGCGACTGCAACAACGCGCAGTCCGAGGGATCCCGCAACTTCTGCAGATGGTGCACCAATTGTGATTACCGGGGGTGAGTCGAGGTTGTACTGCCGTGCGGCAGTCATCCATGAACGCGCCGCAGAGCCGGCGGCAATGAGCACGACATCGGCTTCCACTGCCGCTTTGACCTCCGACTGGTTTGGCAGGATCGGAACGGTCGAGTAGACGACGACCTCTTCGACATCCCAACCTTGTGCACTGAGCCCGATACGCACGGTGTCGGCGGCCTGATCACCAACAAGAACGGTCACTCGTCCACCGGTTGCCGGTGGAGTCGGAAACTCTCGCACGAGATCGGTCGCCGTCGCCCTGCTCGGCACGAGATCAACCGGGCGACCCGCCGACGTCGCAAGCGTTTGCGCTGTTGATGAGCCGACAGCCGCGAGTTGTCGATAGCGATTCGTCCACGGTGCGGCGCGGCGGGCGCCATGTTGTGAGGTTGCGACGAGCCACTCCCCGCCACTCGGTGCGACCGCTGGGTCAACATCGCGAATTTCGGTCAGCGCGAGATGGGTCACGATGTACCCGCGGGAGCGCAATTCATCTTCGAGGTCGCCTAAGGAGGGGCGCGTCGTCACCACATGCCGTGCATTCACGATGGACGGTTGCGACCCCGTCATCATCAGACGCCGATCTCACGTCGAGCGGTGCGTGCGGCCTGCGCAGCAAGCGCCAAGTCGGCGTCGCGGACACCTGTGAGGTCGTACGTCGCGCGATAGTTCCCGCTGTCGCCACCGAGGAACACGGTGAGACGCCCATCCGCTGCGAACGCACCCACAGGCGCACTACAACCGCTGCCGAGTTCAGCGAGGTATGCACGTTCGATCGAGACGTTGTCGTAGGTCGTGATGTCGCTGACCTTCCGCAAGATGCTCAACGTCGTCAGGTCGTCGATGCGACATTCGGCGGCCACTGCGCCTTGACCAACAGCGGGAACGAAGATGCGTGGATCAAGACGTTCGGCGACACGATCGGTGAGGTCAAGTATTTCTAAGGCCGCGATCGCCATGACAATCGCACCGTTGTTTGGAATTTTTTCGAGTCGCGATCCGATGTTGCCACGCAGTTCTTCAAAAACGAGATCGGACCGGTGTTCACGAAGTTGTGCTCGACGTCGAACTGAACCCGTTGCGACGATCGCCCCAACGCCAAGGTCGTCGAACGTGCGGCCAATGAGGGCATCCGCAGGGTTTCGTCGCGCCAGCACGGCACCAATTTCGAGATCGACTGGTCGTTCGGTCGGAAGGTCTTTCGCCGAGTGCGCAGCAATATCGGCGCGCCCATCGAGTACGGCGTGCTGCACCTCTTTGGTGAATACGCCAAGCCCGCCGATGCTGTGCAGTGGCACATTGGCGGACTGCGATCGATCTCCGGTCGTATCAACAATGACGAGTTCGCAGCGGTGACCCTGTGCCTCGATCTGCATGGCGAGGTGCTGCGCCTGCGTTGTTGCCTGTTGGCTTCCACGTGTCGCAATGCGGATGACGCCGGACATGTGATGCCGTTTCACTCGTTGTCTGAAGTCGGATCGTCAAGGTTGAAGAGATCGACGACCGCAGATGCAAGCCGCTCCCCGCGTGGTGTGCCCGCTTCGAGCCGCAACCGAACTGAGGGTTCGTGCAACAGTTTGGCGATGAGTTTCGTCGTCGCGACATCGAGGGCACGACGGGCCTCGTCGTCGAGACGACCTTCGACCTTCGAAAGCTCAGCGCGGCGAATGTCATCGAATCGCTCACGTAGCGCAGCAACAAGAGGCGCTGCCTGCATTGAGGCTGACGCAACCGAGTAGCGATCGATTTCTTCGTCGATGAGCACCTGTACTGCGGCCACCGCTTCGGTGCGTTGCTGAATGCCTCGGTTGGCCCACGACTGCAAGTCGTCAAGGTCGAGAATGGTGATCGATGGAAGATCGCCTACGTCGTGATGTACGTCGCGCGGTACCGCGACGTCAATGATGAGAAGTGGTGCCTGAGAGGTTCTCGGCACGTCGAGTGTTGCGGTCGTGATGATCGGCTCATTCGCTCCGGTGCAGGTGAGAACGAGATCAACATCGGCGACTACCGAGGAGAGGTCGTCGAGTGGTCGGAGGGTGGCACCAGTCCGCTCGGCGACGGTCATTCCATGTGCTGGGGTTCGATTCAGCACGGTGATGTTGCCAACGCCGGCGCCTCGCAGCGCGACCGAAATGCCTTCACCCATTGTTCCCGCACCAACGATCGCGACGCTCCGCCCGGTGAGGTCTCCGAGATGCTCTTGAGCCATCTCGACCGCCGCATGGCTGATCGACGCGGTGCCGCGTGAAATATCGGTGTCGGTTCGCGCACGTTTGCCGACTTCGAGCGAATGCCGGAACAACAAATTGAGACCGGTTCGAGCCGCACCTTCGGCTCGTGCGATTTCCCAGGCGTCACGTACCTGGCCGAGAATTTCTCCCTCACCGATGACCATCGAATCGATGCCGCACGCGACTGCAAACAGATGCTCAATGGCGCCGGCGTCGTGGTCGGTGTACATATGGGCGCTCAACACGTCGGCTTCGACGCCCGCTGAGGTGCAGAGAAATTGCTGAATGTCGTCGAACCCCTGGTGAAAGAGTTCCGCGATCGCGTACACCTCGGTGCGGTTGCAGGTGCTCACGACAACCGCTTCGCGCACGCTGTCGAGGGCGGCTAGTCCGGAGACTGCTTTTGCAACTTCTTGTGCGTCGAGCGCAAAACGTTCGAGCACCGACAGTGGCGCAGTGCGGTGGTTGACGCCGACGACGAGAACCGACATGAAGAGTGACCCTACGCGCTCGCGTGGCTCGACGACTCAGCAGGCACAGCACGCAACTGAGACGCGGCAGTGAGACGTCGCTGTTCGTGATACGAGAGGATCTGAAGTTCGACGGAAAGGTCGACTCGACGGACAGTGATACCAAGCGGAGCCGACACCACAACGGGAGCAAAGTTAAGAATGCTCGTCACACCGCTCTTGATGAGGCGGTTCGCGGCGTCTTGTGCTGCGCCAGCCGGAGTTGCGATCACACCGATCGACACATCTTTTTGAGCGACAACTTGGGCGAGGTCGTCAAGGTGACGTACGCGTACACCACCAACGACGTGATCAAGTTTCGACTCGTCGATATCGAACACACCTTCGATCGTGTAGCCACGATCAGGGAATCCTCCATACCCACTCAGGGCTTGGCCGAGGTTGCCCGCACCGACAATGACAATGCGCCATTCGTGGTCGAGACCGAGTTCGCGACGAATCTGGTACACGAGATATTCGACGTCGTAGCCGACACCTCGAGTGCCGTAGCTACCCATGTACGAAAGATCTTTTCGAACCTTTGCTGCGTTCACTGCGGCAAGGTTTGCAAGTTCGTCGGATGAAATATTGGCGACCTCGTTCTCCAATTGCTCGTTCAGCAACTGGAGGTAGATCGGGAGGCGTGCGACGGTCGCATCAGGGATACGCCGACGTGATCGATGGGGGGACATCGCCTCTCAGGATAGGTCGCTCGTGCAAACGTTCACAAAGTCGCGTGGGATTTATTTCGCGTAATTCGTCACAATTTCGGTGTCACAGCCGAAGTAGCGACACGGTTCCCGCAACCAGAATCGCAAGAAGCAGGAGGCCAAGGGTAAGTGTCGTTGCCGGTCGCACGATGTGACCCTACCGACCGAGAATCACCGGTGTCGTTATCGAGGTCTCACCCGGTTCGCTGCCCTGTGCAAGCACCACCTGGTCTCCAACGTCAATACGAAGTTCCTGCGAGGCCGACTGCCGGTCGATACACACGGCGAGCATGCCAGTGGAGTCGAGTACGAGTCCTATGCCGCCGCCGATCGCTGAGAACGTCGTCGCCCGGCGTGCCGCCCTAGTGATTCGCGCACCAATCTCGACCGGGTCAGGAAGTTCGAGGGACAAGGTTGAACCCCACGCCGCGGGCAAGTCCTCGGGACCTACGTTGAGTTGACAGTTGCCGAAACGGTCCACCCACAGCACTTCGGCAATGACGTGATCGTCCTCGTGTCGGGGAAGTGGAACGGCCGACGGCATCAGCAGCGCGGGATCGACCTCGGGTCCAAGTTCTGTGAGATCGACACCGTTGCATAAATAGGCGGCTGCGGGTCCAAAAATGTCACGGCCATCGAACGTCGTACTCGCACCCTCAAGTCGATAGTCAGCATTTGAGAGTTCCACGGCGCGCTCGGCTCCACCAGCGATCGCAACTGCGGGAGCAAGCAACCCGTTGTCGGGTCCGACGAATATTCCAGCGCCACCTGCAACTTCGATTGCAATCGGTCGTCGTGCCGAACCGACACCGGGGTCAACGACTGCAAGCACGACGCCTTCTGGCACGTAGGCGATTGACCGGGCGAGGGCGAGGGCTCCCGCACGAACATCGAATGGCGCAATCTCGTGAGTGAGGTCGATGACATGTGCGTGCGGCGCAATATCGCGAATGACGGATCGCACGACTCCCGCAAATTCGTCACGCGTCCCATAATCGGAAAGGAACGAAATGGTGTCGTAGCGACGACTCACGGGTGTGACGCTAACGCGAGGTCGACGGTAGTGGTCACGTGCAGCGGTGGTCTTCGCCTGCGGAGAACGTGTGAGTGCGGGCAGAACATTGGCTGAAAAACGACTGGGGCTGGTGCCAACCCCCCGATGGCACCAGCCCCGTCGGCGCTTCCGGAACACGTCCGGTGCGGCTCAACAGACACACTCTAGACACAGAACGGTCGATGTGAAAAGTGCCACACTCGATATTCTTTTCACAAGCGAGACGTCCTCGCGCCGAATTACGACGATCCGAGCTCTCGGCCCCGATCTCGTGCCGCCGAAACCGCAGAAATAATGGTGTTTGCGAAGCCGTGTTCGTCGAACACGCTGAGACCCGCAGCGGTTGTGCCACCTGGCGATGTGACGGCGACGCGAAGCGCTTCTGGGTCGCCGCGCTGCTCGAGCAGCTTCGAGGAACCGACAAGAAGTTGCGTGACAACCCGTTCGAGTTCGGCCGCAGGAAGTCCAACTCCACTTCCAGCAGCGATGAGTGCCTCGGCAAACGCGAACACATACGCCGGTCCCGATCCGGTCAGACCGGTGATCGCGTCGAAATGTTCTTCGTCGAGCCGAATGACGATGCCGACCGCGTTGAGAAGGGTGTCGGCCCAATCGAGCACGCTCGGGTTGCTTGATGCATCGGTGCAGATTGCGCTCACACCGGCGCCGACCATTGCCGGCGTATTTGGCATCGCACGGACGATGTCAACTCCTGCGCCGCAGGCGGCGCGCATCGTCGACAAGGTCACCCCAGCGGCGATCGAGAGCACCTTGGTTGCACCGGCGGCAACCACCTGCCCGGCAACTTCGGCGACGAGCGGTGGTTTCACCGCGAGGACGGCGGATGTGCATGGCGGCACGCCGTCGGCCACAAGCACGCCCGGGAACTCCTCGACAAGTACCTGACGTCGCTCGCTCGCCGGTTCGACAATGGCGACCTGCGACGGCGCAACGACGTCTGCAGCGAGCAACCCGCTGAGAAGTGCCGAACCCATGTTCCCGCCTCCGATGACGGCGAGTTCGTAACGATGCTCGTCAGATGCCATAGGAGCACGCTAGCGATGGACGATGACCGGTCGGTGACGTCGCCTCGGATCAACCGGGCGTCCGACCTCCCCGAGGTGGCCAATCCGAGGCGAGTCCAACCAGGGTGTATCAAATGTTCGGCACTCGGAAACCGATCGCACACCTACTCGTAACGCGGTCGAGCACCACGTTTGACGATGACGCAGGCGACGGTCACTCAGGACGCAAACCGGCTTGCGAATCCGAGCCGTATCAGCGGTTGAAACACAAGCTCAACCGTTGCGTACAACGTTCCGATCACGCGGTCGAGTTCGGCGGCGGTTAACGCTGAATCGGGAATCTCTCCTCTGAGATAGACGGCGTCTTCATCGCCGACTGAGAAGTGCGCTCCGACGAGTCGATCGTTACGTCGTAGCAACTGCGCTGCGACCTCATGTTCGTTTTCTTCAGGGGCGGGCATGACGTACGTCTCATATCGCAGCGTGCGCTGGCCGAGCGTCAACCACACGGTGATGAACTCCTTCGCCTCGCCCGACATTCTCACGTACCAACGAGGTTCCCCGAATACGGTGTCATCACTTGTGCCGCGATCAATTGCAAGCACCAGTTTGTTCTCACGAGCAAATTCGTGCAGCCAGGTCGTGATGAGAGATTCGAGATCGCCAACAGCAGACGGCGACTGCAGTTCGCTCACTTGCACTCCACCAGCGCAGAGGCTCGAAGATCTTCGTAGAGGTCACGCAACCGATCAGCGGCAGACGTCCACGAATAGTCCCAAGAGTTCAGCGAGGCTGCCATCGCCATCGACTGCGCCATCGACACATCGGCAAGCACTCGATCAATCGCAGCAGCGAAGGCGCTCGGGGTACGAGAATTCACGAGAAGACCGGTGACACCATCGGTCACGAGCGAAGTGAGTCCGCCGACCGCGCTCGCAACAACGGGTGTGCCGCACGCCGCCGCTTCGAGGGCGACGAGTCCAAAACTCTCGCTGCGACTCGGCACCACAACGACGTCGGCGGCCCGATAGTACGTAGCGAGCAGATGATGCGGCTGAGGCGACACAAACCGGACACGATCGTTCAGGCCAAGGTCGTCGACGAGTAAACGCATCGCACGCTCCTCGCTCGAACCTTCGGCCCCACTCGCACCACCTACGACGAGTAGTCGCGCCGAGGTGTGCGACAGTTCTCCGAGCGCACGAATCGCGATATCGAGCCCCTTCAGCGCTTGAATTCGGCCGGCGAATAGGAGCAATGGGTCGCCTGAATCTTCACGTATGGCGCGGCGGGCGCCGAGACGATCGCCTGGACCGAAGAACGCGTGTTCAACACCTGGTGACACGGTCTCAATTCGGCCACGCGGGATGCCATAGTGAGCAACGAGATCTCTCCGTTCGGCATCACAGGAAACGCACACGGCGTCAGCGCAGCCGAGTTGTGCGGACTCCGCAGCATCTCGGACCGCTGATTCGGTGTCGCCTGCGGCGCCCTTGACACGGGCGAGCGTGTGGAAGGTCACGACGAACGGCACATCGAGGCGATGTTTCAGTGCGTGGCCAACCTCACCACTGAGCCAGTAGTGGGCGTGCACGACATCGACGCCTCCACGCGCCTCAATGTCAGCGACGACCTTGTCGATGAATTCGTCGACAACATCACCGAGGGCCTCTTTCGGCAGGTGGTGAGGTCCTGCTTCGATGTGCACGACTCGATGGCCAGGTTCAACCAGCACTTCGGCGGGAAGGCCAGCGCGATCGGCACGGGTGTACACGATGCATTCGGTGCCATGTTGCGCAAGCGCGGACGACATCTCGCGCACGTACACGTTCATTCCGCCACTGTCTCCCGCCCCCGGTTGTGCGAGGGGCGAGGTGTGAAGGGAAATGACCGCAACTCGACGTCGCTTTTCTGTCTCCACCAAGGTCGCAACCTATCGAGCGCGAGACATATTCCCCGCTCGGGCTACTCGACGATGGGGTCGAGCAAGGTGTCGACTGATGCTTCGCCTTCTCGGTACCGTCGGACAAGTTCGCTGCCTAGCGCGTCGATTCGTTCAAATCGAGCCTTGCGGTCCGCCGAAATGTGTTGCTCAAATTCTTGGAGTGCAGCGACGAGGGCTGTGAGCTCGGCATCGTCAAGCGTCGTACCACTGTGCAGTCGTGAGAATCCGTGCGCTGCGCAAAGCGAATCGAGTTCGCGCGCAAGGTCGCTATCCGCAAGGTCGTCGCGGTCGTCGCGTGGCGGTCGTGTCGATTGTCCGGCTGCAGTGAGGTGTTGCGAAAGTACCCGTCGCAATTCGCCTGACAGGTCTGCGTCATCAGGGCGAGCAGGTTCCCCGTGTGCGCGACGATCAATTTCGGCAGTCGCAAGATCGAGACGGGCTTGCGCCGCACGTCGCACGTACGACACGGTGTCGTCCTCGTCCTGAAGTTGATGACGTTCAGCGCGCAACGTGGCGAGGTCGAGGGCACGCAAGTCGATGTTCTCTTCGTTCGTCACGAGCATCCTCCCGAGACTGGCGGCAGCACGGCCACTTCATCGTCGTCGCTCACCGTCGTTGCGTCTGTTGCGTCGTCACCATTCACCCAGATGCGACAACTCGCCAGCACCTCTCCAAATCGAGGTCCGAAGCGCTCCGTTGCAGTTGCAAGCACCTCGCCAACGGTCTCACCAGGCACGACATCTCGTCCGGTGCCGGCGGCTTCACGAGCCGAGGCGAACATTCGAACGATTGCCACACCCTCGATAGTAGGTGACACCTTGGTGGCTTCAGTGTGAGGTTGGTACAGCGCCTCGGATTGTCTCGGGATACCCTCAGTTGACGTGGCTACACCGGTTCCGAGTCTGCTTGTCGTACGACATGGTCAGAGTCTGTGGAATGCGGTTGCGAAGTGGCAGGGCCTTGCTGATATCGACCTCACCGACCTCGGGCGACGACAGGCGAAGGTTGCGGCACGCGCCCTCAGTGAAAGTCCGCACACGTTCGGACACGTGATGTCATCGACCCTGAAGCGAGCGGCCGAGACTGCGGCGATCATCGCCACCCACCTCGAACTCGCAACGCCGTCGACCGATAGTCGTTGGCGCGAAGCCGATGCAGGCCCTTGGCAAGGGCTCACGCCTGATGAAATTCGTGCGCAGTGGCCAGGGTTCCTTGAGCGAAATCGTCGTCCCGAGGGTTTCGAACCCTACGAAGAGGTCCTCGAACGTGTCCTTGCTGCATCGGCGGAGGTCTTGGGGCACATTGAGCCTTCGTCGCCAACAATCGTCGTGTCACATTCAGGTGTCATTCGAACGTTGCAACGACACTTCACCGGCGGTGGCGACCGAACACCGAATTTGGGTGGCGTGTGGCTGCACCTCGTGCACGACACGGTGCGACTCGGACATGTGTTTGATCCAAAGGCTGCGCCACCGTCGAGCGGGTTCTCGGAGGATCCCGGTCCTGACGGTACGCGCCGGTCATCGACCTAAGTCGCAACACAGTTGCCGGTAGCCTTCGCCGTCGTGGGAACAGCGAAACGAGAGCGCAAAAAGGCGAACAAGGCAGCACGTCATCAGCGTGAGGTGCGTCACGAACGAGTCACTCAAGTGAAGCGTCGTGCCTTTCGCATCGGGGCACTGCTCGTCGTTGGTTTGGGGGTCGTCGTCGGCATCGCCGCACTTGGTGGAGCATTCTCGAGCGACGCACCGGCGAACGATGCTGCAACTGATGCGTATTCAACCGACTCTGCGGGTGATGCACCGACTGACAGCACGGCAACGGACAGCGCAGTAGCGACACCCGAGACAACCGCAGTGTCAACGACCGAGTGTCCACCAGCCGATGGCAGCGCGTTGAAGACACAGTCGTTCGAAAGTGCGCCGCCGATGTGCATTGACGCTGGTGCGACCTACACCGCCGAAATCGTGACAAACAAGGGCACCTTGGTTGTTGCTCTCGATCAGGCGAAGGCGCCGCTCACCGTGAACAACTTTGTCACCCTTGCCCGATACCACTACTTCGATGGCACCGAGTGCCACCGAATCATCCCTGACTTCATGGCGCAATGTGGCGACCCGACTGCATCGGGAACGGGCGGACCGGGCTACCGCTTCGCCGATGAACTTCCTGCGGCCGGCGAATACGAGATTGGCTCGATCGCCATGGCGAATAGTGGCGCGAACACGAACGGCAGTCAGTTCTTCATCATCACCGGCGAAACCGGCGTCAACCTGCCACCCAATTACACGCTCTTCGGTCAGGTCATCGAGGGCATCGATACGACACTGCCGGCGCTTGACGCCGCAGGCAATCCAGCTTCAAATGGTGTTCCACCGCTTGAGCAAGTGACGATCGAATCGGTGACCATCACCGAGGCGTGACACCACCGAAAGGTCTGGTGCTTAACGACCCGAGTGACCGAAGCCTCCGCCTCGGTCGGCACCGTCGAGAGCATCAACTTCAACCCAAGAAATTTCGCTGACGCGTTGGATCACGAGTTGAGCAATGCGGTCGCCGCGTTCAACGGTGTAATCGAGGTTCGGGTCCGAGTTCATCAACACCACTTTGAGTTCCCCGCGGTATGCCGAGTCGATGAGCCCCGGCGAATTCGTCACCGTGACTCCATGCCGTAGGGCGAGCCCGGAGCGTGGCAGCACAAATCCAGCCCAGCCGCGCGGAATCGCAATAGCGATTCCTGTTGGTATGAGCACCCGCCCACCGGCAGCAGGCAACACTGCCGACTCACGGGCATAGAGGTCGACACCCGCATCACCGGCGTGCGCGTATTCAGGCAGGGGAAGTTCGGAATCGAGGCGGGTGACTTCAACGGTGACGCGATCACCGCCGGTAGTCACGAGCGGCCCCTTCGAGCGGTTCAACCTCAAGCGTCACACCATCAATTGCTACAACTCGAATTCGATCGCCAGGATTCACTGGCGTCGCACGGTTGGTGCGTGCCCGCCACTGCGCTCCGTCAACTTCGACGATGCCATCTGGATCGACTGCGGTGACAACGTCACCTTCAAGCCCGATCATCCACTCTCGACCGATCGTTGGTGTCGCAAATCGCGTGCGAGTCATCGACGGCATGCCGGCGGTAAACGTGAGCATGACGCCACCTATCCCGGTGACGAGCGACAGCCATGTCGGGCGAAGTGACGCTCCCGGTACCGATTCAAAGATCCACAAACTGCCCACGATCGTCAAGACGATGCCAATGCCGGTCCACGTGCGAGGGAGACCCACCTGCACGTCGATCGCAAATGCAAGCATTGCGATGACGAGCAGCGCAACCGCCCATGCGCGTGCTGGAAGTTCAGCGATGCCGTAGCCCGCGAGCATGAGCGAACCGGCTCCGACGAGGCCGGCAACACCAACACCGGCGGTGAAGAACTCGAAGATGAGCAGGCCAAGCCCGATCAACAGAAGCAGATATGCAACGGGAGGGCTTGCTGCGGTGTGCAGGAGTTGGTTGAAGAGTCCGAGTTTCGAGAAACGTGGTGTCGCAATGGTGTTGCGTTGGACGGTGCCCTCAGAGGTAACGACTTCCGTCGTCGTGTCGAGTTCGACACCATTTTCCGAGTACCCGTCGAGCGCATCGAGCATGTTGGCGATGGTTGCGATGCCTTCGTCGGAGACACGTTGGTCGAGTACGCCGAGGTCGCGTGCGTCGGTTAGCCCGACGGTTCGACCGGCGAGCATTGCAATTCGAGCCGCACCTTCAGCGTTCGGGCCGATGATCGACGTGTCAAGCTCGCCGATGCGAGCACCCGGGGCCATCCCACTGATATCGGCAACTCCAAGCAGGTGTGCTGCTGCGCCAAAGAGACGGGCACCGGTTGGACCGACCCATACTGCGACCGGCACCGTCGAGGTATCGACCGCACTCAATACCTCACCAAGTTCGTCCGGCGAGAGCACTGAACCTTTTGAATTCACTTGCAAGATAAGTGCCTGCGATTCGCCGGTCGCTGCACGATCGACGGCCGCAATGATCTCGTCGGCGACGATGTGGTCGATCAACCCGTCGACTTGCAGGACATCGACCGGTGGAACGGAGTCTTGTGCGGATACGTGCTCACCGATGCCGAGCACAGAGAGCACGATGCCAACGACGATCGCTAGTCTGCGCACGAGTGCCTCCGGGGTGGTGTGAACGAGTGGTGTCGCCGTGAGCGACAGGAGCATCGGGGTTGCCCCATGGATGCTTCCCGATGGAACCTTACCGAGGGCAGAGGCTGGAGCGCGAGTGCTCCTCGTACTTGGTAAGGGTGGGGTTGGTCGTACGACGACTGCGGCAATGCTCGCCACGGCGGCGCATCACAGCGGCCTACGGGTACTTGTCGTTGCGATTGACGGTCGCGAGGGCTTACGAGGGCTCTGCACGACCGACATCGATGTCCGAGCGGTATCGGCAGGGTCAGCACTCGAGGACTACCTCCTCGATCAGGGATTCGGTGCGTTTGCGCGCCGACTTGCGTCGTCGGGTGTCATCGAAGTTGTCGGCGCCGCGGCTCCGGGCATTCACGATCTCGTCATTCTCGGCAAGGTGAAACAGTTCGCACAATCGGGTCGGTATGACCTCGTCATCCTTGACGCGCCTGCCACCGGACATGCGATGTCGATGTTGTCGTCGGTCGATGGGCTTCTCGACATTGTCGAAGGTGGTCCGATTCGCGATCAGGCTCGCGACGTTGAACGGCTGTTGCGAGATCGCGATCGGTGCGGTGCCGTCGTCGTCACACTCGCGGAGACCACCCCAGTAAACGAATCGTTGGAGCTGTGTGCGTCGTTAGCTCAACTCAACGTGTCGATCGCAGGGGGCGTTATTGCCGCGGTTGAGCCAACGATCGATTTCGCTGACGACGCCTACGCGGCTGCTAGCGGTGTGCTCGCTGGTCTGCATGAACGTGCATGTGACATGACCGCCGATATCGCACGTTTTCGTTTGGGATGTTCCGCCGCCGTGCGGGTTGTCGATCGGCTGCCAACGACGGAGTTGGAGACTTCAGATATCGAGCGCCTCGCTGGTAGGTGGCTCACCGGGTGGGTGCACGATGCGTGACCTCGTCGCTGAGCGAAATGTCGTCGTGTGTTGTGGCGCGGGTGGTGTCGGGAAAACAACGATGGCAGCAGCACTCGGTGTGTCTGCAGCGCGTCAAGGACGACGCGTGTGTGTCGTCACCGTTGACCCTGCTCGGCGTCTCGGTGACGCGCTTGGTTTCGCAGAAGGTCTCACTGCTGATCCGCAACCGGTCGAGGTTGACGGTGTGCGCGGTGAGGGTGAACTGTGGGCGATGATGCTCGACCCGGCAGTCGAACTTGAGCGAGTCATTCGATCGCACGCGGTTCGTCCGGGCCAGGCAGAGGAGGCGCTGAACAATCAGTTCACTCGATCAATTTCGACCTCACTCGGGGGCACCCAGGAATACATGGCGACGGAGGTGCTCTATCGGCTTGTGCATGATGAACGGTTTGATCTCGTCATCGTCGACACCCCTCCAAGCGACCGTGCGCTTGCTGTCGTGCAAGCGCCCGATGTACTCGTTCGATTTCTTGATCACCAGGTCTTCCGACTGTTGATGGGAGGTGGAGGGCGCGCTGCACGACTGTTTGCGACGGCAACACAACCGCTGCTGAAAGCGATCGGTCGCGTCATCGGTTCGAATGTGCTTGACGACGTGGTGTCATTTCTCCGATCGTTCACCGGTATGGAGTCATCATTTCGTGCCCGAGCAGTCGACGTCCAAAAGATGTGGCGGGCAGGTTCGACGGCGTTCGTGCTTGTCGCAGCCCCGACGACCGCATCAACAACTGAGGCCGAACGATTCGCCGACGAACTGCGGGCGAATGGCATCGGTGTTGATCGATTCATTCTCAACCGATGCACACCAGATCTTTCCGCATTAGAAACAGGTGACAAGCCCATTGGCGAGCCGCTTGCACATTGGCTCGAGTGGACCACAACGTTGCGACACGCAGAACTGCAACTCATTGACCAGGTTGGGACATTCGGGGTTGAGGTCGTTGCTGTGGAACGTCTTCAGTTCGACGTACACGATCTGAAAGGTCTGATGTTGCTTGCCGATGCGCTCGATCGAGCCTCCACGGTGTGACCGGCCTCGAAGCGCATTCAGATAGCGTGCCGTCCGTGCATATTCTCATTGCCACCGACGCCGACTGGGTTGTCAACGAGGTGACCGCTGCACTGGGCGATGAACACACCTCGTTCACCGTCTGTCGCGAGGGTCGGCTCGTGTCCGAACTCGTGTCGCACGGCAACATTGATGTGGTCATCGCCGATTTGCAGATCGGTTCGATGGGCGGCATGGCAGTCGCCATGGATCTTCGGCTCGACGCATCTGCTGGTGCGGTGCCTGAAACACCGGTCGTGATGTTGCTTGACCGAGTCGCCGATGTGTTTCTCGCACAACGCTCCGGGGCTGAGGCATGGCTTGTCAAACCACTTGACGCATTGCGGCTTCGCAAGGCGGTGGCTGCTGCTGCGAACGGTGAGTCATACACGGAGGGTCGTGTGGTCGCGGTCGACATCGCTGAAGCGGTCGACGAATCGGTTGACAGCGGCGCCGATGCCGGTACTGAGCCTGAACCGGAAACCATCGACGCCGGATAACATCGTCATCCGCTACGGGGTGTAGCGCAGCTTGGTTAGCGCGCCACGTTCGGGACGTGGAGGTCGGAGGTTCGAATCCTCTCACCCCGACCACTGCAATCGATCGGTTTCGACGGACGGCCGAGCCGATCGACCTGACAGGATGGTCGTATGAGCGACGCCCAATCACTGTCCATCACTTCTCTGTTCTCTGTTGCAGGCAAGGTCGCCGTGGTGACCGGAGGGTCACGCGGCATTGGCGAAATGATCGCCGCGGGACTCCTCGCCAACGGCGCAAAGGTGTACATCTCATCTCGGAAGGCTGAGCAGTGTGACGCAACCGCAGCGCGACTCGCAGAAACCTACGGTGGTGAATGCATTTCGATTCCCTCCGATCTTTCGACCATGGATGGCATCACCGCTCTGGCAGCCGCAATTGGGGCACGCGAATCCCAAGTTGACATTCTCGTCAACAACGCCGGCGTGTCTTGGGGCGCTCCGATTGAGGAGTTCCCCGAAAAAGGGTGGGACAAGGTGTTCGACACGAATGTCAAAGGTGTGTTCTTCCTCACACAGCAACTGTTGCCACTACTTGAAGCCGGCGCGACCAACGACGACCCTTCCCGAGTCGTGAATATCGGCTCGATCGACGGCATTCGCGCTCCAATCTTTGACACGCACTCCTACGGACCATCAAAAGCAGCGGTGCACGCCCTTACGCGTGAAATGGCTACCAAGCTCGTGAAGCGCAACATCATTCTCAACGCGATCGCGCCGGGGCCCTTCCCGACGTGGATGCTCTCAACAGGTGTTGGCGGAGGTGGCGACGTCGAAAACACAAACTGGGATGCTGTCGCACGAACCAACCCGCGACGACGAATGGGATCAGCAGAAGACATCGCCGGTCTCACAATTTTCTTGTGCTCGCGCGCAGGCGCCTACACCATTGGCGAAACCATTTGCTGCGACGGCGGCGTCGCAATCTCATAACCGAATAAGCCCGCGCGAACTCGCTCGAGAAAATTTCAGAAACGTTTCAAAAAAGTGCGAGAACTCCCGATGCGGACGCTCTTGACCGACGTGCCGAACACACGGCACCTCAATCAAGGGAGAACACATCGTGAACAGCAACAAGAACAACAACGGAATTCTCAAGACCTTCATCGCCGGTGGCATCATGCTCACCGCCACGCTCGTTGGCGCGGGCCTCGCACCCGGCGACATTCAGTAACACGACCTCCCTAATGGTTGAGCCCCGGCGACGGCCGGGGCTCAACCGCGTTTGGGTGAAGATCAAGGGTGCTACGAGGTGGCGATCTTCGCAGCACGAGCAACGAGGTGAGGCGCCCCAATATGTTCACAGAAATTGGCGAAAGCCGCTGTTGGACCAACCCAGCGCCATTCGTCCACAGTCCCCACGGGAACGTCGGTCACAACCGTCGCCAAGGTTCGATACAACATTGCCTCCGAGCGATGCTCGGCAAGTGTTGCTCCCAACTTTGCAGCGCCTCGCAATCCCTCGACGTCCCACAACGACGGCTCATCTGGAATGTCCTCGAGGTGGCGATACCGCGCAAGAACCGCTGAAGTGCTCTTCGCACCCCATCCCGCAAGCCCCGGAATACCGTCTGCCGTGTCGCCAACGAGTGCCAGCCAGTCAGCGATACTCGCCGGCGGTACACCGAACTTTTCGATGACCTTGGCTTCGTCGGTGAACTCCCCCTTTCGACGGTCGTATTGCACGACCCTCGTTCCGGAGACACATTGACCAAGATCCTTGTCCGGCGTCACGATGAGCACCTGTTCGACCCTCACATCAGCGCTCGCCACCGCTGCTGCCGACGCAAGCGCATCGTCTGCCTCGTAGCGTTCCATCGGCCACACGATGACTCCAAGAGCGGTTAACCCCTCTTCCATCAACGGAATTTGCATCGTCAGTTCTGGCGGCATGCCGGATGAGTCTTTGTACGCCGGGAACAGCTCGTTTCGAAAACTTTCGATCGTGTGATCGCTCGCAACTCCAAGATGAGTTGCCCCATCAACAAGCAGCTGAATTGTCGATGCGAGCACACCCGTCGTCGCGTCAAATTCGCCTGGCGTTCGAGTCCCTCCCGCAGTTGCACCGAAGTGCTGCCGGAAGAGTTCGTATGTGCCGTCGACAAGGTGGACCTTCACGATTCCATTCTGACGTACTCGACAGTTTCACCGTCATCCGACCGTCTCGACGCACTCAACATCGACACAGCAACGCTCGTCGGAAACTCGATGGGAGGCATCATTTCCCTTGCACTCGTGACAACCGACGCGAGCCGTGTCGACAAACTCGTTCTCATGGGTGGCGGTGGAGCACCGCTGCCGCCGAGTCCCGAACTCATCAAACTCATCACCTTCTACAAAGAGCCGACAACCGAGGCGATGGCCGATCTGCTCACCTGTTTTGTTGCTGACCCATCATTCTTCGGAGACAACCTCAATGCGATTGCCGCGGAGCGACTTCCGCTTGCGATGCGCCCAGAAGTCGAACGATCACATCGGGCGACCTTCGCAAAAGGTGAGCCGCTGACCTTCCCACCCGAACTGCTCGCCACCGTGATGAATGAAACCCTCGTGGTGCATGGCGAGAATGACCGCCTCATTCCGATCGCGGCTGGCGAGTATTTTGCGGAGCATCTACCGAATGTGACCTTCGATCGTTTCCCGAATACCGGTCACTGGCTGATGATCGAACAGGCGCAACCATTCGCCGACCGTGTGCGCGCGTTCATGCACGGAAGTTAAGAGACGCAAGGAATTTCTCGCTGCGCCGTGCGTGAAGAGATATCGCGACGCACAATGGGCTCATGCCTGCAGTAACCGCTGACACACTCACACTGCCACGCATTGTCGACCCGACGGCTGCCGGAGCGGTCATCCGACCTGTACACAGAATTATCGACGCTCCAAGCGGGCACGAGGGTGAGGGGTTCCCTGTGCGTCGAGCATTCGCAGGCGTGCCTGATAGTGAACTCGACCCGTTCATTCATATGGACCAGATGGGTGAAGTGAACTACGCCCCGTACGAACCACGTGGTACTGACTGGCATCCACACCGAGGCTTCGAGACGGTCACCTACATCATCGACGGCACGTTTCTTCACCAAGATTCACACGGTGGCGGTGGATCAATCAGCAATGGTGCGACGCAATGGATGACCGCCGGCCGCGGCATTCTCCACATCGAGACTCCACCCGAATCACTTGTCATCACCGGAGGTCTCTTTCACGGATTGCAACTATGGGTCAACCTTCCAGCATCGATGAAGATGAGCGAACCCCGCTACCAGAATCTTGAGCCAGAAGATGTCGTGCTCGCCACGACTCATGATGCCGGAGCACTGCTGCGCATCATTGCGGGCGACATCGATGGTTACCAAGGTCCCGGGGGCACGCACACTCCGATCACCGTCGCGCACCTCACCATCGAAGCCGGCCACGAGGTTCGGTTGCCGTGGAATCCGTCGTATAACGCGCTCGCTTACACGCTTTCAGGGTCCGGAACGGTCGGTGCCGAAGGTGTGCCGATGCACACCGGACGCCTCGCAGTGTTTGCGAGTGGCGACGCTCTGCAATTCACGGCGTCACCTCATGAATCGATCGACCTCTACCTTCTCGGCGGTCAACCAATACGTGAGCCGGTTGCAAAATACGGCCCATTCGTCATGAACACCCGCGCCGAACTGCAACAGGCATTTGAAGATTTTCAGGCGGGTCGCCTTGGCGTTGTGCCTGCTCATGGCCTTCGCCCGTACCGTCGCTGAGACGCGCCACGGGTCCCGCCGACTGAGGTGACGACCAGGCGATCTGCGGCGCACGAGCGATGCCGCTGAAGGCTGCTCCCTTCCGGGCCTGACCTGATTCACGGGCGCTCGTCGCACAGGACCCGGCCGTCACCTCACCCGTCGGGACCCGACGACTAAGACCGAACTCAGGCTAGCGCCCGATAGCGTCGGGCACTTCGGGAGAGGTGCGAGAGCGGCCGAATCGGCACGCTTGGAAAGCGTGTGAAGGGCAACCTTCCGTGGGTTCGAATCCCACCCTCTCCGCTCAAGGCTGGTGGGGCGCTAATAGCGCAACGCTGTGCAGCGACTGGTTCATCGTGCAGAAGAACTCAAATGTTCTTCGGAAGCGTTCCTCACAACCCAGTCACCCGATGTCACAGGACCCGTCAACAAGATGACGGCCGTGTACGAGATGACGAACATCAGCACACCAACAACGCGCTGCACCGAAAACGTGGTGATGAGCACGTCAACGACGACATACGTTGGAATCACCGCGGCAAGAACACCACAGCCGACACGAACGGGGTTCGGCCAAGTCACCCGCCATGTTGCGAGCGAGCCAAACATCACCGAAGGCAACATCATGGCGCCCGCCGCTCCAAACAGGGGAAGGGTCAAGATCAGTCCTGCGAGACGTCCACACACGGACGCCAAGCGACCCCGCCGACGCGCCGCTGCCGCGATGACGTGGCCGATGCCAAACAGGGGAAAGATCGACACAACGATCGCTGTGCCACCCCACGTGAATTCAGCTTGGTCGCTGATGAACCGCATCCACAGCCGAGACTCGATGCCGATTACTACGCACACGAGCATGATCTGCGCAGGATTCCTGCGCACCACAAACGTTCGACTCACCGTGGTGCGCAAGCCCACGAACTAGTTCTCTTCGTTCGGATGGCGTTCGCGAAGTGCTGAACGCCAATGCAGCACAAATAATGGAACTGCGAAGGCGAGCGTGACAATCGATCGCAGGATGCCTCGTATCGCGTTTCGTCGATTCGACTGTTGCGAAAGTTCGGCCTGTCGTGTTTCCCACTCTGCAAGCGCCTCTGGATCGGTCGCTGTTTCATCGGTTGCGTCCGGTCGGGCGATACTTGGATAGGGGTCGTAGTAGCCGACGTACGGGTCGGGATATGCGACATCAACCACCGCGCTCACACCTGATACAGCGGCGAACAAACTCGTGATGAGCGTGATGAGACAGACGCCGTACATATAGATCGAACGAATGACGCCAGATGCTTTCGAAGTTTCGGTCACACCGACATCATGTGGCGTCACGGAGCAAAACGCAATAGGAGAAATGTCCTTGATGGGTTTCAACCCGATGGAAGCCGTTGCACACGAAAGCCCTGCTGCGGTCCTGCGACGAACTTTGGCGCACCAATGGCATCATCGAGAAACCGCCATGGTTCGGGCAGGGGGTCGCTGTGTCCGAGCGCGAGGAATACCTCGAGCACACCCCCATCGCCAAGAACGTCGTCGCACTCGATACCAAAGGCATGTACGACGTACCTTCCTGGCTCGAATGTGACGCCGCCCACGACCTCAATGACATCAAGGTCGAACTCACCACACGGGGGAGACTGCGGGCCAGCATTGCCGGGTGGAGGTCCAATCGAGCCGACGCGAGTAGCACCATCGACCTCGGTGCCCTCGAAACCGGCATCGAGCTCGCCGTGCAAACAACGCGGGATGAATGGGAATTCATCAGTAAGCACGTATGCGTATTCTCCATTCACAAATGTTCCGTTGCATTCATCAAGCGAGCCTGACCCGCGTTCCCATACCCAATCGTCGACAAAGGTCCCATCGGGCATTGATCCATCGAGGTCCATCGTTTCTCCGCTGGGCAAACTCAGTGCGCAGGAAGACCCCGTTCTGGGTTCGGTGCGCAACACATATCCCGAGCGCCAGGCATTTGAAACTGAGTGGTAGATGAAGTGTCCGTCTGCGGCGAATCCAACAAAAACGACGTCTTGACCATCGGCGTAGCGCTCAATAAGCGCATCGGCCACACCGTGATAGTGGTACTCGCCAGTCGGCTGGACGTGTGCATTGTTCATGTCCATTCCGAGGTTGATTGTCGGCTGAAGACCATCAACGCGGTACACCTCACCTGTTGAACACACCACCGTTTCGGCGGTGCCAGGTTCAAACTTCACGCCGTTTACTGCAACCCCGGGAACCTGAACGATGCTCATCGTTTCGCTATAGGTCGGAACAGCAGGAAACACCCACGTACGATCCTGTTCTGCTATCGAGTTCGGGTTGCCGTCGTTCGGAAAGTCACCCGTTTCATGATCTGGCAGTGCATTCGTCTGAATCGTGCGCAACCCGTCGAGGACAGTCACCCGAACTGAGGTTCCGAACGTTTCGTCGGTGATTGCGTAGTCACCAAAAAAGTCGATCGATCCGCGAGCACTGACGTCGTTGTCCGAGATTCCCGGTTCAAACGCCGGAAACTCAGACGTAGTCGACGCCATCGCCTCCGTCGACACGCCCCTCGACTCATCGACAGGTGCGGAGGCTCCACGCGAGCAGCCTGCGAGCAGGATGATGCATCCCGAGATAGCGACGGCTCGCCTCATTCGGTCATTCAATTTCGAAAAGGTAAGAGTTGTTTGAGGCCGCGGTCTCGACTGATGACGACGCAGCGCCGGTTTGGCACTCATTGAGTTTCGTCTACCGACACCCAGAATGAGCGCGCCGAGGCAATGATGTCGCCGTCAACCCCAAATGCCGCCGAACACGCACCGCGTTTACGACCATCCCACGTCGACGGATAGTCACCGTTCCATCCAACGAGCGCAACGCGTTCCCCCGGCGCCACCGGTCGTGCCTCGTTGACTGCGTATTGAACCGTGAACGCCATTCGATGTTCATCACTACTGCACACATAAAACGCTGCGGTGCAGTCGAGGGCTGCCCACAACACCCCCGATGCGGTAACCGGATCATCGACCCAGGTCGGCACAGTCCAATCGGTCGCAAAACGACCATCGCCAAGTGCCGCAGCGTGCACGCCCATTGAGCCATCAGTGAGCCCGCACGAGAAACAACTCCGACTCATCTCGATGCCAAGAAACGGTACGAAACGTCGCCGTGCATTCTCAGCATCAATAAGACTCACCGCCTCGGTGAGCGGAACGTCAGGTGCCCACGGAGATGCGGCAATAACCACCTCGCCGGCTGCCGTGCGCAAGGTGCCGTCATCGGTGTGTGCTGTGAGATCTTCGTCGAGCGGTATGTGTCGGCGAATCGCGAACGTATGGGTTCCGCTCAATTGTTCAGCGAACATTCGAATCGTCCATCCGCCTTGACCACTGCCCGACGGACCCTGAAATCCTTGGGCAATGCGAATCGCGCTCACAGGTGCACCGTACTTGACGTCTTCAATGGCTTCCCGATCCGACAGGTGGCGAAGGATCGGCGGGGGGCCACCTTTCGAACATCCACCCGAAGGCCATGGACTACGGTGGTTTTGACATTGCCAAGCGTTGTGCAAAGGGGGTCACAATGAATCCGATATCTGCGTGGCAGCAGGTTGTGCTGCAGAACTACGCAAACTTCAAAGGTCGAGCGCGCCGGTCCGAATACTGGCATTACATGCTTGCGAACGTCATCGCCTACGTCGTGCTGTCGATTCTCACGCGTGCATCCGGAATATTTGGGTTGCTGCTCGGGGTCTATTGGCTTGCGATGATCATTCCAGGACTTGCAGTCACGATCCGTCGACTTCACGACACCGACAAAAGCGGGTGGTTCATTCTCGTCTCACTCATCCCGTTCGTTGGCACAATCGTGCTGCTCGTCTTTTTGTTCGCCGATTCCAAGGCGGGGACCAACAACTGGGGTACCTCAACGAAGTACCCAGCCGGAGGGACAATGCCCCCTCCGCCACCGCCACCGCCTGCGTCCTGAGAGACCTATCTGCGTAATTGTCGCCGAGCCATCGGCGGCACATTCACGACTCAAGGGACCTACGCGCCGACGATGTCAATGCCGAGCGCGGCGAGCTGTGCATTCACCTCAGCGAGCTCGCCGTTGACAAGCTCGTGCAGGGTGGCGAGTTGCGCATCTGCCTTGCTCGCCAGCTTCTCAAACACGGCGTATGACTGTTCCGTAGGACGTGCATCAGCACTGCTCACGATCGGAGCGAGCCCTCCAAGCAATTCGAAGAGTTGCTCTCGATGATTCAACGTGTCACCATCCGCGGTGAACTCTTTCTGCACGAGAACATCTTCGACTGCCCCGAGTTTGGCAAGTACCGATTCCATTGCCGTCAGCACGCGCGTTGCATCGTCACGGCCGGTGAGTCGGCAGCGCCAATCGTCAAGTTGACGACGCAGCGACCGAATCAAATTCACTCCGACGACGATGTCGGACAACTTGTCACGAATGCTCATCGACAGAGTGAATTGTTCTGCGAGGTGAGCATCGTCGACCTCAACCCGAGGATCGTGGGTCAGCACAAAGTCCTGCGACATTGACCAGTCACCAACAGTCAATGTTGCGGTGTAGTTGCCTGGGCAGGCGAGCGGTCCGCTCGGTCGACCGTGGAAGTCGGTGTCGACCATCTTCTCGCCAGCCGGGTAGGTGTACGGCCACACGAACGTGTTCACTCCAGCTCTTGCCGTGATGTACAAACCTTTCCGATCCTTTTTCTCCGCAGGAATCTCGCTGGGGAACGTATCGACAAGCGAACCATGCGCGTCATAGATACTGAGCGACGCCTGGCCGACCGCATTCTCCGGAAGGATGTACGAGAATTGCACACCGAGCGGTAAATCTTCGCCTGCGTCAATGACACGTTTCGTCACATGACCGGTGTCCTGCTCTTCAACGTAGAACGCTGAGCTGCGAGCGCCGAGCACCCCGTAGTTTTTGCCACCCGGCGAACCACTCCACGCTGCTGCGATGTGTGGACGAATGCGAACGGTGTCACGTGGTCGAAAGAGATGATGGGTCGCCGACATCACCTCGTCAGACAACTGGTGAAGCGGGCTCAGGTCGTCAAGAATCCAGAACGATCGCCCATGCGTTGCGACAACGAGATCGGTGCCAGCGACAACGAGGTCGTACACGGGACTGACCGGCAAGTTGAGTTGCAATGGCTGCCACGTCGCACCGTCATCGAGCGACATGTGGAGACCCATTTCGGTTCCGACGTACAACAGGCCTCGTCGATTCGGATCCTCGCGAACGACACGACAAAACTCCTCTGCCGGAAGCCCGTGATCAATTCGTGCCCAGGTCGCTCCAGCGTCAGTTGACTTGAACACATACGGCGCGTAATCGCCCATCTTGTGTCGAGCAGCCGTCATATAGACCGTTCCGTCAATGTGCGGTGACTCAGCGATCATTGTGACCTGTGAGAATTTCGGCAGATCAGCCGGCGTGACCTCAGTCCATGAGCCACCTTCGTCATGGGTGACGTGCACGCGACCGTCATCCGAACCGGCGATGAGCATTCCAGGTCGATGGGCCGAAGCCATCAACGAGAACACGGTGCCGTACATTTCAGCACCAGCCGCGTCCATGGTGAGCGGTCCCGACACACCGAGCGTGTCCGGGTCGGCGTAGGTCAAGTCAGGGCTGATCGCAGTCCATGAATGCCCCTCGTTTTCTGAGCGAAACACCTTGTTGCCGCCCGCGTACAGCACATCTGGGTTCTGCGGCGAGAACACAATCGGATAGGTCCACGCGAATCGAACTTCAGCCGAGTTGCCGTCATGCGCGGACTCTGGCCACACACTCACCAACTGAATCTGACCGGTGCGATGGTCGTATCGCTGCAGCGCGTCACCACCACCCGGCGACGAGCCGATCGCGCCGACATAGACGATGTTGTGATCACCCGGCTTCGGAGCGACATAGCCGCTCTCGGCAGTACCCGGGGCGAAGCAATCGCTCCAACTGATTGCACCCATTCCGGTTCGGCTGGGAACCGCAATGCTCGTGTTGTCCTGCTGCGACCCGTAGACCACATACGGGAACTGGTCATCAACGGCGACATGGTAAAACTGCGCCGTTGGCTGGTTGTACACCGTCGACCATGACCGGCCGGCGTTTGAACTCACCCATGCGCCACCGTCGTCGCAACCAATCATTCGTTCAGGGTCGGTCGGGTCAATCCACAGCGCGTGGTTATCGCCGTGCGGCGTGTGGAACTGCGTGAAGGTTCGACCACCGTCGATGGATTTCCATGCCTTCATATTGAAGACAAACACCGTGTCGGGGTCGGTCGGGTGCGCAATGACGTGCATGTAGTACCACGGTCGCCAGGACAGGTCAGGGTTCGCTGAGACATGTTCCCAGTTCTCGCCATGGTCGTCCGAACGATAGAGACCGCGCGTTCGACCCTCAGCCTCAACCATTACGTAGACGCGTCCAGACTGCCCGCCCGTCACCGACACACCGATCTTGCCAAGGGTGCCGTTCGGCATTCCTGGCTTCGTGCTGATGTTTTCCCAGGTATCGCCACCGTCACGCGAACGCCACAACCCACTATCGGGTCCACCGCTGTTCATCGACCAGAAGGTTCGCTGTGCCTGCCACATCGTCGCGTAGACAATGCGCGGGTTCGACGGATCGATCGCAATATCAACAGCACCTGCGACATCACTCACATGAAGCACACATTCCCAACTCGCGCCGCCATCTGACGATCGGTAGACGCCGCGATCTGAACTTGCAATTGACGCATGTCCGAGTGCTGCGACGTAGACGAGGTCAGGGTTTGTCGGATGTACCCGAATTTCGCCGATATGTCGCGTTTCGCCAAGACCAATATGGCTCCAGGTCACGCCTGCGTCCGTTGACTTGTACATGCCATCGCCATGCGTGACATCGATTCGAATTGTCGTTTCACCCATGCCGGCATAGATGACGTTGCCATCAGATGGTGCAACGGCAAGCGCGCCTACCGATGCGCTGTTGAAAAACCCGTCCGATACGTTTTCCCAGTACTGCCCACCATCATCGGATTTCCATACGCCGCCGGCGACGGCGCCGAAGTAGAACACCGACTTTTTGACCGGGTCTGCAGCGACTGCCACCACTCGACCGCCGCGGGTGGGGCCGATGCAGCGATAGCGAAGGCCGTCAAGGAATTTTGGATCCACTGTCACAGGCGCAATGATGCCACTTCATCCATGGCGACACCAGAGACGTCACAGCAACTCATATTTCACACCTGAACCTCGCGAAGCGTAAGTGAGTGAACAACATTGAAGGCAGCAACCGCGGTCTGCTCGCGTTGCAACGATTGGCTGATTCGTCGGAGGTATTTCACGAGCATCGCTACGAGTTAGCAGCAACGATCGAAGCGCCACATTGGACGTCAACGGATCGGTTGCCAAGGTGCTCGAAGGTAAACCAAGCCATGCCATCAATTACGATTTCGTATTGTGAAACGTGTACGTCAGGACTTGCTTCGGTGTACGAAATCCCATCAATGTCGGCGCGAATCGAGCAGGTGGTGTGGTCTTCGATACCGGTGACAGCAAATACACACATTAGTTCGTCGCAAGTGCTGTCTGTCTGAAACCCCACCGATGAAAATCCCTCTGCGCTCACCCAGTCCTGAATGGTGCAGCAAATCATCTCGAAATCAAGAGTCCCAGTAAACGTTCCACCAGGCGCCCTGACGAGCCTCGCGCACGTCCATGCACCTTCGAGCATGGCGACAAACTCTTCGTCACCACAGGTGAGACCGCTAAGGGCGCCATTGTCACCGGCCGGCCCAACCTCACCCTGCGGCCCGGTTTCACCGGCGGGGCCCTGTAACGCAGTTGCGCTTGACGCTGAGTAATACCCGTTTGCGTCAACAAGAAGGTGCGCGGTCCCGTAGACGAATAGGCAGATATATCCGTCACTAGAGAGCGCAGTCGTCACGGGGTTCGCAAGCGTCTGACCGGTTTTAAAGTTGAGATTTGAGGTATCGGTTCGATCAGATGTCACTGACTCGCATGGGTAGACCGTGACATACCCCCCGTACCCATTGGTTTCTCCTTGGACAACGGTGACGTTGAGCGATACACCAGTGACACCAGACACTGGAACACCTCGCCGTCCGGAGATCGCAAGTCGGTAGGGCTCTGCCTCCTGTGGAGAGACGAGCGATCCGACGCGCTCGACCTGTCGGGTATCCAACATCCGTACGGGTGTGATCGGTGTGAACATTGACTCGTTACTCGCAGCATTCACGCCAACAAGCCCCCCCGCCCCTAACGTGACGGCGACAGCGGCACCGATTGCTGCCCAACGTGCACGACTGACATGACGCTCAGACATAACGACCCCTTTGCTTCATGGCACGTCTATCTGTGAGGATCGCTAAGACTTTCGAGAAGCCCACTTAGTTGTGCACGACGCCCCTACCTTACCTTTAAGTCAGTCACGCACGATTGCCATGTCGCTAGCGCCGCTAAGCGCGCAATGCAGGTAACGCACGCAATAGGCACCACATCTGAACTCGGTTTAATTAAGAGATCATTGGGTCCAGCAATGAAACATCAGAGGCCATACTGTCTAAAGGCGGAGAATCCCCACCCAGCCCGACTCTCTCGTTGCGCGCGGCGCACACCTACACTTTGCATTTATGAGAGAGGACAAGGGCAACAACAGCCGAAACCTTCCATTGCGATTCTGGATGCAGTCGGCGCTCGCCGCGCTGAGCGCCGTACTCTTCGTGTTGACGCTCATCACGCGTGAATGGGTCGAAGCACTCACCGGGTTCGAGCCCGACAACGGCAACGGCACATTTGAATTCGCACTCGCGATCGCTCTGTTCGCGCTGTCGGTGCTCACAGGAACAACCGCTACACGCACATATCGACGGGTCGCCGTCTCCTAGCGACCGCCATCACCGACGGCATCACGCAGCAGCGAGACCTGCGGCACTCGGTCGATCGCGTCGAATGAGCAACGCCAACATTCCTGCTGCGATGGCGACGCCGCCACCCGCTGAAAATGCCCATGTGTAGTTGCCGGCAGATTCGCGAATCGCTGCAGCCCCCCACGCGGCGATCGCCGCCCCGCACTGATGAGCCGCAAAGACCCACCCGTACACCGTTCCCGCGTTATGTCGACCAAAGGTTTCGGCGCACAGCATGATCGTCGGAGGCACCGTTGCGATGTAGTCGAGTCCGAAGAGCACTGCGAACAACCCGATCGACACGTTGTCGTGCACGACAGGGAGAAAGAACAAACTCAAGCCGCGAAACGTGTAGTACGCGAACAGCAGACGACGCGGATCGACTCGATCGGTCAACCAACCGCTTGCGAGCGTGCCAACAAAGTTGAACAGACCCATCACTGCGAGCCAATTTGCCGCAGTCACCTCAGCAAATCCGTGCTCCGTGGCGTGAGCGATGAAGTGTTGCCCGACAAGCCCATTGCTCGTGCCACCACACACCATGAACGTCACCGCCAACAACCAGAATTCGGGTCGTCGTGACGCTCGACGAAACAGTCCGGTATCTGGCGAACGAGTCGGCTCAGGCGAGCCACCATATGGCGCAAGGCCAACATCGCCCGGCGAGTTTCGAATGAATAGCCAACTTGGAATCGCCGCAAGCGCGAGTAGCACCGCACCGATCTCGAGCGAACGGCGCCAACCCGAGTTGGAGGCGAGCATGGTGAACACCGGAAAGAAAATGAGCAAACCAGCGCTCATCGCTGCGCCGAAGAGGCCGGTGACAAGACCGCGGCGCTCAACGAACCAACGATTCGCGATCGTTGCGCCAAGCACGCTCGCAATCAAGCCGCTCGCCAGCCCCGCACCGAAGCCAAACCAGACATACAGCGACCAGAGCGATGACGCTCGAGCGCTCATCACGAACGAAAAGGCTGCAAGCACGAGGCTGCACACGGTCGTCACTCTCAACCCAATTCGGGCGATGACGGCGGCAGCAAGCGGTCCGCCAATGCCGTACATCATCAGACTGATCGATGCCGCAATCGACAGGGTCGACGTGCTCCAGCCCGTTTCACGCTCCATGTCGACAAGCAGTGCGCCGGGCGCGGCGCGACTCCCTGAGGTCATCAGCACTGCGATAATCGAGACGCCGACGACAACCCAGCCGTAGAACACACGGCGAGGCACCAGTCGTGGCAGGCTCTGCTGGCGCGTAGGCATCGCTGCGAGGTTACGCCGCAAGGGGCACGACAACCGAAGTCTGAATCCCTCGTAACCTCCTTAATGCGACATGAATGCGAGAACATCGATGACCGAGCACGAAGAACAACCTGAACTTGACCGTTGGATGTTGCGCGCGCTCGATGAGGCACGCGCCGCGCTCGAACATGATGACGTTCCAGTTGGGGCAATCGTGATTCACGACGGTGATGTCATCGCAGCACGACACAATGAACGTGAACTCACCGGTGACCCAACAGCCCACGCGGAAGTGCTCGCACTACGAGACGCTGCGCAACATCTCAACTCGTGGCATCTTGAGGAATGCACCTTGATCGTCACCCTCGAACCATGCGTGATGTGTGCTGGCGCCATGGTCAACGGACGACTCGGACGACTGGTGTTTGCAACGAGCGACCCGAAAGCTGGTGCAGCCGGGAGTCGCTTCGACATTGTGAACTCCCCATTACTCAACCATCGGGTCGAGTGCACTTCAGGTGTTCAGGCTGAGGTCGCGAGTGCGCTGCTGAAAACCTTCTTCGCCGCTCGCCGTTGATGGAACCCTGGCCAGGCTGCCAGCATTCTCGATTCGCCGATAGCCTCGGTCGACGGAAGGATGCCAGAGCGGACGAATGGGACGGCCTCGAAAGCCGTTGAGGTCTTCGGGTCTCCGTGGGTTCGAATCCCACTCCTTCCGCCATCACGGCATCGGTGTTTCGAACCCTGCCGCTATCGACACTCGGTACCTGAATCGGGTGGTACGAGATCGATGAGATAGTCGTTGACAACGTCGACAACGCACCGATTCACGCCGTATCCCGTGTGTTGATCAGCCTCGACGATGACGAGTCGTCCGTCCTCAAGCGCGTTCGCCATCGCCTCGGTTGACGCCAATGGTGTCGCCGGATCGCCGGTCGTTCCGATGACGACGATGGGCCCCGCGCCGTCACCTGTGATGCTGACGCGAGGGTCAACCGGTGCCGGGAAAAACGTGCAGAAATATGAACCCAACGAGCCTTCCGGAACGAGTCTTGGCGCAACCGAGCGGTATTCGGTAACGAGCGCGTTCTCGTCGTCTACCGACGCTCGATCGATCGTGTCGGCGCAGGTGATCGTTTGAAAGGCCTCAAGTTCATTGCCGTACGTTCCGTCGGCTTGACGTTGAAAGTACGAGTCGTGAAGTTCGAGTAGTTGAGCGCCTCGACCCTTTGCGGCTGCATCGAGCGCCTGCTCGAGGTCGGGCCAATAGTACTCGGAGTACATGGCTTCGATCACTGCGTTGATCGCAACCGCGAGGTTCGCCGGTGGCCTACCGCTCACCGTCGGCACGGGCGACTCGTCGAGCGACGCCATCAACGCGTCGAATGCACCTTCGGCATCGCCACCATTGTGAAGAGCACATTGGTTGTCCGCACTGCACCGAGCGAGAAATGTGTCGAGCGCTCGTTCGAATCCTTCGAGCTGTTGCAGTGTCGATTGCAACGCATCAGCATCAGGGTCGGCAGCGCCGTCGAGCACGGCTGCCCGAACTGTGGTTGGAAACAGAGTTGCCCACGTGGCACCAAGTTCGCTGCCGTAGGAAAAACCAAAATACGAAATTGTTTGCTCGCCGAGCGCTCGCCGAAGCACATCCATATCGCGGGCGGCGTTATTTGTGCCGACATAGTTGACAATCTCGCCGTTGTCAACGCAACGATCGGCGAACTCTTGCGCACGCGCAACAAGTTCATTCTGTTCGTCAATCGAATCAGGGGTGATGTCGATCTCAGCAAAGAACGGGTCGTAATCGGCGATGCAGTCGATCGACGGATTGCTCTCGCCGGTACCGCGCGGGTCCCAGCCGACGATGTCAAACGCACTCAGCAGTTCTGGGTCATAAATCTGATCGGCGTACAGCGCGAGGTAACTGCCACCAAAGCCCGGACCACCGGGATTGACGAGCAGTGATCCAATTCGCTTCGACGTATCCGTGGCGCGGTGTCGGACGACGTACACCGAGATCATGTCGCCATCAGGTTCGTCATATCGCAACGGAACCTCGAGCCATCCTTCGTCGACGCCAGGTTCAAGCACACTCCATGTGATGTCGCGAACGGCGAATGAGTCGGTTGATTCGGGGGCAACGCGCGGGCGCTCCGGTACGACATCGTCGACCACGCTCGTCGCGGTGTCGTCAGTGCTGTTCGAGGTTTCGTTTGCCGGTTCATCGGCGTCTACTGATGAGACAAGAATCGGCTCGCGTGCAGCGGAACACGAAACCAGCAGCGCTACGCACGCGACGCCAACGACAAGAAGGTGACGTCTGCGCATGATCTCCATCGTACGTCGGTGCCGAACCGCGGCGATGGGTGCTTAGCCTGATGGTATGCGGATGGGTCCCCACCACATGATGCCGCGCGACACCGACGCAGTGCGCGACGTTCACCTCAAAGCCGGCACGGGAACACGAGTGTGGTCGTTCGCCCGCCCGTATCGGTCGACGATCGCGTTGTTTCTCTCTGCGATTCTCGTTGCTGCACTGCTTGCGCTCGTACCACCACTTGTCGTACGCGAAATTCTCGACCACGCCATTCCCGACGGAAATCGCCGCCTCATTGGAGTGCTCGCCGCAGTTGCCGTCGGATCTGCCCTCGTCGATGCAGGTCTGCAAATTCTTCAACGATGGTGTTCGGCCCGTATCGGAGAAGGTCTCATCGCCGACCTTCGAATCGCGTTATATGCGAAAGTGCAGCGACTGCCGATCGCATTTTTTACCCGCACTCCAACCGGCGCCATCACCGCACGACTCAACCACGATGTCGTTGGTGCGCAGAGTGCGCTCACGAGCACGCTCGGCTCAGTAGTGAGCAACATCATCGTGCTCATCACCACCCTTGCGACGATGGCTGCGCTCGAATGGCGTTTGACGCTGCTCTCCCTCGTCGTCCTCCCGACCTTCATCGTGCCAGCGCGACGCGTCGGCAGGCGTTTACAGGACATCGCACGTCGCCAGATGCAACACAACGCAACGATGAACACACAGATGACCGAACGGTTCAACGTCGCGGGTGCAATGCTCGTCAAGCTTTTTGGCGACGAGCAACGGGAGCTCGACACGTTCAGCGAGCAAGCGAACGCTGTACGAGACGCGGGTGTGAGCTCAGCGATGCTTGGTCGGGTGTTCTTTGTCGCACTCGGCCTCGTCGGTGCCGTTGGAACTGCTGCCATTTACGGCATTGGAGCATGGATGGTCGTCGGAGGCTCGATCACCGCCGGCACACTCGTTGCGCTGGCAGCGCTCGTGACTCGGGTATATCAACCATTAACTGGTCTGACGAATGCCCGTGTTGATCTCATGACATCGATGGTCTCGTTTGAACGAGTCTTCGAGGTGCTCGATGCCCCTGAACCACTACAGGATCGGCCCGGGGCGATCGATCTCGTCGACTGCGGCGGGTCGATCACCTTCGACGATGTGACCTTTCGATATCCGCCGGCCACCGATTCGGCAATCGAATCAATGGAGCAACGCGCGATTCCTGGAGCCGATCCCGACCGTGACATTTTGCGATCGATCTCGCTGCACATCACTGAAGGCGAAACCGTCGCAATCGTCGGCGCATCAGGTGCCGGCAAATCGACGCTTGCCTCACTCATTCCACGGCTCTACGACGTGACAGGCGGGTCCGTCCGAGTGGACGGCGTCGATGTTCGTGACCTCACACTGAATTCGCTGCGGCAAGCGATCGGTGTCGTCGCACAGGACCCGCATCTCTTTCACGTATCAATCGCAGAGAACCTTCGGTTCGCAAAGCCATCGGCAACGAATGACGAACTCATCGTCGCGTGCACGGCCGCGCGAATTCACGAGACGATCGCTCGGCTCCCAGACGGCTACGAAACCGTTGTCGGCGAGCGTGGCTACCGGTTGAGCGGCGGCGAAAAACAACGGCTCGCCATCGCCCGCTTACTCCTCAAAGATCCGCGCATCATGATTCTTGACGAGGCAACGAGCCACCTCGACATGGAGCATGAGGCGCTTGTCCATGAGGCGCTGACCGCTGCGCTTACCGGACGCACCGCAATTGTCATCGCGCACCGCCTGTCGACCGTTCGATCAGCCGATCGCATTGTGGTGATCGCCGATGGTGGAATTGCCGAGCAGGGTCGACATGACGAACTCGTCGCCGCTGATGGTCTCTACGCCTCGCAACTACGCGCAGGCGAGCTGCTTGAGCCGATCTGACGACCGGCTCGTCGCAGTTAATTCGCGGAGTATCCGATTTGGCAGAAGCCGTGGTTGCAATATCCGCCCGGGTTCTTGTGCAAGTACCCCTGGTGATAATCCTCGGCGTAGTAGAACACCCCATCACCTGCCTCTTCGGCGGAGCAGATCTGTGTGCTGATTGAGCCATAACCGGCGCTGGCAAGTGCCCGCTGATAGCGATCGCGAGAACTGTCGACCTCGCGTCGCTGCACATCGGAAGTTGTGAAGATCGCTGACCGATACTGGGTACCAATGTCATTGCCCTGACGGTTCGGTGTCGTTGGGTCGTGGTTCTCCCAGAACGCCTGCATGATCGTGTCGACCGAAAGGATCGATGGGTCGTAGACAACCATGACCGACTCGGTGTGGCCGGTCTGCGAGGTGCAGGTTTCTTCGTAGGTCGGATGTGGTGTCCACCCGCCCATGTAGCCGACGGCGGTGGTGACGACGCCTGGCAAT